>CAZRBD010000005.1:0-11307 GCA_964598265.1 uncultured archaeon
CTTCTGATTTAATGTCTGTTCGCCCAAAATTAGGTTTTAAATTTCCTGAAACTATGTTTAGAACTGTAGTTTTACCAATTCCATTTGGACCACAAAGACCTGTAACTTTACCAGAAATTAATGTGGGTAGATTGTAGAGTCGAAAGCCCTCAATACCTTGATTTTTCTCATTATTCTTTTGATATTTATGAGTAGGTATTAATTCTAGAGGTTCTTCTAAAATATTCTTTACATAAATAGCTTTCGCAGGGCAAACATTTACACAGATACCACATTTCAAGCATCTCTCATCAGTAATTTTAATTTGTTTGGTTGATTTCTGAAACCAGATAGGAATTTCTTGCTTTTTCTTATTAGGTTTCAATCTTGCGTTCGACAGTGTTATAGGGCATTTCTTTATACATTGTCGACCGCAAAAACGGAGATTACATCTACTATAATCAACGAGATACACTTTTTTCATAGTAATTGTATATATTCTAATTATGAATAATCTAATAATTTTTCGATGGAATTGATAAAAAATTAATAATTTCTCAATCTATTATACATCAATAACTAATCGTTTTCATTAATAATGAATTACTTCACGAAAGATTCTCTTTTATCCACAATTGGGAAGGAAATAAATCTAATTGAGCTATTTTTCAAGGAGGAAAGTTCAGCGATAATTTCTGAGTATGGAGGTCGTCCTTTGGGATTATTTCCAAAAGCTAATTGTTATAATTTATTATGGGTTAATCCGGATATTAAAAATGTAATTAAGGTAAGAAGTCATGTAATTGGAGGTGATAGGTATTGGATTAGCCCCGAAAGAGATTATTTTTATAAAAAACCCGAAACATGGGAAGAATGGTTTTGTCCTCCTGGATTAGATCCCGCAAATTATGAGATTTTGGCAAGTTCAAGCACTTCTTGTACTCTCTCAAGTCAAATTTTTGTCTTAAATCAAAGAACCAAGCAAGGATCGCAAGGGGAAATCACGCGCCAAATAAGGGTTATTAAGGAACCTCATTCGACCAGTGTCAATTATTGTGGTTTGGAAATTTTAGATGATTGTATATTCTTTAGACCAAATCTAAAAGTAAATGGGTGGTCTTTAGCTACTGTTATAAGCGGGGGAATCGAAAATCCGGGCACAGTATTAATCCCTACCAAAAATTGCCCAGTACCCATATCATATTTTTCTCGTATTCCAAATGATCGCTTAAGAATTATGGACAACTATGTAGCATATAAAATAGATGTGGATGCTATTTACAAATTAGGGATCCGTCCTGAAGATATAGATTATAACAGACCTGCAAAAATAGGTTATGTATTACAAATCCCCAAGTCGGAAGAATATGGTTTTATAATAAAACTATCTGATGACATTCCAAAGATGCAAGATGATTGCTATGATATTGCCAGAGACCACCCTGATGCAGAGATCGGAGTTATCCAATCATATAATTCTGAATCTCCTAAAAAATCTCTGTTGAATTTTGGCGAAATTGAACTTCAATTAAATTCATTTCAAACAATTGATAGCACTTCTCATGGAAAAGCTAAACATCAGCTTTTTGCCTATACAGGTACCAAAGAGGAGATTATGGTCGTTGTAGAAAAATATTTAGGAATAACCGATCCTCTTTTATTTTAATATAAAGATGATAAAAAAATAGTACTACAGGTTTAACTTTTCTCTCCAAAAACCAAGTTTATTAAATAACTCTTCTTTCTCAGCACTATTTAATAAGTTCATATTACGTTTCAGTTTAGAGGAACTCATCCTAATTTGTCTTAAAGCAGCATTGAATCCTTTTGTTTCAAGAATTTCATCTTGAAGCTTTTCTAATATTAATGCGATTTCATTTCCAGTCATGTTCTCGAAATTATTCATTAAATCATCAAACTGGGTTGAAATAGATGCTTCGGAAGAACTTGGTGAGCTCGGGATAATATTTGGTGGTACTTCCACACTAATTTTTTCAATCCTTTGTGCCTCTTGTAATATACCAGATGGTTCTATTTCTTTTTTAGGTGCTGTTATAGGTTTTGGTGAAATTGTAGATGGGATTGGTTCGATTTTCTTCACTATCTCTGCTTCTGTGGGTATTGAAATTAATTGTTCTGTTGAAGATATTACAGAAGCTCTTTTGATAGCCTGCATCATCTCCGCTTGATCGAATCTTTTGCTTTGGATCCATACATCCTCTAATACTCCTGCAAATAATTTTACATGTTCTTCTAAGACAGACCCCATTCCTGCTATTTCAAATTCACCCTCTCCTTTCTTAGATACAACGCACACCACAACTTCTTCGAAATCTTTGTTAATTGCCCATAAATTTTCAATTGGATAAAGTCTAATAGTGATATTTGGGATATCTTCTAATTGTTGAAATTTTATTTGATCCTCTGGATTATTCAAATCAAAATTAGTTGAAATTCTTATATTTATATGTTTTTTTAATTGCGAGAGCGCTATTAAATCAATATCACTTAATTTTGGAGCAGTAATATGAACTCGCATTTTTACTCTAGAAACTAATTCATTTATTTGCGCTTTAACTCCCTCAACACTTCTAACAAACCATACATCTTTAAAACTAAGTAGTGAGGCTTGTTTAGAGCGCTCCCAAAATTCATTCATTGTAATCTCAGCGCTTTCTAATTGACCAATTATGTTATCAATAATATCATTTTGGAGAGTTTCAAAAATCTCCTTTTGGAATACATCTTGTAATTCTTGAATTCCTGTAAGAATATCATCATATACCGCAGAAACTCTATTTTCTAAGTCAGTTAGGGTTGTTTTTATTCCGGCATCAATATCAACAAAAATAGTACTTAAATCTGTACTAATTTCGCCTGCCGTATCCGTTAAACTCCCCAATTGATTAATTACTTGATCTAACATCCTTTGTGTTGTTTCAACGAATTTCTTTTTAAAGTATTCAGTAATTTCTCTGAATTGTACTGAAATAACCCTAGAGACTATTTTTTCAGCCATACTTTTTAGGGCACCGATGCGAAATTGTTTTTCAAACTTGTTTGAAATCTCTGTCTTCATTATTTCTAGACGACTTTCCATCACTTCAAACTCTTTGGTAATATCAGATGGAACAATTTCTTTTAAATTAAGAATAAACTTTTTAACGTCCTGAAATCTTTTTACTTGATCAAGAGCTGCATCGAACCTATCAAATTGAGTCTTAATTTGGGCTGGTAGTTTTGTTTTCATCAACTGAAGATAAATCCTATAATCATCTAATTTCTTAAGTTTTACTGATTGTTTCCCAAGTGATTCGAATCGTTCTTGTAAATTTTTGGGAGCAACTTGTCCAAATTCTTTAATTTTTTCTTTAAATTGATGGATTTGATTTACAAGTGCTGCATAAGGAGGTAGAGTTTCATAAATGGGTACTTTCCCAGGAATTTGTTTTAGAAGACCTTTATGGAACAAGTTCTCAGCAATTTCGCTTGCTCTTTCTTCAGAAACTTCAGCAATCAGGGCGATTTCGCCAACCATTACGGGACCTCTTCCCGTTATTTTATAATACGTATCTACTTCATCGTGGGCTAACCCGATAAGTTCTAGAACTTGTTTTGTTGCCGAATCATCGTCTTGAGACAAATCAATACTCCACCCTTTATTTTTTATACGCTTCTTCAAGTAATTCTAAATGTTTAATCGCAACTTCCTTTTTTAATTTCCCTTCCATACGATCTTTTCGGATTTTTTCGATTAAATATTCAGGATAGAAAGTATGAGCTATAACATCTGTTAATAAAAATACCCATACAGTATCTTTACTATCTTTTATAAACTTAATAATTTGATCTTTTTCCATTGGTTTTAAAATATTTCCAATCTGTTCAATGCTTTCACCAGGCCCTTTTGGTAGTTTATTTAAAGGGTATGCTCGTTCTCTTAGTAAAGAAATATAATCATACTTATCGGGATTCAGCATGTTTTGAGCTATTATTAGATTATCTTCTAAAGTTGGTTTATATTTTGAAAAATAATCATTTACTTCCTTAAGATATTTAGTCGCAAGTTCTGGAGTTGGTAGATGAGTCTTAGTATTTTCAATGAGTTTTACCGCTGGAGTTCTAAATAAAGTAAAATCCGAAAGTAGAAATAAAGAGATGTCTGTATCCCCTTCAACCCAATCTTGTTTGACAAGGCCAGTTTTGATAAAAGAATCCAAAGTTATCTCAATATTAGAAATGATTTTATTCAATTTTTCTTCTAATACTGCTTGTAATTCTTTTCGGGACATAGCTTTATCTTGAAGAATCTCTAAAATCTTTCTTCCTTTCTCACCACTGTAAATTTGGGCCAATTTTTGTTCCTTAGATAAGTTTTCTAATCGTTCTAAAAGGAGTAATGAATTTTTTAAATATTTATATAATTCTTCAATATTTTCAAACTTTTTAGAAACATCCGTATCTGTCTGCTTTATAAACTTTAAAATTGTGTCATTCATCTCATGAATGACAGTTTCTCCAAACATTTCTGGTTCCTCACCCAATTCAAGAAGTAGGTTGATCATCACTGGAGTATCAGATTCCATCCCTGTAAAATAACTCGATACATTGGCCCGTGACTTTTCTAATCTTACTACTACATTACCAGCTTCCCCTGCTCCAGTTATATGAGCATAAAAAATGCGCATCATATCATCCAAATCAATATCTAAGGTTTTTGGATATTTATGACTGATAGCTAATCCCTCATCCTCTGTCCATTCGGTAATTGCAAATCCAATAGGCATTATTTATTCATTCTCCTTTATATTTTTTTTAATGTTTTTTTCAATTTTATCAGGAATTTTATTTTCAATATTCTCTGATTCTAAATCTAAAATCTTAACTTGATTCTGTAGCTCAACCTTAATAGTTTCTTCTCTTTTTGAGGTCATCATCGGTTTTATTTTCTTCCCCTTTTTTATTCTTTTACGTAATTTTCTTATTTTCCTAACTAAGGGAGGATATTTAAAATAAAGTTGATATACGCTAAAAATTGATACTAATCCTATAATACCTCCAGTTAATACATATAAAAGCCAAGTCTGGTCTTCAACTGGACCTCTAATAGCGCTTATAGTGATTTTATAACTTCGAAAATCATAATCATCACCTGCAGATGCAGTTATTGTAATAGTGTAAGATCCTTCTGGAATATCTAATAAATCTGCCTCATATACACCATCATTATTTTGATCTGTGAGTATTCCTTGACCATAGGTCCACCTATATATAACTGTTGCATTTTTAATAATAGTATCAAAATCAGAATTGTTTAAGATTATTTGTAATTTTACATTATCCCCTGGAAGAATATTTATTATAGGTTCTCCAGACACAGTACTAATGAGAGTGGAAATTTTATTAATTGTAATTCTTAAATCAATGGTTCCAATCTGATAATTTGTAATATTTGCGATAATAGTTAGTAAGTTTACGCCCACCTTTAAAATTGTGGTATTAATGAGGATTGAATAATGTTCTCGTGGTAAATTTTCTGTTAAACTTGCCAGCAAGTTTTCCCCTATCAAACTTAAAGTAGCATTATTTAGATGACGTTTTGTTTGATTTTCTATATATTTTGCAGTTATATTTAAAATTGAGCCTATTGGGAGCTCGATGACTGGATCTAAAGTTTTATTTTCACTATTTAAAAACAAATATAATTCTGTAGCTCGTTCAAATAATTCAACATAAATTCGGATGGTTTGAGACAGATAATTATTTAATTGAGCAGTTATTGTCAAAATTGTCGTTCCAGGATTTAAGTCGTTTGTGTTAATTGTGATTATATAAGAGCCACCAGATTCAATTAGATTACCTACACTTAATAATACAACATTAGCACCAATAAGATGCGCCTTCGTTAGATTATCATGATAAAAAACTGCTAGGTTTAAAATTTGGTTAGTTTTAACTGTAACTGTATCACTATCATAAGTTTGGGTATTATTTACAAATAAGATTAGTTCTGAAGCTCCTTCAACTAATTCTATGAAAAATTGGAATGTTTGAGAAGTGTAATTACTTAATTGTGCTAATATAATAAGTACATTAATTCCTTGATTTAATTCACTTGTGTTTATCGTTATATTATAGTAATTAGATGTTTCGGTTAGATTATCCACACTTAATAATTCTACACTTGCATCTCTAAGAAACTTTTTTGTAGAATTATCCCTAAAATTCGCTGTAATATTTAGAAATTCATTAACTCCAGAATTTATAGTATAACCATCGTCGATTTGATTATTATCTACAAGAAGTAGTAATTCTGTTGCTCTTTCCACTACAGTAACGAAAAACTGTATAGTTTTGGTAAAATAATTATCTTTTTTTGCTTCAACAGTAAGGGTTTTAATTCCAATACTTAATTGGGATGTATTGAAAATAATTGAATATTGTTCTAAAGTGAGATTTTCGTTTAATGAGCCTGTAAAATCCCCTTTTAATTGAATTGTGGCATTTGGAATGTGAAATCCAGTGGATTGATTAGTGTATTTTATGGTTACATTTAAAGCATTATTTATTGGTATCTGTATTACTTTATCTTGAGTTTTATTTAAACCATTTAAAAATAAATCAATATCCGTTGTATAATCAGGAAATGTTTTATAATACGATATATTAAGAAAAACATCATCTATTGAGATGGTGATATTTTTACCTAAGCTGAATGTATTTGCAATAAAAACTTGAATTTCAAGTGTGATATTAACACCTTTTAAAATCAAATTGGTAACATCAAATAAAACCGTATCAAAAGTTGTATTTAAAGAACTTAATCTGAGAGTTTCTGTATATAGATTGTCATTGATTCCAAAGTTAATTTCAGAAAAAGTAGATAATGAAGTTGGAAAATTTTGATAGATTTTTACTTTAAATGCAAGTGTAGCATTTGAGATTATAGTAGCTACTGGAATTGTATCTCCTTTTTGGTTCCAAGATACAGAAGAGAATTTATCAACATTTCTTTCATAGTTAAATGTGAGATTTAATCCTTTAAATATTAGAGCATTCCACTTGTCAAAATCTCCAGGACTCCAATCATTATCTTCACAGTAAATATCAATTCCCAATATTATTGTAAAATTGGAATGAGTAGGATCTTTTTGAAGAGCTAAATTGAAAGCTGTAATTAGATCACTCTCACTCACATATGTTAATTCTCTATCAGAAATGTCTAATATTGGACCAATATCTTGTCCTAAATTTGTTGTTTTATATTCTGCAATCCTAAATGAATAACTTCTTTCTAAATCTGATATCTCCATATAGAATGTAGCAGAATCCCAAATTGAGAATTGATCTACAACATCTCCAGGAGTATCAACATTAACATCCACGCTTGCATTGAAGGTTACATTTAGTGAAGTGAAAGTAATGTTATAATCAGACATATCATATGGTAAACTAATATTTTTTTTAAAGTGAACACTGGGAAAATTATGCACTTGGCCTACATTATTTACTCCTTCAGTTTCATCCAAATAATGATAAACGTAAAGTCCTGTTGTATTAACTTCCACAATATCTGGTTGTAGATAATCACCGTTACTATAATTCCCCCAACCTACCCAAGAAGACGAATTAAAAACCCCGGTAAGTAATTCAAAAGTACTATTTTCTCCAACAATTTTATAATTTGCATTTCCCCCACTTATCGTTCCATTTACAGTAGAATTATCTCCTTGATCCCCTTTGGTTAAATACCAATAATCTTGACTAGAAAAATCATTGTTTTTTAACCATTGCTCTGTATACAATGTTTGACCTGAACTCTTTATTTTTTCTTGTTTATTAAACCTTGAAGAATAATTAATTAAGGCGCTATTAAAAATGATGGGTAAGTTTACCATAAAAGCTATAAACAAGATAATTAGATACAAATTTTTTATAATTTTATGTTTCATTTTTAATACCTCAGTCATTTAGAGAATGATTCTCCTTCTTTTACAATTTTTTTTTTATTTTTAAGTATGGAATTTTTTAAAATAATATCACTTTTTTTATGTTTAAAAATCTCTAAAGATAAAGTTTGTATTTTGTCTTGAATATTATTTCTTATAATATCATCTCTTTTCATGACTAATATTGGTTTTATTTTCTTTCCTTTCTTTAATTTTTTCTTTAATTTTCTCACTTTCCTAACTATTGGTGGAAATTTGAAATACTTCTGGTAAGAAATAAAAACTGAGACAAGACCTACTATTCCTCCTACTAAACTGATCACTAACCAAGTAACATCCAAATCAGATTCAGCAATTACATTCAAAACAATTTCAGAAGTTTTAAGTTCAAATAAATCCCCTACAAATGCGGTAATCGTAATAATATGATAACCTACTTTAACATCATGTAATACTATCTCGTAAATACCGTCATTATCAAAATCTGTTAGTTCACCTAAACCATATTCCCATATAAATGAGACTGTAGCACCTTTAATAATACCCCCAAAATCAGTATTGTTTATTAAAACTTTTAACCTAAAATTCTGTCCCGACTTAGCAATTAAAAGAGATTCCCCAGTAATCGTGTTGATGGATGTTTTTATTCGTGAAACAGTTATCCTGATGTCCGATGTAAAATCCTGATAATCTGTTGCTTGAGCTACAATTGTAAACAATTTTATCCCAATCTTTAGATCTGTAGTATTTAAGACAACAGAATAATGGTTTAAAACAGAATCTTCCGTAACGGTGGTTGATAGTCCTTCTCCAATTAATTGTATTATTGCTCCACTAATATGATTTCGCGTTTGATTGTCAAAATACTTAATTGTTATATTTAAGTTTGAACTTATAGGAAGAACAAAAACGGGGTCACTAGTTTTATTTTCACCGTTTATGAATAAGTTAAAATATGGCGCTCTTTCAACTATTTCAATTATAAATTGAATCGTTTGAGATTCAAATTTAGTGAGCTGAGAAAATATTGTCAAAACATTGGTTCCGAGATTTAAATCATTTACATTCATAGTAATGTTATATCTATCATTTATTCCAGTAAGACTCTCTACTCCTAATAATGTAACACTTGCCCCTGTGAGATATATCTGAGTTAAAAAATCTCTGTAATAAACTGTAATATTTATAATTTCGTTAATTTGAATTTGGATTGTGTCACTTTCCAACTTTTGTTCATTATTTACAAATAAAAGTAATTCCGTCTCTCTATCAAATACGTCAATGAAAAACTGAATAGATTGTGGTGTATAGTTAACCAACTGCGCAAAAATAGTAAAAACATTGATGCTTTTATCTAAATCAGCGGTATTTAAAATTAAACTGTACTGAGAATTCATCTCGTTTAAAGAACCTATTCCTAACAAATTTACATTTGCTCCTGAGATGTGATTGTTTGTTTCATTGTCTCTATAGTACACTGTTACATTGATAAGCTCATTAAATTTAGCACTGAGAGTACTATTATCATTTTTTAGATCACCATCTACAAATAATCGTAATTGTGTAGGTCTATCAATTACTTCAACAAAAATTTGAACGTTTTGTGTTTCATAGTTATTTTTTTGTGCGACTACTGTTAAAATACTAATTCCTATCCCTAAGTCGGAAGTATTTATAGTGGTATCGTATTGGCCTAATGTATAGTTTTCTACTAAGAGTTTTGGAACTTTACCTTCTAATTGAATTGTAGCTCCTGCAATATGGATTTTAGATTGATTAACATACCTAAATGATATATTTAATGGGTTATTTATTGGTACTTGAATAACAGGGTTAGATGTTTTGTTTTCATTATTTAGAAACAAACGAAAATCAGTATCATAATCGGGAAAGGTTTCGATATAAGAAATATTAAGAGTTACATTTGCTATTGATATTATTAGGGTCTCATTTAGTTCAAAACTGTCTTTAAGAAATACTTCGATTGAAGTACTTATGTTTACATCTGTTGAAATTAAGTTAGTAATATCAAACCCCCCAAGTTTTGCATACTGAAAGGATGTCGGTGCTGAACTTAATTTGAAAGTTCCTTGAGGGTGAGACTTGTTATTAATATAAAATTTAATTTCAGAAAGAGGAGCTGAACTTAGCCAAGCTTTACTTACTTTATATTTAAAATTAAAACTCGCATTGATTATTTGAAAACTTCCTCCATCAAGTTTATTTCCGACTTGATTCCATGAGACTTTAGTATATTGGTCAATTTTTTTTTTGGCAGTAAATGTTAAAGTTATGTTCTTTATAATTAATTCATCAAATGTATCTGTATCAGTACCTGGGAGGTTATCTTCACTGTATATATCTATTCCGGCAGTGATTGTAAAATTAGAATGTTGAGGATCTTTATCAAAAGCAGAGTTTAAAGCTGTAATTAAATCAATTTCATTTACGATTTCCAAAGGATTATTATCTATTGTTAGGATCGTAGGCTGTGTAGCATTTTGTTGTCCTAGATATTTTGTTTTATTACTCGCTACAGTGTAAATGGGAGCGTTATATCCTAAATCAGAAATTTGAATATAAAACGTAACAGAATCACCAATAGCATAATTTGTCCAAGAACCGTCATCATTAGGTGTATCAACATTAGAGCTTACTGTTGCATTCACTATTACTTCTAGTGATGCTGAAGTAATTACATAATCCGACATATCTATTGGAACACTAACATTAGTTTTCCAATGCACACTTGGAGCCTGATTAGCATCATCAGCCCATTCATGATAGACAAAGGCACCATATGACCTAATTTCATCTGTATTTGGAAATTGATAACCTCCATTTCTGAATCTCTTCCAACCTGTTGATGTTGATGAATTAATAATGCCAGAAACAACTGTAAATGTTTTAGAATCACCCAAAACTCTAATGTTCGCTTGACCTGTAGTTGTGTTTCCATCCATATCTGAATTATCTCCTAACGAGCCATTCTTCCAAAACCAGGTTGGTTCAATAGGTGATTCAAAATTCGGATTTTTGATCCATTGTGTTGTTCCTGATCTCTGAGCTGAATAATGGATTTTTTCTTGAATCTCTGCTTCTGACGTAATATTTTTACTTCTGTTATTACCCAATGGTAATATTACTGAAGAAACTATGAGCAAAAATATTAAGACCTGAATCCTATTTCTTTTTATATTCAAATAAATCATTTAACATTATTTTCAATTAATCTTTCAAGTATACCATAAATTCCTATGGGTAAAACATAAAAATCTTACTTTAACTTATAAATTCATTTTGTTTTTCTTATTCTTAACAAATTTCCATATTTAATCCATATAATATCAGACAAATATAGGAAATATATGGCGATATA
>CAZRBD010000005.1:11317-23676 GCA_964598265.1 uncultured archaeon
ATTGTGTTGTTCCTGATCTCTGAGCTGAAGTATTAACTTTATCTTGTTTTTCTGACTCAACTAAGTTAGTTCTATTCGTAAAATATCTTAATGGGATTAACAAAATAGATAAAATAAACAAAAATAATAATATCTCTGACTTTTTCTTTTTTATCAAATTGAATCAATTTTTCTTGTATAAATCTATTCATCGATTAAACTATAAATAATTATGAATCACGTCTAAAATAAATGACTTTTACAAATTAAAAACTTTCCTTTTCTTATTCTCAACAAATTACCCTATTTAATCCATATAATATCAGACAAATATAGGAGATATATGGCGATATAGTATATAAAAATCTTTATATAAATAGATAAAAACTTTAATAGTTTTCAAACATCTCAAAATCTTCTCTTCTTAAGTTCTAAAACTGAACTTGTCCATAATTTTGTCTTAAAAACCTTGGTGTATAGTTGTTTTTTAAAGTGGACTTTTAACCAACCCACCATCCACCTGTATAACTGTACCTGTAATATAACTGGCTTTATCCGACGCTAAGAACACCACTAAATTTGCTAACTCCTCGGGCTTTCCAAAACGGCCCATTGGTATAGGATCAAGCCAAAGCTTCTCAACTTCTTTTATTGGTTTTCCTGTGCTTTGAACTGTCGTATTAATTAATTCTTTCATACGATCTGTGAGGGTGGGTCCAGGACATACAACATTTACTAAAATATTTTGTTTCGCATATTCATTTGCGAGTGTTTTAGCAAAACCCACAATTCCTAGACGAGTAGTATTTGAAAGGACTAAATTATTTATAGGTTGTTTTACGGAGACAGAGGTAATAGCAATTATCTTGCCATAATTTTGTCGTTTCATTACTGGTAAAACAATCTCGGTAATATAGATGAAAGAAAGTAAGTTGAGATTAATCGATTCTTCCCACTGTTCATTAGTTATCTTTTCAATAGGAGCAGCCGGAGGACCCCCCGCATTATGAACCAGTATGTCTATCCTTCCAAATTCTTCTAAGGTTTTCTCTACAAGATTTTGAATTTGAGTCTTATTTGATAAATCTACTATAATGGGAAAAACTTTATTCTCTATTTTATTTGGCTTTAAACTTTCTATTTCTTCTTTAGCTTGACTAAGATTTTCTATTGATCGGCTACATATAACAACATTCGCACCCTCTTTGTAAAAACCCTTGGCACAGGCTAATCCTAACCCTTTACTTGATGCTAAAACTAACGCAACCTTATTTTTTAAACCTAATTTCATGCTCAAAAATTAAGACTTTGATTCTTTTATAATGTGTAAATTTATATTATCAATTATTTCTTCCGCGATTTCTAACATATTCTTGACTTCTTCTTCTGAGAAGAAGGAAACGGGGCCTGGAGGATATCTTTCCTCAAAATAAAATGCTGTTAATTTTCTCCCATAATCAAGGTAAGGCTGAAAAAATTCATCAAAATTTACTGCTTCTGTTATGAGAATTTCAAGATCATGAATTTTCTTTAACTTCCATCCATGGTAGATGAGAAATCCTTTTATATACTTCTCAATAGCTTGATGAATATGAAATAAGATTATGTCATAATAATTCACTCTTGAAAATAAAACTTTAGCAGATTCCAAATCTCTCTTACCTCTCTCTATCCACTCTTCAACTAATTGGTTCTTCATAGAGAATTTTTCCTTTTTTTAATATTTCTTTTATAAAGTCATCACCCATTTCAAGGCGTTCATTTAATTCTGTGGGAGAATATATTAATGGAGATATAGGTATTTTTCTTTCAGGATTATAGATAATCTTTTTTACTTTAACAATTCGCTCTATTCTTCTCTCATTAGTCTTTTTTAAAATTAAAAGATCAATATCACTATCATCTCTAGGACTACCACGAGCATATGACCCATATAAAATTACTTTTATTGGTTTATATTTTCTCTTTAACTTTTCTATGATTTCATTTAATATCTTATCTATGTTTTCTTTCATTGTCTCAACATTTTTTGGAAGTAACCAACCTCAAAAATAGTTTATTTCTAAACTTAGATTCTTTATTTATTTATATCAACATTATATTTAAAAATTTGATGTTTGTAAACTCAATTATTTAACTTTCCGTTATTTAACGGTATAAAATTTATATAAAATATTGTTTCTACTCTATAAAATCTTTAAATTTGGGGCATTTTTGG
Source organism: uncultured archaeon (assembly GCA_964598265.1). Classification (GTDB taxonomy): domain Archaea; phylum Asgardarchaeota; class Lokiarchaeia; order Sigyniarchaeales; family SOKP01; genus Loki-b32. The sequence goes on from CAZRBD010000005.1 coordinate 13,515, forward strand.
TAAAAAGAGTTACATCTATAAGAATTTTCAGCTTTACTACAACCCTTGGCAAATTGACATTTAATAGGTTTATTTTCATCCAATTCAATTTTAACTCTATGTAACCTCTTCTCCATCTCATACCTCAAAGAAACCGCACCTTGTTTTCACTTTTATTATTATTTACCAATGTTAAATTCATGAAATTATTGCGATATTAATATGAAAAATATTTTAGGCTTCTCTAAAACGTACAATTTTCTTAATTTCCTATGAAAGAATTTAAAAAGATAATTTTATAAATTCATATAATTATAATAGTTTTAATGAGTGAATTATATATATTTATCATATAATCACAACAAAAAAAATAACTAAAAAAGGTGTAGAACGATAAGCATTGATACCAAAAGCTTCGATAACATTCTCAGTAAAATTATTAAAAGTGAGAGTGGTATCAAAAAAGTTATATTGGTAGATAGAACGGGTTTAACTATTGCAAGTGTATCTAAGTTTTCCTATTTCCCCGCTGATGTTGACGGGATTGGTGCAATAGCGAGCGCAGTTTTTTGTGCATCGGAAGAACAAGGAAAAAACCTAGAACTTGGCGATCTGGAGATAGTAACATCAGAATTTGGCGGTGGGAAGATTTTTGCGTCAAGCTGCGGACCAATGAATTAGAGAACATCTCTCTATTCAGTTATAAGGAGTTTTGACGCTTATCTCAGATCCAGACATCAATATTGGCTTGATTAGGCTTATATTAAGGCGTTCAGGAGATGAGTTAAAGGATATACTAAATGAATTTTTGGCAGAAGTTCCAGACAGCTTAGACAGTGGATTAGATTTATCGGATCTTGACCAGCTTACACCTGATTAATTAATTTAATTTCTCTTATAGAACTCTTTCCACAAGGGTTACTTTTTGTTTCTCAAACTATTGAATTATTTTAAGAATTAAAAAAAAAATGTTAAATTAAAACTAGTTTGGGAGCCTGAGTGGAAGACATATGATTGGATTTTGAATTTTTTTACAACTTTTCATCAGATTAGAATCCTTTTTTAAAGCTTTCAAAGTTTTTTCAAGAGACTCAAAACTTTCGTTCATAAGTTCAAAGCTTTGTCTTGCGATATCCCAACAACTAATTTTATTTTCTTGAATTGCAGTATTAATTTCTTTTTTTCTAAATTTCATTTTTTACACCTAAATCTTAAATTCTTAGTACAATAAAATTCAATTTTATGTAAACTTTAAGGAAATTACACAAAAAACTGTTTTTTACATAAAAATATTATCTTTTGCACTATTTAAATTTGATTGTTTTAAAAAATTATACATGATCCTGAGATGTAAAAAGGAATTATTTTTTTAGTTCAAAATTTAATGCAAACATGTAAAAATCTTAAGTTTCCTTGATAGTACTGATCAACTTATATTTATTGTTTATACCTAAATGTAATTTTATGAGATACGTTATTCTCATCTTTTATATTAAGAGGGAAATGTTTATTGCAGAATTTGTTAGCAAATAGATCAAATTTAGAGGAGCTCTCTATGAGTTTCCTTTCATCAGGAATAAAGTTAAGAATTTCTTTACTTGCTATAAATATCAATTTACTTTTTGCCCGTGAAGTAAGAACATTAAACCGGTTAATATCAAAAATAAAATCTACCTCATCGCTAATTTTGTCCACATCAGAAAGACCGATTGAGGTGATGATCATATCTCTATCAGAACCTTGGAACTTTTCCACTGAATATACGCTATTTTTTAAATAATTCATTAGCACATCTTTATCAAGATGAGTAATTGGTTTTAATTCTCGAAATAAACCATTAATGATAGTTTTTCCCTGAGCATTATGGGGGGCAACAACCCCGGCTTGTTTAGTCCAAAACCGTGTCTCCTCCAATTTATTACTAGGATTTACCATTTTATAATACCCCATGATGATTTTCTTCACTAGCTCTGCTTCTAACATACTTATTCCGATTTCAAACTTATTACTGTGCTGAATCGAACAGACGACTCTTTTAGGTGCAAGAATAATTTTTAACCATGCTTCATCAATATTATCTATATCCCCTTCTAGCAATTGGTTAGCATTCTTCTCATGAGCTTCTAAATCTTTGTAAAACCCTAATAAGGAAGTAAATTCGACAATATCTTTATGAGACCTGTAATTTATTTTTAGTTGTCTACTCGGTATTTTATGACCATTGATATAATAAGTAAATAAGCTGCTCAAAACCGGCTCAAGATTTTTAGGGGGAGATATAGATCGCACAGGGGGTAATTGATTGTGATCCCCCACGATTACGATTCTAGAAAGCTTAAGTTCGCTACCAATATTGTCTAACGTAATTTTATCAATTTTGGTAAGATCAGTTATTTTAGATCCTGTTACCCCTTTGTCTTTTGGAGTAGTTATTTTTAGCTTGGGTTTATGAATGAACTGAAGGCTTGACATAAAATGATCTACGGGCAATTGACTTGCCTCATCTACACAAATCAAATCAAATGCGAAACCATCATCAACTCTCTCTGGTAAATGGAACAACTGATGAGCGTTCGCGAATATTATACAATTATCTTCAAATTGCTCTTCTAATAAATGGGTGTTGGTAACAATATGAGTTTGATCGTTCCATCTCCACGATCCTCCCTGCCTTCTTACAAGATCATCGACATGTTTGCAACCGGAATTAGCTTCAATAGGAGTTTTACTTTCGGATCTTATAAAAATTAACTGTGCCTGAGAAGAAAGTGTTGGATTATCATTTATATCTCGACTCTCCCTAATTTTTTCTATAACTACTCTTAACGCCGCATATGAAAAAGATGTTATGAGAATTTTAGTTGTCCGTTTACCCTCTTTTTTACGGCGACAAAGATATTCATCAATTAGGGTAGCAATAGTCTGCGATTTTCCAGTACCTGGCGGACCAAGAATTGCTGAAATTGTGTTATGAAGCGAGTTTTTAATGGCATCCACCTGAGAAATATCTGGTTTGGGGTGAATAGATGTTATTAGATTTTTTTCTATACTAGGATGTTTTAAATTAAATAATAATTCTGGGGCATAAAGATAAATCGAAGGGGTGGTGAATTCCCATTTTGGAGGCCAGAATAATTCAGGATTAGTTCGGATATTCCAGAGGTATGAGAGTCTATGCCCTAACCATGACTCACCAAAATCTTCCCTTTGAAATAACCCTCTTTTAGTTGGTTTGTATAGTTTATGAGACCACGGATCGAATTTTAACGGGTATATAAACCATTGCTTAGGGTTGATTAAGTTCTCCCTTTTACACATTTCAAATACATCTATAGTAGTATCTTCAGTTTCAATTGTATTCCCGTTGATGTCTGAATTCCATGTAATTGACTTAATTATAACACTCCATCTATACATTTCCAAGTTAGGATTTAAATCCCGCTTACTTTGAGGGATAAGTAAAACCCTTTCTCCTTCTTTAAGTTTCATATTACTTGAAAGCCCTACAGTATTAAATTTATAAATTACTTTTTTCTCTCCATAATATGTCATACGTAAATCAGATACTTCTGCAGCTGCCATTTTTCCTATACTGTATTCTGGAAACATAGTACGATAAAATTCAGCTTCTCGTTGTTGTAGGGTGCTAGTTCTCATTGAGAATATATACCACACGTGGGCGATGGCATGATATTGTGAAGGTAAAATTACGCTTCTATACTTTGCTCTACTAATTGGTCTCGCATTAACAGATATAGCGATGTTTCCTTTGCGTTGAAAAGAAGATCGGATTCGATCAATCATATTTAGTTTTAATATTTGCTGTTCTTGAATTTCAAATCCCAGTTTACTCCTATTTCCTATAGCCAGATTTGGAGATAAAAATCTGAGCCAATTATTTAAATCTAAGAAATTAAAATGGGGAATCCAGAATTTAAACTTGAAACTATAGGGAAATAATTTCTCGGCTATGCTGTGCCATGTATAATTAATAATATTCGGAACTCCAACAAAAGATTCTGCAAATTTCTGTACGTCAAATATCTTTTTATGTTGGTATGGATTTGCTACTTCTGTATCTGATGGTCTAAAGTAAAGTAGTATTCTTTCATAGTATTCTCTAGTATCGCCATCATCAATAATAAAATCTAAATTTCTTTCAATCATTTCTTCAAAGTGACGTAATTGATTACGTCCCCAATAGAAGAGACTAGTGTTTAGCCTAAAAACTCTTTTTCCCTCATCATCCTCATTAAAAACATAGTCTTCGATAATTGTACATACTTCAAGTATGGTATATAATTGAAAAATCATCTGTTTTACTAACCTAGCTTCGTTCTCTTTGGATAGACCGTTATTTATTTCTGAAAATTTATATACAACCTCAACCCCTGCTCTATTTTTATCACCCTTTAATAGAATTTCTATTCCTTTTAATTGGGTTAAGTATTGTAATACACGATTTACCATTTCTAAAGAAATTTCCTGAATTAAGAAAGTGTTTAATTCGGAACAAATAACTTCAGGAGAGATGGAGTTTTCCAAGGCTTTTCTCCAAATTTTCCACCAATTGCTAAATTTAGTATAATACCTTACTCCTGGAGGAACAAACATTTTAAGATATATTCCAAAAACAAATACTTTTTCGTTATTTGAATCATATTCAACACCAAAGGTCAGAGCAATTGGAGAATAACGAGGAATAGCATATGAATGAGTCTGATCAAATCCAGGATAAATTAATTGATCTTGTGCTAAAGCTTGAGCCTTCAATTTCAAAAGAGGTAGTTCAGAATAAAGAGGTTTTGGTATGTTTCCTACTATAACAGTATCAATATTCTGAACAATATCTCCAATAGTGTTAAAGTTAAAATCATTAATTAGTTGTTCAGCAATAGATTGTGATGTAAGAGGGATAAGTCTTAAAGACCATCTAGAAGGGTCTGTATGCTCATTACAATCAAGAGAATCTTTACAATCTTCAATATATTGGCAATAACCACACCCTTGATGTATGTTTAAGGGTATCGACTCAATAGCACAAGGACTATTATCCCATAAATGTCTTATTCTTCTTACCAGCTGAAAAAATATACGTTGTGATTCTTCCCAATTTATAGGGGTTACTAACTTTCTATCAATGATAGAGGGTAAATCACTTATCAGATCTAAATTACTTTCTTCCTGTTCAGGAAAAATTCCATTAAAATTAGCTCTCACATAAAACTTAGTATCTAGACTGTTAACTTTAATATATTGAGCTAAAGTCCACATATAATAAAATACCTCAACAAAATGTTTTTTACCTATTCTTTCTTCTTGAGATTTTTTAATATCGAAAATACTGATTCCATATCTATTATTAATCTCATTCTGTGGAATTTTTTGAAAATTGCCGTCTGCTAAAAGTTCGAAAACTTCAGGAACGAAGTTATTTATAGTATTACCTATGATGACAATGTCTGGCCGTTGTTTTCCATAATTTACCGGGATTTCATTTACATGTTTTTTAATAGGGAATAAATTGTGAAAGAAAAATGAGGGAATTTTGTACTCAAATTCCAATAATATTATATCTTCTCCTGAATTTTCTTTTAGAAACTTAAAAAATTTTTCAAATTCAACTGATGTCAGCTTTAGCTTATCAATTTTGCTATCTTTTTCTCTAAACTTCACATTTTTAACGAGTCTCAATCGTGAATAAACTCTTTGTTCATAATCTTTTCCTAATTCTTTTAACAAATCGGAAGTGATCGGAAATCTTTTCGGTGCTATGGTCTTTCTTAGAGGTTTCAACCAAAACTCCGGTTTTTTCTTGCTTAGTTCAAGAAATAGCCTTCTCTCACACCTAGATATGGTATAACTCTGTAATAATGTCTTGTTAAAATTGTTCTTGCGTTGTTTTTCAATCATAAAGTAGCCTTTATATTTGTCTTATTTATTCTATGCTAATACTGATAAGAGCTGAATAAATATAAGTAACATAAGAATTTAAATTGAAGGAGTGGAAGTAACCTAAACATGGTTAATATTTAATTTAAAAAAGTTTATCAAGACTATAGACTAAGAAAATTTATGTTACTTGATTTTGTTGAGAAATTGGATTTTAATTCAGATTATTTTGATCTCTATAAAATATCTAACAATGCATACGGAGCTATTAGTAAGAAGAATTCAGGCATGGGTGGCAACGCAGGATTTGTTGACTTAGGAAATTTTTCAATAATCATAGATACCACCTTAAATGATGGAGCAGCTAAAGATTTACAGAAAGCCGTTATTCATTATACAGGAAAGGAACCGAAAATTATTGTCACCACACATTTTCACATGGATCATATTAAGGGAAACACAGTTTTTGACTCATCCACACTAATTATAACCTCTCATAGAACCCTTAAAAATATAGAAACTGAAAATCCAAAAAGAATTGAAGATATTAAGAATACGGATCCTGAGGAAGTCGCTAAAATGGAAGAAGCCCTTAAAACTGAACAAAATCAAGAAAAGAAAAAAGAAATTGAAAATGATTTACTATATATCAGGAGTATTCAAGCAGAAGATTTTTTCCTTCGAGGAGCAGATGCCTCCTTTGAACAAAAAGTTATTTTACATGGCGAAAAGTTAACCGTTCAATTACGAACGGTTCAAAAAGCTCATACCGATGGTGATGTAATCATTTATATTCCAGACGAAAAAGTCTTATTTGCAGGGGATTTATTATTTGCGAGAACTGATCCATGGTTAGGTTCGGGGGATCCTGAGGGGTGGGTTTCTTTAATTGATAAGGAATTGTTAAAAATGGATTATCAAGTAGTAGTCCCCGGACATGGGCAAATAGCTTCTAAAAATGAATTTGAAGTTGAGAAAAAGTATATAAAAGAAATAATGGAATTGGCAAACAAATACATGGATGCAGGAGAAGAGCCAACTAAAATAAAGAGAGAAGACTTTTCAGAAGAGTTACAATCATGGAAGAGTCCAATATTAGAATGGAACACTACCTTTTTAACTGAACACTTAAAGAAGCACGAGAATTAAGTTATTATAATTTTTTTCTTTCATTTAAAATTCACTCAACAGTTTAAACAAGGTCATGATCTTTAACAATCTTTAAATACTGGTCTCGATCTCGTCTCAGAAGTTTTATCTCTTTTTTTATTTCGATTAGTTCTTGACCTAAATTTACTTTTTCATTAGTAACGCCTAATAATTTATTTTTTAATTTCTTAACTTCGAGATTGAAGTTTTCAACTGATGATTGTGCGGAATCTGCTTCCCTCTTTAATTTAAGTTCTTGGAATTTTAATTTTTTATTTGTTTCATTTAATTTATCAATTTGTTGATTAAGCTTGTCGTTCTCAAGTTTAATTTGTTTTATTTTTTTTAGGAGTTTTTCAGCACCCTCTTCAATTTCGTCCCTATCTCTTATTACTTTTCTGAGTTTTTTCATTTGTTCTTCTTTTTGTTCAAGCTCCTCTTTTTGATTTGTCGTTATTTTCGTAAAATTTCTAATTTTCATTGTTAATGTCACGTTATACTCATTCAGCTCCGCCATCTGAGCAGACCAACTATCCATCTTTGTATATAATCCATATGTTTCATCTTTTAGAGCTTGAACATTTTGTAAATGCTCAGACCTATCGGAAACAAGCATCGAGACTTTTTGAGCGAGATCATCTATTCTTCTCTTTTTGGAGCTTAGATCCTGTTCTAATTCAAGCATTTGCTGATAATAGGGATCTAATTCTTCATTCTTCAATAATTCGAAATATTTAACAAATTGGTCAAAGAAATCCTCTTCCTCTCTTTTAGGTAATAATTCAAAAGCGATTCTTCTTACTTGTCCTTCAAAATTTCTAGGAAGCATGTCATCATCAGAGAGAAAAATAGTAATGGCATGATCTGGTTTACCGAGAAAGCTTCTATTTGAATAACCTGTAAAAAAACTGGCTACACTTACATTTCTTTTTATTTGCATTTCAATATAATTAGGACCTGTTTTGACGGCCCTATGTTGTTCAAATAAACTAGTTAAACTAGATGAAGATATCGCTAATTCGTCGCAAATATTTTCTGGATATTGTATATCGATTTTAAGTTCAGAAGATTCATTTAAGTTAAGTATCACGATTCCTTTCAAATTATACTCCCTTTAAATGTAGCTATTATATAAGTTTGGCTTTAATGATAAAAAGTTATAACTATTTATATTTAGTAATAAGTTATATAATAGTTCTACTGTACTTAAAATTAATCTACGTATAAATATGAGTAAATGTTTCAATTGTTTTGTTAATATAAATAGATAGATAATTTTGCTTAAATAAGGAAGCAAAGAAAGCTCGATGCTCGGGATCAAAATATTTATAACCAAATTTCTTCCATTCCATATCAGACTGTAGAGGTGCAAAGACCGACACTTGGTTTTTTATTAAATTCATAAAGAGCAGAATTACTTCTTGTTTTTTACTAGTAGATATAGTAGATAATAAGACATCATCGCAAAAATTATGCCAAGTATCTTTAAATTGCAAACAAAATTTCTTGATATCCATTTTATTTTCAACAATCATTCTTGCTAAAGTCTGAATTGAAGTATCATAAGTACTTAAATTATTTTGATGATAATTTGGATTTGAAATTATTAAACTTGGAGGAGATCTTAATTTATCTTGCTTTTGAGGGAGACTATATTCTGGTAAAATTTTTAGTTGGTTTAAACCAAGAATATTTTTAACATCTGTTATCGTTCCTTCAGAGTCAAAAAATTGTTTATTAATAATGTATATCAAAAGTTTTTCAGCATGAATATCTCCAAAATAAGGATAATCTGTGGCAAAAAGTAGATATTCTGACCAAGATCTATTATCTACTTGTGCATTTTTATTTGAAATGAACCAATTTCGAAAACTCTTGAGAAAATTACCTGCACCTGCACCATGCAACATAGAAAGATCCCCATAAACATTAGGTTGAACAATTGTATTATAAACCTCATAGTCATCAATATTTCCTTGTGCAAAATGAGCAATTATTATTTTGAGGTGAGGTAATAAGTTAGGATATTTTGATTGGAGAATGCTTCTTGTTGACTTAATTAAATCTCCTATTTGTAATATTGATCCTCTCCCTCTTGTATCGAAAAGTACTGGCATAGAATGTCTTGCTGCTTCAATAAGTACATTAATTACTTTTTGCGAGTTAATAGAATCAATCCAGCCTTCTGAACGAGGGTGTAATTTCATTCCTCGAAGTCCTAACACCTCTCTTGCGTATTTTACTTCTTTGACAGCTTTATCTCCTTCTTGAGGGTCACATCGACCGTATCCTATTAATTTCATTGAAAAAGGAAATCGCGTAGTGAAACGCGATATATTTATATTACTCGCTCTAAACAATGCTTCAGGACGTTTGTCTCGAAAGATATCCTGAAATGGAAAGCAAACTCCTTGATCAATTAGAGAATAAAATTTAGATTTTTCTTTTAAATCCGAAAATTTTTTTCCTATCTTTTCTAATTCGCTATAGAGTCTGTTTGTAAAAGGATATGGCTTAAATGACCAAGATATTTTTGTAAATTTACCATTCATGTTTGTTGTAAATGATTGCTCACCTGTTTTCTCCCAATCGGCTTTAATTTTACCTTGTACATTTCCCCAGAAATCAAAAGTGCCAACCCCAGGAGCAAGTGGATTCATCATGGTAGCACCATCCACATCTTGACCGAGATGGGAATGGGAATCAACAACAAATATATTTTCTATTCGAGTTTCTCCTTCTTGTTCAATTACTGCTGTTAACATAGATTACTCTATTTTTAATTTTAAGTATTTTTAATATTTACTAATTCTATATTTTTATTCGCTTTCTTTAATATTAATACTTTCAGATTGTCTATTTAAAATCCTTTACCATTCTATTTCTTCTCCAAAGCTTTTTATTGGCCAAACCCAATAATGTTTTTCCTTTTTAACGCCTTTTTTTTCTAATTCCTTAAACAAATCTTCCTTTTCTTTTTTTACCAATCCTATCGGGTCATATAAGATTATTCCCTCGTCTAAAGCATATAAAATTATATCGGTTTTGATTCTAACTAAATTTATAAATTCTTTTTCTGTCATCCAGAGAGAATCTACTCCTGAAGGTGCCAATTCCATTAATTTAAACTTCATATCTATTC
>CAZRBD010000005.1:23686-59489 GCA_964598265.1 uncultured archaeon
TTTAAAACGTCTATAGTACTTTAATGAAATGAGTTGTCTCTAAAAATTATAATTAAATCAATATCACTTCTCTTATCTTTTGAGTAGGTTTCTTCTCCTCTTGCTATTGAGCCAAATAAAATTAGTCCAATTATTTCTTTTTTTATTTGAAATAAGTGATTTAAGTAATCCTCTACTTTTCTCAAAAAATATTCATTTTTTATAAATTCTAAATTTATATCCATTGTTTTAATTCACCTGACAATGATTCCAATTTCAACAAATTTTCAAATTCCTTTTCTGTTATATTTAAGCTCTCCTTAACAAGTTTCAAAAAACAATTTACAATATTTTGTAGATTGATGAGGAATATTTTAATATCTTCAAAAGATTGATATATTTCTTCAGCGATAACTAATTTATTATTCTTAATTGTTCCATATCTAGTTTGAACTCCTTCATTTTCAAAAAATTTTGAAAATTTTAAAATTTTTTCAAGTACCTTTTTTGTTTCTTCATCAATGATTAAAGAGGATTTACTATTAATTATATCTTCTATAATATCCGTTGGAGTATGAGTCTTTTCGATTTTCAATCCCATAAAACTTAAAATGGCTTTATTAAATTTTTCTACAGCAAATTGACTTCTAAACGCTACAAGAGAATAATACTCATTTTGAAGGCCATTTATCACTATTTTTACATCGCTAATAGCTGAGATGATCCAACTTTTTCCTTGAGAAAAATTAGTATTCATTTTTCAAGATTTATAATTTCGATTACTCTATTAGTTGTATAATGTTCTTTTCTTAAATTTTTATATGCTAATAGTGTCGATTTATGCATTATTTATATTTATTCTCTCATTTCTTTTGGGAGCGTTAAAGTTCCAGTCAGAGGATTATTTAGAGGATCCTGGCAATATTGGATTGTAAAATAAATTAAGTCGTAGAGAATATTGGGGTTTTCGCCATTGTCAAGCTTAAATTTGTATAAACTTAATTGGTACTCCGCTTCGGTTATTGGAGGTTCAGCATAAGAAATATTACCAAAAACAGATTGAAGTACGGGTTTTAAGAACGGACTGTAAAGAAACCCGAGTTCTTTAAGTTCATCTTTAATATAAAAGAACATTCGCTGGACAGCTTGAGTCATGTAGCGCACAGGGTCACCTTCAGGACCTAAATATTGCTCGGCGAAATCGGGATCATATTTAGCCAAATTTTCCCTTGACAAGCTTGGAGCTACTCGAAATAATGAGATTAGACCACGTTCAATTGCTCCTTGACGATTCATTGTAATTGTTTCTGAGCCAGCATCGGGTATCCAGAAGCCTTTTTGTAGAAGCTTTCGCGCCTTGTAAAGTAGAGCTTGTAAGACTAGTCCTAAACCAATCCGGCGACAAATTGAGATTTGCGCATCACATATTCGGCATTCAATCGTGTTCCAATCTGTAAAGCAGAACAAGTCAGCAAACCTCCCATCTTCCAAGCTTGCCTTTTGCACGACTTGGAGAAAGTAGTTCTGTGAGTTTTGGCTCGTATCTGTTAAGTATGGGATATAATGTTTCGGATCATTCCCACTTAACATAGTAGTATTATATTTTAGCCTTAAAGACCGAACGCAATTAGGGGCTGTTATCCGATTATTAATAACTTTCACAACATCTGTAGGTTTATTATTCATTATGGGTGAGTTGCTAGATAATGCGATTAGATGGGGAATATAATTTCGTATCATGGAATATCCTTGGGCTTTTTCCACTTCTGATGTAAACGTTCCAAAATGGTGGTGATCACTCTGGGACAATCCGCGCATAAAAAATTTTAACGCAGGATTTATAGCTGAAGCAATAATATGTAAATCTTTCGGCAATGTTGCTTTTGCTAATAGAAATAATGTTGACGCCCAATAGGCTAGTTCTTCTGCATACACACAGGGTGGCGTAACAAGCTCTAAAATATATGTGATTGCTGTTACATTCCCATCCCTAGCAAAAGTATCTATATCTACAGAGGAATCTCCTAATTGATAACGAATTTGCATGGCATACCCTTTTTCAAGATCATCGCGTCCCCAGGGTCTAGTTAACACTTTTTCTCGGATATAATCAGGAACAGGGAGAAAGCCCGTTCTTCCCTCGTATAAAATCTCATCCATTATTTTAATGGCATCCTTGACAATTTCCTTCATTCGAAAGACCATCTCTTCTCCGGGGGGATAATTACCATTATCATCGGCTAGAATTAATTCCATTTCAATTCCGTGCGTAAATGGTAATCTTGTCCAGTGCTCCACATCTGCCAACATATCTGCCCAAGGTCTCTCTGGTATAAGAACTTCTCTATAATCCGTTCCAAGAAATAATTTATCACCTGATCTATCGATGATTTCTCCTAGTGTAACTGTTCCCTTCCCCTTTTTCGTGAGTAATTGCGAGAAATTATCAATTTCTCCTTCAATATTTTTTTTCTTCTTTTTCTTCTTTTTCTTGTCTTTTCCCATAATATTTTTACCTTTAAACTAACACTACACTAATGGAAAACTATTAACTTCATTTTTTCAATTATTAAATGAAATTTAAATCAATTTTATGAATTTGGTTTAATCACTCCTTTTTAGAGTAAAGAAAGTAATACAGTCTTAAACAAGTTATAGTCGTTAATAAATTCGTAGGATAAAACTAAATTTACTATTCTAGTTGCGTTAGAGGGAAATATGTTTTGTAGGCTTTTATAAATTTTACCCTCCTTGAATACTGAATCATCTATAATAATGTTAACACCATCTCCGATTTTTTTTATTTTAGTGTACAAAATTTCATTTATTTCTGGGATAGAGGAGATGATAATAGTTGGTTTACCTAAATAAGGAATAAAATCTAAATTAAAAATCAACCCTTGGGAATGAGTATTAATTACATTTTTAAAAAATTGTCTTAATGTATTTCTTAGTATCTTCTCCTCGTTTTCATCATAATTATCTTTTGAGGGAAAAATATAGTAGGCGAATGATTTATTTTGGTTATATTTTAAATCGTTATATACTCGATCTAGGATTGGAAACACACTAAAATCAAAACTAAATAAAGAGAGAAATACAGAATTAAAACTAAAATCATTCAAAAGTAAGTTATTACTTAAATTACCACCCGTTAAACTAAAATCTTTAACATCATTATTAATGGCGGAGACATACATATTCAAGAGGTAAAATTGAGAGAATACTAAATGAGATTCTGTTTTGATTCTCACTTCCTCAACTATAACATAAATTTCATCAAACAAATCATTAACTACTGTTTCTTTAAGTTCCTCAGAAGATATGCTTTCAATAACTGAATCTCCTGCTTTAGGACCCTCGATTTCAGCAAGAACCAATAATCCATCTTTAAGTAGATGAAATCCAATCGTTTTATCTTTTTTATTATCATGATGTAATTCAATAAAATCTATAACTTCTTTTAAAGCCAGAGAAAGGATATTATAAATTTCAGCTTTTTCATTCCTGTCAAGTAAATTTTTTACAACATTTAGAATGTATTTAAATTTTAGATTTAGATCTTTAATTTCTTTTATTAAATCTAAAACTTGTATCGGATTTGACTCTATAACTTTACCAAATATTGTATCAAAAAGTGAATCTTTGGTGACTTTATCTTTAATTAAAAAACATACTTCGATTGCTTGTTTCGGATTAATAAATACGTGATCTAAAACTACTTGCTTTAGAAGTTCTTGTTGAACACTCGAATTTTTAATTTTTTTGATAACTTCAATCAATCCTCGTAAATATTTCATCCCATAAGCTCTGGCTAAATTATAGTAAAGAAATATTTGATCTTCTTTTTCAGATAACGTTAAAGCCAATTTTAAAGCTCTTAAGGGATCTTTATTTGAAAGATAACCTTTCGCAAGTATCTTTATTTTATAATCAATATCTTCAATTACTATTACAGGGGAATTTTCAGCATTCGCAGCAGAACCTGATGATTTATGTTGTTTTTTCATTAGTTTCAAAGCTTGTTCTGCTTGGTTTATCTCTTCCTTCGTCATTTCAATGAAGTAGTTATCTGGATTCAATTTTTCAATCGATTCTGCAGTGGATAGATTATATTTATCTATAATTTTTCCAAACTTTTTCGTTTTTACACTATCTCTTACTTTTTGCACTTTAACTAAAGTTTTAATTATATTTAGCCAATATACATCAATTTTTAATTTCCCGAAACCATCGATCGTAGGTTCTAACGAAAATTCTATATTTTTAGTTTCTCCCTGGCTAAATTCGATTTTATCCTGAAGTTTTTCTGATTTAAATTTAAAAATCAAGTTCTCTCCATCAATGTTGAACTTGAAATTCTCAGATTTATTTGATTTGTTAATTACTTGAATTGAAATTTTATTCTCAATACCTGGAATTAACAGATTTTGAGGAACCTTTGTAATATTTAAGGAAATAATCTGTTTAAGATTTGACATGTGAAAAATGATCTATCTTTTCATCCTAACTACTAATATACAATTTCTTATTATTTTTTATGTTTAACTATATTAAAGTGTAAGTTAATTTAGATAATGATTTCTCTTACCTCTATTCTTTTTCTGAAGTCAAAACCCTTTTTATTTTCCCATGCGTCTATTTCTTCTTACGAAATCTCTTAAATCTTCCATAACCATTTCCTTATTATAATCGGGCCATAACTCTTTTCTAAATTTGAACTCAGCATAAGAAGAATCCCATAATAAAAACCCAGAAATTCGTGCTCCATCCTCCATTCCAGTCCTGATTATATAATCTACCGGTGGAAAGTCAGAATATAAATATTTCTTGATTGTATTCTTATTAATTTTTTCTGGGGGTATACTATTTTTGACTATTTCTCTTACTGCATCAACGATTTCTTCATGACCATCATACATTATGCACAGATTAATATAATTTTGATTGTGATCCTTTGTAAATTCGATTAATTCTTCAATCTTCCTTTTAGTCTTTTCCGGAAGCATAGAAAGCCTTCCCACAATATTAAATTGCACCTTTTCCTTCTTTACAATTGATTCTTCTACAACCGTATCAACAGCTTTAATCATTATCTTATAAAGATAATCTAACTCTTCAGAATTTCGTCTCTTAAAATTTTCTAGTGAAAGAATATACAAACTTAAATAGCGAATCCCAGCATCGAAAAAGTCAAAGAGCCTTTTTTTGAGGTTTTCGTATCCAACTAAATGACCAAAATTTGTGTCAAGATTTCTTTTCTTTGCCCATCGACGATTTCCGTCAATGATTAAACCGACATGCCGAGGTAACCTGTGCTTTTCTCTTCTCTTAAAATCTTCTAAACTAGATGCCATCTATACAATTCTAAATATTGCGATGTGTAATATTAATTTTATCTAAAAATTATAAACTCTAAGGAATTTTTAATTTGTATCTAACTTTTTGCTTATATGAATCTTTAGAAATTCTAATTAATTTTAAAAAGAATCTAAAAACTATCCTAAAGTGATAATGTAGGAACTTTTTCGATTTCAAGAAAATTACTTGTTGCGTCTGTACCGTTTTTATATCTTTTGACTATTTCAGTTTTGAATACTACCTTAGCTAAAGGATCGTCCACCTCAGTTAGCTTTCTAAGAAGAGGGAACGCTAGATTACTATATATAAGCCTTGTATCGTAATTATGCTCATACCACACTTGTAGGTTAGAGCAGTGCCCCCAAAACTCGACATCAGGAGAGATAAATTTATATAGATCCATTGAATTTTCCATTGATGTGCCCACCTTTTCTGCTGCCTCATCAATAGAATCGATTTCGTCGAACGTGCTCTTTTCATCTACACTGATATTCAGTAATAGGATCGTACATTGCCGGAATTGTACTTTTCCAATATAAATGTTGGTCCATTCACCTTCTAACCGCAGTGATAAAAACTCGTTAATCCTAAATTCTCGCATGTTTTTTTTTTCCGAACCCTTATAAAATATAAACTAAATCAAGAATATAAATATTCAGAGACCTCTTAAGTCTTGACGTTTTGAAAGAGGGTTGTACGTTATCCATTTTGTTATTTCTAAGATTTTTAAATTTTTTTTAAGACCTTTGGGTATTCTACTAGTCATAATTCAGAGACGTATCTAAATTAGGTCCCCTCACTAGTTTAAATGGATTTCCTCGAACTTCCTTACCTTTCATACTATTATTTTTGGTAAAATTATTATTTCTTTTAATCCTATTATTGATATCATTAGGTTTAAATAGGGTTTTATAATATTTGTTTTAATTAGATAAGTTTTTGAATAAATAAATATTTCTTTAAACTATTACTATGATTTCGGACGATTATCTATTTTCTGATATTGGCATTGATTCATTTGGATTTTATGCCCCGCGACATTTCGTGAGCTTAAAAGAACTTGCGCTAAAAAGAAATGTTGATCCTGCAAAATATGCTAAAGGACTTCTATCTAAAGAAATGCGGGTTCCTGAAGCTGACGAAGATATTATTTCTCTTGGTTTAAAAGCAGGATATAGTGCATTGTTAAGAGGTGGGATCGATCCGAAGAGCATAGACGCCCTTTTCGTCGGGACTGAGACCGAAGTGTACGCTGCGAAGAGTATTTCGAATATCTTCGCAGAGATGTTGGAGATCTCGCCGAACGCGTTTACACAGGATGTATATAACGCCTGTGCCGGCGGGACGCTCGCAATGATCAACGCTATCGCAATGATCGAAAAAGGTATTATGACCAAAGCTCTAGTAATAAGTGCCGACATTTCATCGTATCACATGGGATCCCCCGGAGAACCTACTCAAGGCTCAGGAGCAATCGCTTTGGTAATTTCCAAGAATCCCCGAGTGGCTACCTTTTCTAAACGTTTTGGTCGAATTTCTGGAAATGTCAACGATTTTTTCCGAGCAGCAGATTCCAAAGATGCACAGGCATTTGGTCGATATTCTCAAGCTACATATATTAATTTTCAATTGAAAGCATACGACGATTTATTGAAAAATATTGGAGATTTTCACGCAGATTTTTATACATTCCACGCGCCCTATTCAAAACTTCCATTGAAAGCGATGCAAGAAATAATTCTAAAACGCTGGATAAAACACCTAAATGACATACCAAAATTCGATAGAAAACAAATCAAATCCTCTATTCTCAAGAAATTAGATTCCTTCTTACATGATGTAGCGGTATTGCCTGAATATATTTATTTAAAATTGAATGAAAAAGGTTATTCTTCATCAACATTGGAGAAACTTTCAAATTGGGTAAACACAAGCATAAAGGCGAGGGTACTTCCTCAACTCAGAGTACCAATGCATTTTGGAAATATTTATAATGCATCTGTGTGGGCACAGATTGCATTTTTGTTGGAAAATCATGCACGTGTTAATGATGTAATGTATTTTGGGTCATACGGTTCTGGAGCTACATGTATTTCAGGTCTTTTAAAGGTTCAAAAAAGATTTAATGAAATTGCTCAGAAAGGTCCAAAGATAAATGATTTTATCCATTTAAAAGCAAAGAAAAGTGTAATGGAATATGAATTGATTAAAGCTGGTACCGCTATGCCTCATGTTTTAGTAGGTCGAATTAGCGAGCATGAACAGAATAATGATAGGGGTTTTAATCTTCATTTCTGTAATGAAGGGTGCATTATTCCTAATATCAAAGGTTTAAGTTCTTGTCCAAAAGGACACTCTGGATCTTACCCAAGATTCTTTCCTCTTTTCGCTAAATTGGAGAGCGAACCGACATTTTATAGTAACGGTAATGAACTTGGTTATTTAAATAAAGATTTAGTGCGAGTCGCTGGAAATGTTCGTAAAGGTAATTCATTAGAATATGAGATAAGACGAGTAGTAAC
The DNA here is from genome assembly GCA_964598265.1 of uncultured archaeon. GTDB lineage: Archaea > Asgardarchaeota > Lokiarchaeia > Sigyniarchaeales > SOKP01 > Loki-b32. The sequence goes on from CAZRBD010000005.1 coordinate 31,549, forward strand.
AGAAAATGAAGAAAACCCCAATGCTAAAGGGCTTTTAAATTGGACACCAATCTATATTAATCTCCCAAATCACCACATTTATTAACATAGTCCCGTCTTTTACGTAGCAGCTATAATAATACCTAAAAGATAAAGCCAAACAAAAAAATTTTTAAAAAACTTTAATAAATTTTAAAAAATTTCAAATTTATAAAAAGATAATGAAAGAATTTCGTTCAGATATTTCTGGGTTTTATAAATTATCAATAGAGGAACGTCAAAAATTATTATCCGAGCTTATTGACTTAAATCAAGAGGAATTGAAGATATTAAAAACCTTTGGATATTTTAAACCTGCACAGATTGATACATTAATTGAAAATGTTGTAGGGAGTTATCAGTTACCTCTTGGTCTAGCGTTTAATTTTAAGATTAATGAAAAGGATTTTATTATCCCCATGGTTATTGAAGAACCCTCTGTAGTGGCGGCTGCCTCAAATGCAGCGAAAATGGCTCGAAAACATGGTGGTTTTCATTCAGATGAAGTAAAACCAATAATGATTTCTCAAATTCAGATTACGCAATTAAAAGATATTGGAGTTGCAAAAGAATCTCTTGAAAGGAGTAAAGAGATACTTTTAAATATAGCAAATGAGCAAGATCCAGTCTTAAATAAGTTAGGAGGGGGTGCTCAGGATATTGAGATTAGAGAAATCCATACTAATAAAGGGAAGATGATAATTCTTCACTTGTTAGTTAATGTTCTTGATGCTATGGGTGCTAATGTAGTAAATACTATGGCAGAAGCCATTAGTCCCAAAATTGAAGAGATATGTGGCGGTAAAATCTATCTTCGTATTGTATCCAATTTGGCAACTCACCGTATAGCTAGGAGCAGAGCAACCTTTGATAAAGAAATGTTAGGAGGAGAGGAAGTTGTTGAAGGCATATTAAATGCCTATGAATTTGCTCTTGCTGATCCATTTCGAGCGACAACGCATAATAAAGGAATTATGAATGGTATTGTTGCCTTAACTTTAGCAACTGGAAATGATACGCGTGCCATCGAATCAGGAGCTCATGCTTATGCTTCCATTAGTGGAAAATATTCTCCCTTGACTAAGTTTAAATTAGATTCTGAAGGAAATTTAATAGGAGAAATTGAGGTGCCTCTGGCGTTAGGAATAATTGGGGGTATGACTAGAATACATCCTATGGCACGAATAGCTTTGAAAATTTTAAACGTAAGCAGTGCTAATGAATTATCACAGGTTGGAGCTGCACTTGGATTAGCCCAAAATGTAGCAGCTTTAAGAGCATTAGCTTCAGAAGGTATTCAAAAAGGTCATATGACACTACATTCACGTAATATTGCTAAATTAGCGGGTGTGCCTGATTACTTAATAGAAAAAGTTTCAAAAAGAATGGTTAAGGATAAGAAAATTCGTGTTGATTACGCGCGCGAATTATTAAAAAAAAATCAATGAAGGTGAAAACCTTTAGTTTTATAAAAAGTGTTTGATAAAAATCTAATATTATTAAAATTTTTCCATAAAAACAAATAAAGGAGTGGATTATTATGGGATTAAGAGAATATTTAAAGCAGATTGAAGAGAAAGGAATTCTCCGGAATGTAGATGTTGAAGTTTCCAAAAAATTAGAGATTTCTGGAATTTTGAAGCAGATGGAGCCGACACCTATTCTATTTAGTAAAGTTAAAGAGTCAGAATTCAGGGTTCTTGGCAACACTTTCTGTACCAAAGACGTTATTTCATCCTATTTCGGAGTAACTCCAGCAGATTTGATACCGATGCTCTCAAAGGCAATAAATGAGCGCTCTGAGCCTGAAGTTGTATCAAAAGCGCCTTGTCAAGAAGTAATCGAATCAGATGTCGATTTAGATAAAATTCCGATACTATTTCATTGTGAGAAGGACGGTGGTAATTATATTAGTTCGGCAGTTGTAGTTACAAGAGATCCCGATTATGGACAAAATTTGGATTTTCATAGAGCAATGCAATTTTCTAAAGACAAATTCGCTACAAGAATAGTTAGGGGACGCCATTTTTTTAAATTTCTAGAAAAAAATACAGAATTAGATGTAGCTTTTTGTATTGGCAATAGTCCAAACATAATGATTGCAGCAGCTACTTCTGTTGATATTGGTGTTGATGAGTTATATATTGCAAATGCTCTAGAACCAATCAAACTCGTGAAAGCAAACTCCGTTGATTTAATGATACCTGCTGAAGCTGAGTTTGTCTTGGAAGGTAAAGTATACTTAGAAGAGAGACATGCAGAGGGTCCTTTTGTTGATCTGACTGAAACCTATGACATGATAAGAGAAGAACCCGTGTTTGAAGTGAAGAAAATCACTCATCGAAAGGATCCGATTTGGCAAGCCTTATTACCGGGCGCACTTGAACATAAAATATTAATGGGAATGCCTCGGGAGCCCACAATTTTCAAGAAAATCAATGAATCAGGAGTTAAATGCTTAGATGTAAACATTAACCCTGGTGGATGTTCATGGTTGCATGCCGTAGTTCGAATCGACAAAAAAACAGAAAAAGACGGCAAAAAAGCCATACAAGGAGCATTTGCAGGTCATACTAGCTGTAAACATGTATTTATTGTTGATAAAGATATTAATATTTATGATCCTCTCTCTGTGGAATGGGCAATGGCAACTCGCTTTCAAGGAGATGTAAGAATGGTTATTAAAGATAAGGAACCTGGAAGTAGTCTGGACCCTAGTGCTGAACCCGGAACAAAGATGACTACTAAAATTGGTTTCGATCTAACTAAGCCACTTGTTGTTAAAGGAAAAAGTTTTGATATAGCGGAATTTCCAGTTGTAGATATAAATAAATATTTCTAATTTAACGGGTAGACAATAATGAAGTTAACACCAGAAGAACAAGATATGTTAGCTGGTAAGTATGGAAGATCCACTAAAAAAGCCATGGAGATTTTAACCACCTTAGGTGATATATTCGATGCTGAAGGGATGGTAGACGTATTAAGTGTCCAGATAGCAGGAGTTTCCTACGCGAACCTTGGTGAGGCAGGATTAGAATTTTTAAACGAAATGGCCGAAGATGGAAAAGTTAAGGTACTAACAACTTTAAATCCGGCAGGGATGGATCGTGAAAATTGGAAAGTATTAGGAATTGATAAGGAATTCGCTAAAAATCAAAATCGGGTAATTGATACCTTTGCGAAAATGGGAATAATAACTACTTGTTCTTGTACTCCGTATTTAATTGGAAATACACCTCATTTCGGACAACATCTTGCTTGGGCAGAAAGTAGTGCAGTATGTTATTCAAACTCTGTTATAGGGGCAAAAACTAATCGTGAAGGTGGACCAAGTGCATTAGCTTCAGCTTTAACTGGAAAAACACCTCTCTATGGGTATCATTTGGATGAAAATCGTCATGGTCAAGTTTTGGTTAACGTAAAAGCACAAATTAATGGTACAGATGAGTTTGGTGTGTTAGGAAAAATAATTGGGGATAAATTAGGCGAATTAGAAAAGAAAATACCCTATATAAAAGGCGTATCTTCAGCAACTGTTGAAGAACTCAAATCTTTTTGTGCTTCCGTTGCGACTTACGGAGGGACAGCATTATTCCACATGGAAGGAATTACTCCAGAATATAATAACTACCCAATACCAAGAGATTTTTTCTTTGACATTGAACCTGCCGATATAAAAAAGACTCGTGCTGAACTAATTGATACTGATATAGAAATTGATTTTGTAAGTCTGGGTTGTCCACATGCTTCAATACACGAGATAGCACAAATATCAAAATTATTAGAAGGTAAGAAAGTAAAAAAAGAATTTTGGATTACTACCGCTCGTCCCACAAAAAAAATTGCAGATGAGGCGGGGTATTCAAAAATTATTGAAGAAGCGGGTGCGAAATTTGCAGCAGATACGTGTTGTGTAGTAGCTCCTATTAAAGGGCGCTTCAAGGGGATAATGGTAGATTCTGCTAAGGCTTGTTATTATGGTCGCGCAAAAAATAAATTTAAAGTAAAAATAGGAACTATTGAAGAATGTGTGGAAGAAGCGATAAAATGAAGTTAGAAGGTAGAAAAATCTATAAAGGAATAGCTGAAGCTGAAGCTATTGTAACTAAAGACAATATTTCCTTCTATGGAGGTGTTGACCCTGATTCAGGTAAAGTAGTTGAAGTTGGTCACGAGCTTGAGGGGCAATCAATATCCGGAAAAGTGTTAGTATTTCCAACTGGTAAAGGATCGACAGTAGGATCTTATACAATGTATAGGATGAAAAAAAACAATACTGCACCTGTAGCAATAATAAATAAACAGATTGATACAATCGTCGCTGTAGGATGTATAATAAGTGAAATTCCTTGTATAGACAAAATTGATATAAGTAATATTAAAAGTGGGCAAATAATCCATGTAGATGGTTCAGCAGGAACTGTAGTGGTGAAATAAATGGGAATTGGAAAAGGATATGGAAAGACCATACTTTTTGGCGAAATAATTTCTTAATTCAGGAATAAACGCTAGCATTTTGTTGTGTATGGTCTCCCCGCTATAGCTTCAGCATTAGGTTCTTATACTGTAGCTGAAGTCCATACTTCTAGTGGGAGTGGATGGGTAGTAGATGATCAAAGACCTGCAACACCTGGATATAAAAAAAAGAAATATAATGAAGCAATGAAGTCTATTGAAAATGTATTAAATCACTTAGAAATAGATTTTAGTGATAAAAAGCTTGATATAACTTTTACTGGCGATTTATATGCTGCTAGTGGAGTTGGAGCTTCTGCTGCTCAATGTACTTCTTTGGCTCGCGCCCTTAATGAAACTTTTAATCTAAAGCTAGATGACGAAAAGATAAATGAGGCAGCTTATGAAGGAGAGAGAGCCTACCATGGAACACCTTCAGGTATTGACAATACAGCCTCCACTTATGGTGGTTTAATTTGGTTTGTGAAAAACTTAAGTGGAGGAAAAAATACTATAGATCTTCTACAATCCCCAAAAAAGATACCACTAATAATTGCAAATTCAGGCATTACTGCTTCGACAGCAGAAGTTGTTGCGGATGTTCGCCATTTAAAAGAAGAAAATCCTGATAAGTTTGAACGATTTTTTAAAGAATATAAAAAATTAGCTAAAGATGCGAAGAAAGCGTTATTGGAAGGAGATGTTTTAACAATTGGTAGATTAATGAATCAAAATCATAAACTACTTCAAGAAATCACGGTTTCAGGAGAAGTTAATGACCAGTTAGTAGATGTTATCTTAAAAAATGGAGCAATTGGAGCTAAAATGACTGGAACTGGTCGAGGAGGTTTGGTAATAGGATTAGCTGAGAATTATGGAATACAAAAAAAGATAGCACAAGCAGTTGAAGATGCGGGATATTCTGCATGGAAGTCTATGATTGGATAAGAGAGATTTGAAATTGAACACAAAAAATGAAATAATCCTTCTAAAGCTTGGAGGAAGTTTGTTAACTGACAAAAATAAACCAAAGTCAATTAGAGAAGATATTGTTAAAAGTGCTATTCAACAAATAATTGATGCGAATGTAAAATTAATATTAATTCATGGTGGCGGTTCATTTGGTCACCCTGTAGCAAAACAATATGCTATATCTAAAGGAATAGATGTATCTATCAAAAACCAAATTTTAGGCCTTACAAAAACACATCATGCAATGAATGAATTCAATTCCTTTATTGTAAATTCATTTCTAGAGAAAAATTACCCCGTTTTACCAATTCAGCCATCAAGTATTTTTATTAGAGACTCTAATGATATTTATATTCACTCTATTGATATAATTGAAACGTCATTAAATCTCAATATTCTACCTATTTTGTATGGGGATATAATACTTGATACGCAAGGTTCTTTCTCTATACTTTCAGGGGATCAAATCATTTTTAAATTATGTGAGTGCATAGAAAAATTTCAAATCTTAAAAGTCATATTTGCTATGGAAACTGATGGAATATATATAATTGATAAAGAAAAGGATAATAATAAACCAATACTAGCTACAAATTTATATTCCAATCAACTAGAATTTTTACATTTAGCAAATTTAGAACAAAAAATAGATGTGACTGGGGGTATTGAAGGAAAAATTAATTCAATTAAAAAAATTTGCGATCAAAATATTCCAGTTCAGCTAATCAATGGATTAAAGAACAAATATATCTATAATTCATTAAAAAATCAAAAAATAAATTGTACAAATGTTTTAATTGACAGTTAATATTTGTATTTATTAGATATGATAAAACAGAAGACGAAAAATATGCCTAAACCAAATCAATCTAGAGATATAATGGATAGGAAAATAGAACACCTCAAAATACCTTTAGAATATGATGTACAACATTTAAAAAATTATTTTAATGATATTAAATTGATTCATTATCCAATACCTGATATAGATTTTGAAGAAATTGATCTTACAGCAAATTTCTTTAATAAAAAAATTTCTGCTCCTATTTGTATTTCTGCTATTACGGGAGGTCATCCCGTTTCTAAGGAAATTAATGAAATCCTGGCTAAAGCAGCAGAACAAGAAAATATTATAATGAGCGTTGGAAGTCAACGAGCTGGAATTGAAGATCCTGCTTTATTAGATTCGTTTCAGGTTACAAGGAAGGTTGCACCTAATATCCCAATAATTGGAAATATTGGTTTAGGTCAAGTGAGTTCTCAAGATTTTGAATTAGAGACTTTTGGTGATTGTATAGATATGATAAAAGCTGATATCATGGCAATACACTTGAATACCCTACATGAACTTGTTCAAGATAAGGGAGATATTTCCAGCAAGCTTTTTCGTATTAATTTTCAGAAGATTCGCGAAAATTATGAAATACCAATAATTGCTAAAGAGGTTGGGACTGGGTTTAACCCACATTTAGCAGAGATCCTTGATAAACTAGGTTTTGATGGATTTGATGTTGGTGGAACCGGTGGTACTTCATTTGCGGCTATTGAATCTAAACGAAATAACTTTAATAATCAACGGTACTCTCGAGATCCTGCTGAGGTTTTTCGAGAATGGGGGATACCTACACCTATTAGCGTAATTTATGTAAGAAATGTATCTCAAAAATTAATTATTGCCACCGGGGGTTTAAGGACGGGCATTGATATTGCTCGATCAATTGCTTTAGGAGCCGATATTGGTGGGTTTGCTTATAGTTTTCTCAAATCTGCTTGGAAAGATAGGAAAAATAAAAGTATTACGAATACTGTAAAAGAAATAAGAACGTTAAAGCATGAATTACGTTCATGTTTGTGGCTAATGAATGTTAATAGTTTAAATAACCTAAAGGGTAAAAGAGATAAATATGTTATTCTTGGTGACTTATATAGATGGTTACACCAATAAGTAATAACATTATAATAAGATTATTCTAGCGATCCTTTCCAAAATTCATCGGTTTAATCTGCTAAGGCATCTCCAATTATTTCTTTAAATTCTGCAAAAGCACCGATTTCTCCTTTAAAACCTTTTATTTTATCTGAATATAATTTGATGAATTTTTTTGAGACTTTTCCAAGTTCTTTATTTACTTTCTTTTGATTAATTTTATTTGATGAATTTGCTATAAAAAGTAATTTGCTTCTTTTTATTATTGTGAATCTCTTATTATTTAATTCAAAGTTTGTTAAACCTACTTCAGTTAATTGCTCAGCGAACATGTTTAATGCACTCATCATTGCTCCAAACAGCTGAGGAGAGAGTCTTTTATCAAAGACTCTATGAAATATAACAATTCCTGATTTATCTAATATCCAGATATCTTGGAGCACTTTCATATAAATATTCTCTCTATACTTCAGTAAGCCTTTTAATCAAAAATTATTATTATTTAAATCGAAAATCAATATTTAATAATAATATCGGTGATCAATTATATTGTTTTAGAAGTTTATAAAGCTTAAATAACCTTTTACAACGTTTTTTCATTTTCTGCATTTAGGGGTCACCCCATCTCTTAATATTACTCTCAATTCCGATTTGATCTAAAATCCTTCCAACCGTAAATGTAACGAGTTCTTCCACAGTTTTAGGTCTAATGTAGTAGGAAGGAACGGGAGGTAAAATTACAACACCTAATCTTGCTAGTTTAAGCATATTTTCTAGATGAATAGCGTTTAACGGGCTTTCTCTTACTACGAGTATTAGTTTTCTCTTTTCTTTTAGCATCACATCAGCGGCTCTTGTAATCAGATTACTTGCATACCCATTAGCAATTGCTGAAAGAGATTTCATTGAACATGGTACGATTACCATATTTTGGTTTTTATTATAAGATCCACTCGCAGGAGCAGCCTGTAAATCATTTAAATCATAATACTTTGTAGCTAAATTTTGAATATCTGAAATTTTATAATCCGTTTCGATTGAGATGATTCTTTTAGCATTTTCTGATATAATTAATTCAACTTCAATATCTAAATCTTGGAGAGTTTCCAAAAATTTAACCGCTAAATCAACTCCCGTAGCCCCTGTGATTGCAACTAACATTTAGATTACATAATTTAATTTCTATTAATAATAATTTACTAAGATGATAATATTAATTCTTAAAAAGATAATAATTCTTATCTTTTTCAAATCGAAGTTAAAATCAATTCATGTGAGTATAGTAAACTTACACCCAAACTGTTTTAAATTATACTGTTTTTGTGAAAGGTGAATATTAAAATAGTAATCCTTTCTCGTGTTTCTTAATTTTGATCAAAATGCTCAAAAATTTCATCAAAATCAATTATATTAAAAGGTTTTTTTAGGTATCCATCTGCTCCAGTTTCTAGTGCCTTCAATGCTACTTCTGACTCAGGTTCTCCTGTAAAAAAATAAACTAGGATATTTCTATAATTTTTATCTGTTTTTAAACTTTTACAAAACTCATATCCGTTTGAATCTGGCAGATTTACATCTAAAAATATTAATTTTGGTTTGAAAACCTCCAGTTCCTTTTTAGCTTTTGAAATATTATAAACAGATTTACAAGTATAACCTTTTATGTTAATAATTTTTGTTAAAAAATCTATTACATATTTACTATCATCAATAATTAAAATATCATACTCTAAATTCTTTCTTTCAGAAAATACCGTAATTTTCTCACTTATCCCTAATGTAATCTTGTTTTACAATCTCAATACAATAAAACTAATATTTAAACTTGAGTCTTTCGAAATCTCTAAACAGCACCCTTTCAGATATCCAAAAAAAGCAAAAGATAAAATTAGAGTTATTCTTAGAATTTTCTATTCATGACAAAATCTAATAAATTTTGGAAGAATTCGGCCTCTGAGTCTTTTATTTCAGTATTTAAATGTTCTAATGATGATTTAGCTTCTTGATAGTAAGAATTAGCTAATTTTTTACATGAATCAATCACATTCACATCCCGAAATAAATCTTTAACTTCTTCTACATTCTCATTAGTCATATTGGGATTTTCAATCAAAATTTCTAACTTTACCCTTCCTTCCTTATCTAAATTGTTTAAAGCAGCTATTAACAAACATGTCTGTTTTCCTTCTCGTATATCACCATCAGTAGGTTTACCTGTTACATTTTCATCTCCAAAAGTTCCTAAAATATCATCAATTATCTGAAAAATAATACCTAGGTTAAGACCATAACGTGACAGATCTTTCAAGAATTTTTCTTCAACCTCTGCATAATTAGCACCAATTAAAATCGATTTTTCGATTAGGGCTCCAGTTTTAAGTGAAATCATTTTTATATAATCCGAGATTGTAAGATCTTTCCTATTAACCATATCAGTTTCAATTAAAACCCCATTGATTATCTCAATAAATGCTTTCTCATAATATTTAATAGCATTCAGATTCAAATCCCTTTTAAATTCATTGAACAAAAACACCTCTAATCCCATAATGAATACATTATCGCCCCCTATTATACCTATAGAGTTACCATAATCAACATCATCCATTTTTTTCAATTTATATTGTTTATGATAATTACGAAATCTATAATGAAAGGAAGGTTTACCTCTCCTAAAATCATCTTTATCAATAATATCATCATGTATTAATGTTGCATTGTGGAGAAATTCTACTCCTACACTGGGGTGAATAATGGTATCATCTTGGTTAGAATGAAAAGCATTATAAGTAGCGATGCATAACAAAGGTCTTAATTTCTTACCACCAGATAACATGTAATCGCTTAACTCTGAATAATATTCTTTTAGAAATAAATGCTCTACACTTTTTAACTTAAAATCAAAAAGTGATTTAATTGCGCCATTTATACTTGGTATATACCTTTTTGAGTACTCTGGAAATTTCATCAAATATCATTATTCTTAATTTTATGAGTATATATTGCATTTATATTATAATTCAAGGATTTAATAAATTAATTATTCTCTAAAATCTTTTAGATATAAGAATAGAGCATAAAAATACTGATTTAATTACTGAATTAAAAAAAGAAAAAAAATTTGGTTTCCTTCCAAAATAAAAGTATAGAAAGTAATAAAACATAGGGGATAGGAATTTTCTTTAAATTTTTTTTATAATAACTCATAATGATTTGTTTCTTCTGCTAAATTTTTCAGAAACTCTTCCATTTCTTTTTTTCTCACACGACCAATTTTTTGTGCTGTGTGAGTAACGAGAGAACTTTGTAATTCGGTACAGAACTTTTTAATTAACTTGATTGCACTATCTAAATCTGGAGTCCAATCTTCTTTTCCTATAATTGAAAGAATTCGTGTAATCCCTATAGTTCCCATGAAATCAAGTGTGTCTGCATCGTGAAAAATTTTTGATTCCAGATTATTTACTGGTTTTGCATAAAACATATGGCTCTTGATTATGTCTTTTACTAATTGATTTTTTTCTGCTGGAAAATCGATAGATTTAAGTATTGCATCGCAGTTTTCAATTGCTACATCTGAATGGTCCTCATTTTTTTGGCTATATGGTTCAAAAGCTCCTATATCATGTAAATAAGCAGCAGCAAATAGTGCTTCTGAATCAATCTCGAATTGTTCTGCTCTTCCTAATTCTAAAGATAATTCGAAAATACGGGTAAAGTGGGAGAATCCCCAAGCGGAATGTTTAAAATCTTTTACTAATTCTAAAAGTTTTTGTTTCCACATTATCAGTCTACTCCAATAAAGTAATATCAATTTTAAATGTTGCAATTACATGGGGATCTAAAGTTATTTCAAGTATGTTTTTATTGATACTATCGATCTCTGCTTTGATATCATTTTTTGGAGTTTCTTCCAAGAAATTTACTAATTCGGCATTGATTATTGAAGTTTTTTCATAGAAAATCATCCGTCCCTTCTGAGGGAAGGAGGAGATATTATAGGTTCTGACAATTAAATACTCTCCTTCTTCTGCTTTTTTCATACAACTCAATACTATACTTTTATTATCTATCTCAAGGAAACTTAATGTAGGAGGAAGATATGATTCTAATTGTCTTGGTTTAACTTTATTGATATAAGAAAGTATTCCAGAAGGCTTTAAAATTACTCTATCTGAGACTCTTAAGGGACTTTGAACCATCGCTGGGAAGATCGGTTTAAATGGATTATTAAATTCTTTTCCTCTTTGATGAATTTCTGACTCTAACCAGTTAGGATGTGAAGAAGTAATTAACGATAACTCAAAGCTATGTTTTCCAAGACATTGTGCTTCAGGTGTTTTAAGATTTGGTCCTGCGGGAATATACCTGGTTTGAAAATCATCACGAGCTAACCATTCAATACATCTTAGAAGTGTTATGGCGAAGGTAATAGATTTATCCTCATTAATTATAGCTTCATATTCAGGCAGTCCTTTGTTTAAAACAGCAAAAGTCCCTGATTTATTGCTTATTGATATGAAATCTTTCTGGTGATTTGTTGGAAGAGGTTTCTGGTCCCAATTCTCTGCTTCTGGAAGATCAACCAATCTCGGAACCACATAAAAATGCCCATCAGCATAAACTTTATCTGATTTTTTTCTAGTTGGAAATAAAACACGAATTCGATGATCTTTACTATTATTTTCTAACTCAATCTTAAAGTCAATTCTTTTAATTTCTTTATATAACGAGATGTAAATTAAGATTTCATTTTCTACTAGCTTATTTTCTCGATTATACCGATCTTCAGTTAATGAAATGGGGAGTTTTAAATTTAATCTTAATTCAAATGTTTTCTGTGTTGGACCATCTATATTAACAACTCTTTCGAGGACATCAGCATCTTTGGTATTAAATACCTGATTTGATTGTTTTTCTTTAGGTCCTGAATAGTCGTATTCATCTCCCCAATCCCCAACATCCTCGAATTCACAAACATTTTCATAAGATTCACCCGTTTCTTTGTCAGTAACACTAATAGAACCACTTGATTCAATGTCCACGCGGTAATATTCATTTTCTAAGAAATCCCTTGTAATTGCAAATTTTTTTGGCTCAGATTCTAATTTTCTATCAGAATGTGAGGAAGAGACATAAAACACTTTATAACCACAAGCAGGAACTTCAGCAATAAGGGAGATTTTATGACTAATACTATTTTGTCGGGAAAATCGAGGAGTTTCTTCAATATGAGTAAATTGATTTTGAATTTCATTCCCTTCAGAATCGATCACTTTAATATTAAATGGCAACTTTCCCCCTATTGTTTTAGGTGTTATTGTAGTAAATTCAGCAATATCTCGTCTCTTCCAAGGTAGTGGATTGTGTATGATTAAAACACTGTGTTTTTTATTTTTATAATCTGGATTTAAATCTATAATATTGGCAATATAAAGAAATGCATTTTTATAAACTTCATTTGCTATTTGTTCTGCCCAATCGAATCTAGTTTTCATTTCATCATGCACTTCATCAATAGAACAGCCACAAATAGAGTCATGGGGCGCATTTTTTTGTAACCACTTCAAACCAGTCAAGATATAGTCCTTTGGGTAGAGAAATTTATTGTATTTATCAAGGATCCACGTAATTATTGACATCGGTTCGGTATATCTTTCATATAGGTACTCTATAGATGTATTTCTCTGTTTTATCCACATCCGTGCTGAAAAAACTCCTGATAATAAGTTTGCATATCTTCCTCCTCTCAATTCTCCTTGAAATTCCTTCAGCTTTGGATTTGACTCCAAAACTTTATTAATATAATATTCAAAATCAGCTTGCACCATTTTTGCTTCTGGATGTAATTTATTCCACTGTTTTACTATTTCAGGGATTTCTGGAAGAGCTTCATGATGGTCTGAACCATTATTTAGAAGAATATTTGGAGTAGCTATGTGGTTTTCAAATTTTTTCACAAGATAATTAATAGTTTTCAACGCTTTTTTGTATTCACCATTAGTTTTCTTAGTATTAAGAGCTCCTAAAGAACCATAACCAAAAACTAAGTGAATAGCTAAAATGGAGGCTGCCTTTCCCGGAGCATTCCATAGAAACTCCATATTTAATTTATTTTCCTCATATTCATTTCCAAAACCTCGCCAAAATAGAATAGATGGAATTTCAAAACCTTTTAAAATCTGAGGTATTTGCGCGATGTGACCGAATGGATCAGGAATATAACCCGCCTTCATAATTCCTCCATATTCCCTCCCAATTTGATGACCTATCATAAGATTCCTTATTAATGATTCACCACTTACTAAAAATTCATCGGGTAAAACATACATTGGACCAATTGAAAGTCTTCCTTCTTTTACAAATTCCTTGATGACATCTTTCATTTCAGGCATTACTTCGCAATAATCCTCTAAGGGTATTGTTTGACCGTCGAGCGTGAAACTTTTATAATTTGGATCAGTTTTTAGAATTGTAATTAATTTATCCATCATGATTACGAGTCTAGCGCGAAATTCTTGAAAAGAAATATACCATTCTCTATCCCAATGAGTTTCTGGAACGATAATTATATTATTGGCTTTCATACATGATCTCCTTAGAATTAATAACTATAATTGAGATTCTAAAAGAACTTTCTAATAAAAACTAATTGAATGATCTTAAAAAGTGTGAAAAATTAATATCGTAACAATGATCTTCCAACTACACTTGAATGGGATTTTATTCCTAATAAATCCAATAGCGTAGGAACCATATCTGTTGTTTTACAGTATAAAATATCCATTGCTGGAATTTCCAGTGAACCACCAATAATAAATGGTACAATCATCGAGCTCCTTAGGCCATTATCATGAGAAAATGGAGATGAGGGTATTGTCTTACCATGTTCATATCCGAATCCGTATTCTCCCAATGTAGAAATTACTATATCACAAGACCTAGGATTTTTAAAATAACGAGGGATCTGATCAATTATCATGGGAAAATCAACGTGATTAGTTGCTTCTAACCATTCATCTATGGTATGAAATCTTTTATCTAATATTTTTGCTGATTTTTCATTATCTATATATCCATAGAAATCATCTGAATCAACGGTGTATCTTGTCTTTTGAGCTTTTCCAAAACCTTGATATTCAATCATTCCTTCGATTTCTTTTTCTGATTTTTCTTGGCGATATTTAATATGAATTATTCCTCTATCGGGAGTGTTCTCATCATTTCTATAATACATAAACTTAACACCTGGAATCTTCCATAAAGTATCAAAAAGATTCAAATCTGGCTTCCCTATTCCACTTGGCTTGAATTTTTGCATATCTTGAATAGTAGGATGATGATGCCAAGTTTCACCGGGAAAATTAAAAAAACCGACTGAGCCAAAATTGCAATCAAAATCTCCAGTTCCTTTTTCAGGGACATAAGGTATTAACCCTTTTTGTTGAAAGAATGGTTCGAGGTTATACATTTTTTCTCCTATAAAATTACCATGGTCTGAAATTATCCCAATTGCCGTATTTTCATAATATCCCGTTTTCTTTAGAGTATTAATTAATGAACCAAGATATTTATCGCACTCAATTAATAGATTGATGTAATCTTTGTGGTTAAATCCCTTTTTATGCATAGCATCATCTGTATGGGGAACGTAACCTACCGTAACTAAGGGGACTTCCTTATTTGAAAAGTATTTTTCAGGTTTATCAAAAGCCTTTGCAATATTCTCAAAAATAGGTTTTACATCAAAAAAATTTTCAGCAAGTGCAAAAAAAGCTCCACGATATAAGAAACATGTAGAGCTTAACGTATTTCCTCCAGGGACCTGCTCAAAAATAGTTTTAACATTCTTCCCAATATCCTTATTTATTTTTAATAGCTGTTTTCTATCCCCATAATTACGAATGAAAGGAAACTTTTTACTAACTGATGGAGGGTCCATTCTATTGACCCAATGATATAACGGAACACCACTACCTTCTTTAGGAAAATATCCTGAATAAGCACCCGTTACAATATTTCCATAACAAGGAAAAGTAATTGCAGGATAAGATGTGACACAATTTGAGCATGTGATACCATTTTCTGCAATTTTCTTTATGTTTGGAAGTTTTCCCTCATCCATCCATTTGAACAGATGTTCAGCACGAACATCATCTAAAATAATTAGAATAGCTTGGTTAACCTTAGCACTTCGAGTCATATTTATCTAATATTTGATAATAATTTATATAAATTTAAAATAAAATAATGATGTAAAGAATTTGTGGGGACAATAATCCTTATTCCATGCATTCTTGGACAAGTTGGCGGAAAAATTTGAATAATTCATTTGCGGGGATTTTATTCATTACAAAACTAACGTCTGCTGCGGTCGGAATAAAGCTTGAATCATAAGTCACGCCAAACAGCGGGGGATATATTAATAACCTACTCATCTTTTCAATACCGGAATAATTCTTAAATCCAAGGTTTATTCTTAGTAAATTATAGCTAAACACATCTCTCAACGATAAATTCTTAAAATATGCTCCTTCCTCTTCAAGTTTCTCTTAAATTGTTTAATTCAAATAAGTTCTCAAAATACCCATCGAACTTTGAAATGTATCGGTGCATGTCCCATTCTTTTTTAGAAATGACACCCATTGCATGGTCTTCAAATCTAGGAATACGCACTTTTGGAAAGCGGTAAAGGTATCTCCCCTTTAGTGTTGGTATCCAGCCTATAAAATCACTAAGCTTTAATTGCTTTAAATTGGATTTACGGGCACCCATGGATACTTCCTTCTAACCTTATTAAATTTTTTTTTTTTAATACCTATAAAGTCTGTTAGCTGTGTTTGGTGGATATTGGCTCAAGTAGAATTATTTTTTACTAAATTTCTGGATATAATCATCAATATCTATCTTTGAAAATCTATCGAGATCTTTTTTATGTCGTGTCTGCTTCGTCCTAAATTCTAAATCATAGGCTTCCCTATCTTCCTTATACAATTCAAAAACTTCCTTCCAAAAGCTGATTTTCTCATCCCTTAAAGATTTTAACACTTCTCGGATGCAATCCACTACTGAATCAAGATCACCTTTATAACCAATATCGAACTCAAATGATCGTGGTTTTAAATTACTTTTGTCTTTTAGTAGTTCCACAAAATCATTTGGTAAAAAAAAACGAAATTTTTCCATTTTTTGAATATATCTATCTATTGAGTGTCCAAGACTTCCTTTATCATCAAGATGATCCAAATTAAATCTTTTAAATAATAAGTCTTGAATATCACTAGCATAATTGTCCTTTAAACTTTCACTTGTAATTAAACTAAATAACGAAAAAAGACATTTACACCCTAACTCGGTTAAATAGCAGCTAGAACGCCATCTATCTCGAATTGGTAAATTTTCTTGATTAGTAACATGAATTGAAACATCAAAACCCCGATCAGTAAAAGGTGAAGAACTTTTTTCCTCTCTCATAATCTAGTAAAATTAAAAAAATAATATATTAATATACTATATCTTAACTTGACTCTTGAAATTTAAGATCTCTATATTTTTTCTAACCAATTATCTAAATAACGCCTTGAGTGGCGTTCTCTCAGAAAATCCCTCTGATACTGAGGATTATAATTGTTCCAATGCTCTATTGCACCCTTAAAGTTTCCATCTTTGAACATTCTCCACATATCGAGGAATTTGTCTTCCCAATATTGTCGTTCGAAGCGTCTTTCCGCTCTATTATTCTCTATATCGCCATTTAGATTTGGTTTGCCATTTAAACAAGCAAAGTTAGAATATTTATTCTCATGATCTACACCATATAATGTCTTTCCATTCTCGTCATGAAGTACATGATGTAATAACGCGTTATCAAAAGATATCTTTTCACCTGTCATCCAGCTACGGCCGCCGGTCATTGCGTAAGTTATAGTAAGCGCCATATGATGTTCTTGACTTCCGGATTTCACTACTGCAGTATCTGAAACTCTATCCCCTGAAAGTAGTTTAAACTTATTAAGATAAAAATCAAAATCAAGAAAACTTATACCTCTTGTCTCAGCAAATAATTCAGTCCACTGAACAGCCATATGGTCAGAACTTATTCCCTCCCCAGCTAGGACTTCTAATAATCTTCGAGGAAACCAATCACCTGGGTTCTTACCTGGTCCAAAGACATAATGACTCAGATAATCACTAATACGTGAGTGAGTTACTTGTTTACTGAACTTTCTAAAACTATAGAATCCATGCTTCTCTGAAAGAATATATAGGGAATCTAAGACCATATTAACTGCTACCGGAGATAAACTCCGAGTCTGCCTTATAAACTCTCTACGGATGACTTTTTTACTCTCAAAAACTAGATCTTCAAGAACGGCCTCACTCGGCATAAACTTGAGTTTTGCGTTTGGCTTCATCTTAGAAACAAGATATTCCAAGGTCCATAATTGATCTAGATCCTTCACGGAGGGATTAGGAGTCTTAAGCAGAGTTATAGCTTTTTCTTTATCACCGAAAATTATATTAGAAAATTCAGCCACTTTGTAAGCTATACCGGTCTTCTCATAAAGAAATGAGTACAAAGAATAAAGCATACCCGTTCTATAACCGTTACTTGTCATGTATTCATTGACGATCTCACGAGCTACGTCTTCTCCAAGAACCTTAGAGAGAGAAGGTTGAATATTAGCAGCAAAACTTGAGAATTTAATCATTGGTGCCTTTGTTCTCTCCCCCAATTCTCGCCTAGCTACATACCTCTCATACCTTTGCATTGTATCAGAGAAGAAGTTCCCTCCCATTCCCAACAGCTTCGATAGTTTATACATAGGAATGGGTCGATTAATGTTTTTAATCTCCAGAACATCCCCGAAAATGTCAGATAAATCTTTTGGTATTTGGGTACTTGGATCATTATAAATTTTTATTATTTCGTTGGAAATCCTAAAGTATAAATTTTCAAATTCATTGTGGCTATCATCCATAATTGTATTTTCAACTACATTCTCATTCTCAACTTCTTTCTCAACTTTATTTACATTAGAAATAATATTTTTATCACCCATATAGAAAACAGCGACATCGGCGATTAATCCTTCTTCCCAATTAAACTCCTCCCCTTTAACAAACTTTTCCTTAAGCACGGTTAAAACTTCCCAATTGAAGGCCCCATCAACAATTACTTTTTTACCATTATATAGAATAGATTCTAAAAATGTCTTAGCTCGTGCTACTTTATCCAAATTTAATTCAGTCTTTTTCAATGGCTTTGTAGGTTTCTCAAATTCAAGACCGAACAACTCTGCGTGTAAGGCTTTTCTTACAATTTGGTCATATAGTGCAAACGCTCCTTCCTCGGCATCAATACTGCTTTCAGTTATTTCACCACTGATATCATCCCGTACAGATGAGGGATCTGGCTTCCTTCCTTTAGAAATAGGAGCTAGTAGGAGTTGGTCTTGAGGTTTTAAAATAGTATCAAAATTTTCTGAATCCACTATTTTAGAATTAATAGCTATAGAGTAATCCATTACATCAATTTCTAAATTTTTAAATAAACTAAGTATCGATATATCTTTCTTGACAGAGAATTCATGTATTAAACTAATACTTCCACCAGGACCGTCGGTTTGAGTTAACCATCGCTCTTTGAATGATTTATCAGAATCTACATTTCCAAAATTTTCAAAATTCGCTATTTTATTAAATTTTTCTGCAAGCAGATTTCGTTGGACTGATTTTGGATTTGGATTGATTCGTGGAGCACCAGCAATAGAAGGTGCGATGTTTGTCTCGGTAGTTGTACTTAATTTTTGCAGGCTTCTAAATATGCTGTTAAGAGCTTCTCCATCGATATTAGAGGGCTTTTTCATTTGATTTTCCATATTTTTTAAATTCTCATAGAAGTTGTTTTCTCCGTAGGCTTTAATGATTCCATCTTTTCTATTTGCGTGGGATCTAGCTTTAGCTTCTCCGTAAATTCGTGGTGCCATATTTGCTGTTGTTTTAAGGGCTTTGTTTAACCCTAGAAGCGCAAGAAAGGATGATCCTCCGAAAAAGAGGGAGGCTACTGTCATAACGATTATTCTGAACGTTCCAGCATTCATAAGTTTTTGCCATGTACTCATTTCTGCCCGTTTTTGTTGATATTCTTGTGTTTTCTGTGCTAACTCTTGCTTCATTTGGGTAAGAATAGCGTTCTTTACTTCAGTATCTCCCGAGAGGCGCGCCGAAGCAATTGAGAGCACTGATCCAAGGCTGGTCTTGCCTTCCACTTTACCTAAAGAGATCTGGCTTAATGCGCCACCTACTTCTCTTTTAGATGTCCACAGAGAGGATAACCAGAACCCGAGGTCTTCAGTTCCGCCTATCAGGTCTACAAAATTTTCGGCTATTGCTTCTTTGAATCCGTCTTCAATAATTTCCTGAAATACTTCTTTAATGGGGGCCATGATAAACTGGCCTGCGAATTGAGTTAGTAGTGCTTTAACAGTTCCTACTTCTGCTTGCGCTAAAAATGTTTTGGTCCCCATTATTGCCCATGAACCAAGGAAGACAAGAGGTGCACTGATAAGAGTTGACCAGAATGTAAGAGTCTCGGTATAGGCAATCTCGGATATCATATTAGCGGTAACTTCGGCATATGTGTACTGATTGAAATAATCCATTATTGCATAGGATGTTGCTTGGGCTAAGGCTAAGCTATTTGTTTCGGTTGTATTGTCAGGGACAAATCGATCAAAAAAGATGTGGATGTCGAAATATATGGTAGTTAAAAATAGATCTGCTTGCTGCAGTTCTGTCTCAAATTCCGAATACTGCTCGGATACAATTTCCTCTAAAGATTTTGTAAAGTAGAGATTTCCATCTTCTATTGCGTAGTATGATTTATTGATAATAATATCTCTTGCAAAATAAATTGGGAGTATTCCTAATTGTTTCAACATATCGATTGAAATATATTGGATAGGATATTCAAATTCTTTGTTGATTAATGGGATTTTAGCCTTATACCCAACTAATTGTTCCACATGAGTTAATGTGTATGGATTTATCCCTTTTGTATTATTATAATCTTTGGTTTGAACAGTAATAACTAAATGTCCCGGAGTAGGTTGGATTTTACCATATCTTTCTTTGCTTAGGACAACTGGTTTGTAAAGTACAGATAAAGGTAATGTTAAACCCTGAGTAGTGCCATTAATGAATCGGTATTCTGGCCTTCCGTCAATTGTGGTGGGGATAATGGTGTCAAGTTGATTGTTAGATATTTTTCTTACTTTTGTCTCAAGGAAACCTAGTGTATTTGCATAACTCTGGGTATATGGATGGAAGACATTTTCTGTATTTTTATAAACATAATTGGGGTACTTGTTGAATGATGATAGTTCACTTGTGAGATGGCGGTAGTCGAGGTTCATATCGTCAAAATCAAGGGCGGTGTAGGTATCGGGGTTAGATTCTCCCATGTCTTGGAAGTTTTCCCAAAGAAGGCCTAAGAAGCCGAAACTAAACGCCCCAAGCATACGAGCATAGTTAGGTGGACTTACCAATGCTTCTGCAGTATACATATTTCCAGGTTCTCCTCCACTTACTGCGGTATAATAGCCTCCCGGATGACCAAGTAATGCTGCTGCCATACTATCTTTCAGCCCTACCCGATCAGCAACAGATCTTTCATTAAGTGAAACAGGGTCTCGCTGTTCAATTGAAATAGGTGTGAAAGTTTGGGAACGTGACTGTGATTCTGCTTCTTTTAATTTCATATCGATTGAAAATTTGGTCATTAATGTATATACGGCAAAATAAGCTAGATGCGCAAGGGCGGTTCCTGTTGTGACAGTGATGGCAATTATAGTTGCGCTTACAAAAGAGGCTACTGCCGACATAAATACTTGTTCTACTATATCAGCTAATAGTTTCGTTCTATAAATATCCCATGCCTTGTTATAAGCTTTGTGTCGTATTTCGTAGAATAATTCGGAGAATTTGCTATTTTGTTCACTTTGGGATACAAGTTTATATATCTCAAATAATGTATCTTTCGCCTTGAGGTTGTATTTATCGAGAGGAGACTCATCTTCTCCTAAAAGAGCAATATCTTTGAGCTTATTAAAATTATAGATCCAATCGGTTCCAAATTGTGTGGACTCGGAAGCTAAGTTGCTAAAATCGGATACAGAGGTCACTGTTGTTCGTAATTTTTCATATGGAGCAAAATCATGAATTCCGTCGTTATTAAAACCAATTGACATAACATCGTATACGGGAGCGCCGAATCTATTGGTTCTAGAATATTTGACAACATAGACAGTTTCATAATAACCATTTTGGTCACTATCTACGTAGAAATAGGAGCCACTTGTTTTTGCTGTCCCAGAGGCAAATGATTCAATATCAGAAGTATAATAGACTCCGCCAGGAGGTGTAATAAGTACACCTTCCACTTCAAATTCAACCCAGCCATTATCATCTACTTGAGCTCTTGAAGTTTTGCCGTAATCATTATACAACGAGAAACGGTTAGGAATTCTAATATGTATTGGTATTTTTGGTTCAAAGGCATTGGTTGTATAGGAATCCTCCTTGTCTATAAAGTTTATAACTTGTAATGAGTCAAATTGGGTGGGAATGTTATCTGGACCCCATGTACCGGTTTCCCAAGTAATATTTGCAGGGTGTGCATAAGGCAATTCGGGATCAAATAATACGCTATATTCTTGCCCAGTCTCGATATTGGTGACTTTATGCTCTGTCGATACATCTGTAAAGAAGGATTCTAGATCTTCAACCTCGTAATTTTCAAAGACATCACGATAAATTCTTTGCTCTTCAATTTCTCCCTCATTCCAATCTATTACTGTTATTGAAGATTGTTCGAAACTATCAATAAAGGAGGTGGTTGTATTCTCGGTGAACTTTCTGTAAGTAGCACGTAAAGTCAGAGCATTTACTTGAACTATTATATTAGCTTGACTAAAATTACCTGATTCTAAGTATTCTGATTTTAACTCCTCATTGAATACAGAATCTTCAGTGACTCCAGTAAATAATGAAACAATACTTCTTTCTACGTATTCAGCTAAGTAAGTAAATACATCTTGAAATTTTGCGGCAAGGATTGTCTTTTTGTATTCTGTAATTTCATAGTAAACACCTGTTTTTTTACTTTCGAAGTCAATTTGAGAATCGGCAAAACCATCTCGGTCTGCATCTGATTTAATGCTGTAATAGGAAGTTTGAGTATATTCCTCCTTATTTATTAATTGTTGAGTTGATTTTTGAGCCCAGTAATCGACATCAGGGAGAAGCATTTTAGCTATATGGAGTGGTAAAAGGGGTAAGGAGAGTACGATCTTTACAAGCTTTCCAAGATTGAAATCGTAGTGAGCAAACAGAGTATCTTCAATATCAAACCACTTAGTTCGTTGTTCTTCTTGTAGTTCGCGTGAGACACTTATTTCTTGATTCTTAAAGTCTTGGATTATAGTGTACCAGTAAATCTCATTTGGGTTCTCCGGATCATCAATACCATATCTAACTATATCAATAACTCCATCTTTATTCACATCGATCGTCTGCTTATAATCTGGCTCACCGTCCATATCGATATCTGCGGTATAGATTATTGAGCTTTCATCTTTATAAATTTCAAAGTGATCATATAATTCAGAAGTATAACCAATTAATTTTTTATTTGCATTACTCATATCAGGATTTCTGTTATAATCAATCGGTTCTAATAGCGTTGTCTCACTTGTAATACTTTCTGAACTTTCGGAAAAGAGAACTGAACCTGATTCAGCTGAATATTGATAATCAACCTCTAAATAATTATAGAAAGTATCCTTTATATCAGAAAGATAGGTTAAGTTAAATGTATCTTTCATGTAAATTTCAGAATATTTTGAAATTGGACCGTATGAAAAGTTAACAATTGCAATTATTTGATCAAAAGTATCAAGTAGTCCATCAGCAGAATTTAGATCAGTAATATTGAGTTCGTTAGTAGATTCGTTAAATACAACGGTGAAATCAGCATTATCGTTTAAAATTTCAGTTCCGAAAGTCGTAGTTAAACCAATTACTTTATAGAGGCTAATATTTACAAAATCATCTTCGAAAATAAGGTCGCCAATATCAAATGTGTGAATGTATTGTGAGCTATTTGAATAAACAGTAAACTCCTCATAATAATACTGAACAACCTCATACTCAGTTTCGTCTTTTAGGGAATATGAGATACTTTCATAGGAGTGATCTACACCAAATAGGTTTGAATACCAGTCATAATGTTCTGGTTTAAGGAGATAATTATAGTCGTAAATCATTCGGATGGAGCTAAGATCTACATTTTCGACATCTATAAGGATTGGTTCTGCCCATGAAGTATTAGTAACATATTCGATGTATAGAGTTTTGTTAGGTTCAATTATTAACGGTTCTTGGAATTCCATACCGAAATATTCAGGGAATTGGTTAAAGCTGGGGTTCCATGTAAATGTATCGTTTGTCGGATTGAAGTGGAGTTGGTGATCATTTCCTGTAATTCCAGCTGTATAATAATTACCATCTTCGTCATAAATATTTAAATATTCTAACCACTCAGAATCGGGGTAGAATAGCGGTGTATTTGTCAAACTTACTTGATAATAATCATCTTCAGGAGTTTCATCAGCATCAAAAGACTCTATCTCAGTATATTGCCATATACGACCGTCAAAGCTTCCATCCTGAGTGGTTGGTTCATAAGATTCCTCAAGAATGACAATTTCGTTTATGGTAAGCTCGTAAGTAGGATCGGGGACTGAAAATACAATATGAGTGAAGTTTAATACCGTACTGCTGGTAGATTCGTAAAGGGAAGTGAAATTCAGATCAATTTTAATGGCACTATATCGATTATTATATTCAGTATTAAACGGAGTGGGTTGTATTGGAGTTTGATAATAATATCCGCTGGTAAATTCTGAATATGCGACATCAGAGCTTGCATTCACTAATAAAATTTCTGCTTTTGGAATAGTGGCATGGGAATCGTAATTGTATCCTTTATTTTCAAGATATAGGGTTCCTATACCAATAGGGATTCCGCTCTTTACAGGAGAATTATATCGAAGTGCGACAATATCTCCTTCTTGGAATGAAACAGTCTCGTTTGTATTGGGGTCTATATACGAGCTTGGGATGTATAGAATATAATTGTCTCGGAATATTTTTCTAGAGTGTAAGTAATATTATATGGGAAGGTTAGGTATTGTAAATTAGAGTATCCAAAAGGATATTTTAAAATTAAAAAAAAAAGGCAAATTTTATTTGAAAAGATTTTTTTTTGGGACCAAATTAAATTTGCCGTCAATTATTTTAAAGGGAATTAATATCTTGTTCAACCAGTCTTCCAAAGGCGTTCCAACATATTGTTTATATTCATCATTAGTTATTATAAAACATTTAAGTCTATAAGACAAATCAGCAATTTCTGGGTCCGCATAATTAAATTCAGTAAAGTAATCAGAAGTGATATATTTACTATCATACCAATAAGGGTTATCAATGCAGTATCTTAAAGATTTATCAGCAATCCCGATCACATAATATCCTAATCCTACAAAAGTATAAAAAGTAACGTTAATATTTTCAACTTTCGGAGGAATATCTAAATTTCTATTGAACGCCACACTGGATACATCCATTATAATATTAGTTTTATAATTTGAATATTTTATAATTTGCTTTTCACCTATTTTCTGTGTTGTAGGTTGAATTTCGCAGCAAATAGGTAAAAAATTGCTCTCTGCCTAATCTTTTGTCTTTAATCTAGCTCTATAAATTTCATATAATCTTATACCTACAATTAAAAAGCTAACCCAATCCTGTTATCCCTACAACATGAAAAAGCGAAACATTCAAACAAACAGCATACATATCTTTTCCTATAAAATAAGCCTTATCCTTATCTGTACGCTTTCTATACTATATACAAAATATTCTTATCCTTTTCCAATCATCCACACTACTATACTCTTTACTCTACTAAACCCAAACTTACTGCTATTCACCGCAAAATCCGATGATAGATCGCATAATCTTAGCAACCTATGATCATTTTGGGTGCTTATATATATATAAATCTTTTGATAGGTGGAAAAATATTCTCTTAGATTTATTGTGTAATTTATAAAGTTCCAAGTTAACAATTTTTAAAGTTTTTATTGGAATTTCCATACAAATCAAATAAAAAAAATTAATTTTAAATTATTTAATATTAAGAATTCAAACTTTATCGGATAATTGGTACCAATTACCTTAATTGAAACTAGGTATGTAAAATAGCACGACCAATAAGGTGTAAAAATTCTTTACTTTATTTTGGGTGATGGTAATAATTTATTATACGGGACAGACATTAGAGATTAGATTCCTGAAACTGATACTATTCAATTTGATTATGATAATGTTTTGATTAGGGGCTTTTACCATCTTGAAAAGAGCTTTAAAAACAGGCTTACAGATATTGCAAAAAAGGAATATTCGAAGGCGTTATTCAAGTTCGGATTCTACTTCTGTGTACTCCATGATAAAACATTCAGACGTGTTTCGTTAACAGAAATCAGCAAAAAATTGGAATATTTATATAAATCAGGTACTCTTGATAGTCAAATTTTTAACTATTTCGAAATCGCGTTCAGATATCGAAAAAAGGGAGACTATGATTCAGATTTTAATAAATTACAATTAAAAACGATGTATTATTTTATATCTCTCCTAAAAAAAGGGAAAACACATAAGTCAATGGAATATAATGAAATCATGGTTTTCTGTAGTAAGTATTTTGGAGGATTACCAAATTTGGAGGAGTTTGTAACAGATAATTTATTAAATAAAAGTATAGCTTGATCATGGTCAGAAATAAAAAAAATAAGGAGAGAAAACTCTCTTTATAGCAAATTGTCTTTTAGCAGCATAAACATCTATTTTTTATGGGTTAATACTTTTGAGGTCTAAATTCAATCTCGTCTAGAATTTTGTCAATGTAATGGACATTTCCACTTCCTACAGCATCTTTTAAATCTTCTGATAGTGAAATTTTAAAGCTTGAAGATCTAAAATAGAAATTTATTTCACATTCAAATTTAATTATGATTTTAACTATAACTATAAGTTGTAATGATTATAAAAGCTCCTGGAGAAATGGTTCTAGTTGCTCAAGTTTATTAACTAAAACACAACCAAAATCTTGATCTAACTTCTCTCGTTTAGCTAAATTAATAAAGTAATTTTCCCCAACTATGAAATCAAAATGGACAATTGGTACTACATAGCTAACTATATCTATTAAATCACCTGGTTGAATTGGACGACCCAGATCTCGATCTCTAGCACTTATTAATGTTGCATGTGTATATATTAGGGGAAATTCTTTCATAAATTCTATTATATCACTGGTTTTTCGTAAAGGGGAAGGAAGGCATTCCCTAACCATTAAAAGATTCGCAACTCTCTTTTCTATTGAGACTTTATCTTCAAAATCATCAGTTATCTGAAAAGTCTCCATTATTTTTCTTAATAATACTCCAAGATTTTGTTTAATAAGATATTTTTTGCGTTGTCTTTTATCATCCATTTCTTGAATAGGAAGGCGAGCATTTTCAGCATTCTGAACATGAAGCTGTCTCACAGACTCATTGATTTCTGAAAATTTATTAAATCGTAATAGTATAAACTCAGGTTTTGAGATATACTCATTCATTAAGGTATTTAATTCTATTATTTGTTCTCCATTTATATTAGTCGAAGTAAAACTTGGTCTCCCACAAAATAAATACCCCGCATCATCACTAACTGCTAATTCTCGTATATCAATTTCCATTAAACCTTGTTTTCTACAAATGTAATTTTTAATCTCGTATTCTTCTAAAAAGAAGCAAGGTATAACATAAAATCCATTAGACCATTTAAACATTAAATCTGTAAGTCTTCTTCGACTAATATTGTCTTCTCTCTGGGATGTTTCCTTCATTCTATTAATATCAATTATAATTTTTAATTTACCTTGATCAATAAGAGTTTCTATTAATTGAATTATTCTTGAAATTTCAGAGTCTTCAGTTAATTGATAAAAGACTCTTTCTATTCTACTCCACTGATTTTGATCAAGGTAAAGATATTTCATGACTCTGATATTTTTTTTATTGAGTACATTATATATATTCTCCCTAATATAAGTTACTGTTAATTTAATAATAGTTGGAAATGAATGGGATTAAAAAATCAATTTTTTGATTGTTAGTATTACTTTTTTAATTTCTTTACTTTCTCAAAATATTATCTTAGTGAAACACAAAAAACTGTATAGAAAAAAAATTAGTAAAATGTGATTCTGACAATAAGTTGTAGTAAAAAGTTTCTTGGCAAAAAATCTTTATTACTATCTAGAATCATATTCTAAAAGGTAGATTAAGATACTATTTACATATGAATAGAGTCAAATTTTTTATTACGGACTAATACAATTTTTATTTCAAATGTTATTTAGGTGAAAGCTCAATATTTACTATCTGTATAAAAG
>CAZRBD010000006.1:0-36773 GCA_964598265.1 uncultured archaeon
AAAAACACCCGAATGGGCTGAAAAGATCTGTCAAGTACCTGCAGAAACGATTAGAGAATTAGCTCGTGAGTATGCAACTACTAAACCGGCGGCGTTAATGGATTGTCAAGGACCGGCACGTAGTGCAATGGGCGGACAATATAATAGAGGTGCTATGACATTATCTGCAATGACTGGAAATGTTGGACGAAAAGGTGGTTCTGCTTGTGGAGGGTTAATGGGTATTCCAATAGCTCATATGTTTTTTGGACCGATTATATTACCTCCAAGTAGAAATCCGGTTGAACAAAACCATCCTGATAGAATTTCAGTTAGAGGATCTGTGAACTTAAAACATCGCTTACGTACTAGGGTTCATTCTAATGCTATGTTTGATCAAATTTTAGAGGGTAAGGAAGGTGGTTATCCTTATGACATTAAATTTGGATGGTTTTGCTGTAATAATTTTTTAAATCAGTTAGGTAATTCTAACCGAAATGCAGAAGCATTAAAAAAGCTTGATTATATGGTTAGCGCAGAATTATTCATGACGCCAACAGCCAGATATGCAGATATTATATTACCAGTAACTAGTTTGGCAGAAAGATCGGATATAACTCGTCCATGGCCATCTGGACCATATTTTGGATACATGAATCAAGCTATTGAACCGATAGGCGAATGCAAGCATGACATCACCATAGCTGAAGAACTTGCGGAAAAACTTGGGATTGAGGATTTTAAAAAAATCGATGAAACAAGGCAATTAAAAAAATTTTGGAGAGGTACAAAAGACATTAAGAAGTATGTCACCGATTACGATAAATATAAAGAAGATGGAATTTGGAGAGTAAAATTAGACGAACCTTATGTAGCATTTAAAAAACAGATTGAGGACATTGAAAATAATCCATTCAAAACACCTTCGGGAAAGATTGAGATATTCTCGCAACGAGTAGCTGATATAAATGATCCAAACTTACCCCCGATTCCTAAATATTTTAGTACTTGGGAAGATAGAAACGATCCATTGACTAAAAAATATCCACTACAAATGCTTTCTCCACATCCTAAGAATAGAGTTCATTCCGAATTATATCATGTTGAATGGCTTAAAGAAATTGATCCTCATCGGTGTTGGATAAATTCAGCCGATGCTGAACCTAGAGGCGTTAAAACGGGAGATTTATTATATGTTTATAATGATCGTGGAGTTTTATCAATTGAAGCATGGGTTACAGAACGGATAATTCCTGGAGTTATCATTATCCATGAAGGTGCATGGTATACTCCTGATGAGGAAGGTATTGATAGGGGTGGATGTGCCAATACTTTAACTAAAAATGCTTACGCTCCTGACGGGGCCTGTTGTTTGAAAACATGCCTTGTTCAAGTAAGTAAGGATAAACCAGAGGTGAAATAAAATGCAGGTTGGATTCTATTTTGATCAAACTCGATGTATAGGATGCGATGCTTGCATTGTCGCCTGTAAAGATTGGAATGATATTGATGCAGGTCCTGAATTTTGGATGAAAGTACTTTACAACGAAAAAGGAAAAACTCCTAATGTCTTCGTAAGTTATTTAATAAGACCTTGTTTTCATTGCGAAGATCCTGTTTGCATCCCCGTTTGTCCTGTCAAAGCCATAACAAAAAGAGAGGAAGATGGAATAGTCATTGTGGATAGCAACAAATGCATAGGCAACGAAGAATGTAATTCTAAATGCTTAAAAGTATGTCCTTACGATGCGCCGCAATTCGGACCTGAAAAAGGAGCTAAGATGCGAAAATGCACTTTTTGTATAGATAGACACTTGGAAAATAAAATACCAGTATGTGTTCAAACTTGCCGACCTAGAGCACTCTATGCGGGTAATTTAGAAGAACTCAAAGCAAAATATGGCGACATTAAAGAAGCTGATAATTTTGCCTATTCTGAGAGAACTAAACCAGCAATTATATTCAAACCAAAAAAAAAATAAATTTTAAAAAAAACTCTTTTTATTTTAATTCTCTCAATTAATTGGATAATTAACCTTAAAAACATTACTGTAATCCGATAAGGTATATTAAACCCTCAGGCAAATAAGTTCGCCAAGCTATATATTCATGCCCTCCAGGATATTCTTCATAAAAATGGGTGTATCCTTTTTCTTGAAGCATTTCTTGAAAATTTCTAATAGGTTTGATTGCTCTTGTTTCGAGATGACCAACATTTAAATAAAATTTCAAATCTAATTTTTCACTTTGTAAGTACTGTCTTGTAAGCCACTCTTCCTCTTTTTCTTCTTTTTTACTCCACCATCTCACATAATCATCTCCATAATACTTTAAACTATGTTGAAACCATGGATAACCTGGATACCATAAATAATAACCGGATTGTGAAAGAATATTTCTGAACGTTTTAGGGTGTCTGAATCCTATAAATGATGCTGCTAGTCCTCCAGAACTACTACCAACTAATACTGAGTGTGCGGGATTAGAGCTAATATTATAATTCTCTTGAGCCCATGGGACTAACTCTTTACCAATGAAATCTGCAAATTGTGGATAACATAATAGATCTTTCCCTCTACTAAACCCACTGTAATTTTGAATGAAGATTGCAACAATTGGTGGAATTTTATTTTCAGCTTGTAAATTATCTAATATTAATGGTGCTTGAGTGAATTCAATAAAAGCTTTTCCGTCAAAAATGATTAATAAATGATATGGGTTATCGTTTAAATCAAAATTATTTGGAGTATAAATCCAAATTTGTCTTTTAGTATTTAGAATATTGCTATAAAAATCCACACTAATCAAGCTTCCTGGGATTACACTCTTTTTTTGTTTTATCCATTTTAATGGTTTCACACTGGGTAATTCAAGCACAGAGTATTCAACAACAAATTTTTGGCCTTCTCTTCTATACCTCTGTGTAAATCTTTTAGGATTATATGGATCAGGAGCTAAAGTATCCCAATTGTGCATTAAATTATCATAAAACCTACTGAATTTTAGTGAATTGTTTTTACTAACTGTATAAATCGTTCGTGTCCCATTTAGAACTACAAAACTCTTATAAAAAATATCAGTATTTTCAATTCGCTCACATATATTGTTCGATACGACATCATCTTGATTGGCAAGTGAACAAACCACCACAACATTTTTAATTTCTTTATCAGCTTGAACAATAAAGGTTACAAGTTTGTGGCTTTTATCCTCCTTTATTGGTTCAATTAAAGGAGAACCAGATTTTTCTAATTTAAGCCAAAAATTCTTTAGTGCTGATTTTTTTCCCTTAGCTAATTCTATTTTGAGCTCTAAAATCGTAAAACTTGTTAAATTCATCTTTCTTTCTATCATTTTAATTAAATATGAATTTTTTAATAAAACCTTAAAAAAACCTTAGACATTTAGAGAAATAATTCACATCTTCTTTGAAATTTATTGGTAAAAGTTATAGATTTTAGTTATTCGCATTTTCTCCTTCATGAACTTCAGTTTCTAGTTTAGAATGTTTTTCTAAGAGATTTACTATATGTGATGTTTTGTAGACTTGAATTTTCGTTTGGTTATCAAAGTGCTTATCATTAGACCATATTCCATCGTTTTTTATTGATAAAGCAAGAGCTATGAATTGTGTATCCTTTTCATCAATCTCTCCTATAATATTCATTCCTTCATCCATTTTTCCTTCGTATTCATCAATAGGAACTAAATGTAAATTTTCCATATGAGTATTTAGGAGTTTTTTTACATCATCTTCACTTAATTCTGATTTTTGAGCTATATAAGGAAGGTATTTTTTTATTTCACTCAAAATAATTTCAGGTACATAGAAATCGATCGATTCATTGAGGAGTATTTCTCTAGTTGATGAATCTTTTAATAAACTAGATATTAATACATTAGTATCAATAATAAGCTTCATTCTTCTTTCTTTTTAAGATATTTCTTATGTTGTTGCCAACTTCTCTTCGTAATTTCATTGCTTATTTCTTCCAGATCGTCTAGGGTTAATTTACTTTTTATTGCAATTTTTTCAGTAATTTCAAATCTTTCAATATAACGCTCTAAAGCTGATTGAGCGATTGAAGCCCATTGTATTTTTGGGTATTTTTTCATCTTTTCATATAGAGATACTGGAATTGTTAGTTTTATTTCTGTCATTTCTCTCCTACAATAAGGATAATATCTTAAATATATAATTATTATGCATTCCAAACATATCAATTTTTTTCTTGCGACATCTCAAATAAATCTAATTAATTTAGGATTTTAAGCAGTAATTAGAGTAAATCCTATAGTTTACATTTATATCCCCCTCCATACCCTATATCTACAATATTGATATACAACCAAAATAAGGTCAGTTGAGTACTTCTAGATAAGAGAAGTACTTTCGTTAATATTCGTGATTTTCGAGCTCAGCTCCTAACAGGTCGGTTATAAAAATGTTTCGTCCTTTGTCGTGAGGTAACAATTTAGCAGGTATTTTTATGATAGAACTGATAATAAACCAAAATAGAAAATAGGGTTTTTCACATTATCTTAATCTGACTGGAGAAAAAGAACGCATTGACGAGAGTAAATCACATAAATAAGAATTTCTAAAGCAAATAACAAAAATATAGATGTAACATAAAAGATTTAATATTTATCTCAAGTAATTCCTAAATAACCTATAGGATTTAAGAAAAGAAAACCCGAGTTAAACCTAAAAATCATAAAATTAAACAGAAAAGCTTATCTTTCTAAATTTAATTGACGTGCCTTAAAATAAATAAAAAAATAGTTAACAAAAATTGTGAAAATGACAGATCAAATTATAACTAAAATTGAAAATAGAGTTCTACACATAATTTTAAACAGACCTGAGAAAAAGAATGCACTTACAAAAACTATGTATAGAGGATTAGCTAATGCTATAGAAAAGGGAGAGAACGATAAAACTGTAAGAGTAATGCTGGTATATGGTAAAGAGAATTTTTGTGCTGGGAATGATCTAAAGGACTTTCAGGATACAGATAACTTCAAAAGATCAGAAGAAAGGCCGACCTATGATTTTATGCAAAACTTAATGCACGCTAAAAAACCAATAATTGCTGCTGTTAGTGGATACGCAATTGGAATAGGAACTACAATGCTATTTCATTTTGATTTAATCTATGCTTCTCAAGATGCAAAATTACAGCTTCCATTTACTAACTTAGGGTTAGTTCCAGAATTTGGATCATCTTTCAATCTACCTGCATTAGTTGGTAAATTTCGTGCTGCGGAACTCTTCTTTTTTGGTGATTTTTTTACTGCAGAAGAAGCTCATAAAATAGGCATGATAAATAAAATATTCAAAAAAGAAGAATTGATTGAAAAGGTTTCAGCAATTGCAGAACAACTTGCTGAAAAACCGCCAACAGCTCTGCGATCTACAAAGCAATTAGTAACGAAATATTATAAGAGTAATTTGGAAAAACTAATGCCCGAAGAATTTGCCGAATTTGCGAGACGACAGGTGTCACCAGAAGCACAAGAAGCTTTTAAAGCGTTTTTTGAACATAGAAAACCTGACTTTTCTAAATTTGAGTAGAGTTTATGATTACTACTTTGAATCTTTATTGGTTTTTGCAAAAATCTTAAATAATTTTTGAATCTTTACAAACCAACCCACCTTCATTTAAAAATCGATTGAAGAAAATGATTGTAGCATCCCCATTTAACGGAACAACTCCCAGAATCCACCCTACTGCCTTTATTGCTAAAGATGCTGTAATTATAGGAGATGTAGAAATTGCTGCTTATGTAAGTATATGGTTTGGGGCAAAAATTCGAGGTGATTGGGGTCAAATTATTGTCGGAGAAAACACTAGCATCCAAGACAACTGTGTAATCCATTCTACAGTAAAAGGTGTGTGTAAAATAGGTAAAAATGTCACATTAGGGCACTTATCTATGGTACATGGACCAACAATTATTGGAGATTCATCATTGATCGGAATGGGGGCAACTGTTCTACATAATTCAAAAATAGGGAAGGGTGTTGTTGTAGCTGCTGGTTCTGTTATTAAAGGAAAGACTGAAGATAATTGTCTTTATGCTGGTGTGCTATCTACTAAGAAAAAAATGTATTCTCCTAGAAGATTGGGGGAATTGGGATATAACATATATGTTGACAATGGTCAGAAATTTAAAGAAGCAGGATTAGGACAAGAAATTCCAAAAGAATATTTGATGAAAGATTAACATTCTTTCTTATTAATTTAATAAAAAATTAATCATATTTGCTTAAGATTTTTAAAGTATCTTACTGCAGTTATTAGAGAATTTTCTAAATATAGTTTCAGGTCTGGCTTACTTGAGAAATCTTTGTATGTCGTTTTCCATAGTTCGTCTAATAAAAAAGGTATATCATCAAGTTTATTTCTATTCTGATCGAAGACTTCCATCCATTCATAATACATCGAAACTGATTTATCAAGAAAGAGAGAAATATCATCTCCAGTGAAAACACCAAAATGTGCTATGCATAAGCAATCCAAATCAAGATTTTTAAGCTTTTTCATAGATGCAAGATAATCTTTTTCTTTCCAATAAATTGAATTTGCGTTACACACAAATAAATCTAGATACCAATGAACTCCTGGAGTATCTCCAACAAATATTGTTTTATTTTGTTTATCATAAACTGAAATATGATCTTCCATATGTCCTGGTGTTTCAATAATTTCTAAAACAAAATCATCTCTTAAAGTAATTTTTTCTTTATCTTTAACAGGGATTACGTCAGGTATATCAAGATACTCTGAAAAAATCTCTTCATGAACAAAACACTGATTATAAGATTGATTATTTAAATAGGGTATGGCTTTTTCTGAGGCTATAACTTTTATTGGAGAGATTTTTTCTTCCTCCGTTAACTTCCGGAAGAATACAACACCTTGTGTATGATCCCAATGAGAATGAGTTATGATTATATAATCTAATGGCCAAGCTTTTAACAATTCAACTTTTTTATAGATGCTACGAGCACCACTACGCGAACCGGGATTAATTAAACAGTTTTTGCCACCTTCCGTTTTTATTAAATAGGCAGCATGCCCATTCTTAATTAATTCACCTTCAGTATTTTTGTAAACGGCATCGATAAGCCAAGAGTTATTATTGAATTTTCCAGGTTCATATATATATCCCATTTTGAATCACTTCTATATAATTCTATAATAATAATTAAGAAAAAAAATTAACTAATTCTCATAAATATAAAAATTTAATTCACTGATTATTTTATCTTCTTCATAAATTTAGCTTATTAAGATGATTTTGAAATGACTGAGAATAGTATAAAAAATAAAGTAGATCAACTTTTCGAGAGATGGAATAAGAAAAAGTCTCCTGGATGTGTTATTGGAGTTATTAAAGATGGAAAGTTTCTCTATAAGAAAGGATATGGGATGGCTAACTTAGATTATGATATCCCAATTACCCCACAAACAGTATTTCGAATAGCATCAGTTTCAAAACAATTTACCGCATTTAGTATTATGCTATTGATTAAAGAGGGAAAAATTCGATTAGACGATGATATACGCAAATATTTTCCTGAAATGCCTGAATATGAGAGAGTAATAACAATTAGGCATTTAATTCATCATACAAGCGGAATTCGGGATTGTTATGAGCTATTTTATTTAAAGGGATATGATGATTTTGGAATGGATTTCCTAACAAATAAGATTATTATTGACATCTTATCTCAACAGAAAGCTTTGATGTTTTTGCCAGGGGAGGGGTGTTCATATAGTAATAGTGGGTATATTCTTTTAGCTATTGTTATAGAACGTGTTTCCGGTAAGACATTAAGACAATTTACTGAGGAATTTATCTTTAAACCTCTTGGAATGGTTCACACCCACTTTCACGATGATAGAACGATGATTGTAAAAAACCGTGCAACAGGTTATTCACAGGATTTTGATGGTACATTCAAAATCAATGAGACAAATTTTCAAATTGTAGGTGATGGTGGCTTATTTACAACAATAGATGATTTTCAATTATGGGAAAAGAATTTTTATTACCCAACAGTAGGTGATAGGGAAATATTTGACCAGATGACAACTCCAGGATTACTAAATAATGGAATGAATGCTCAAGAATTTGGAGAAAACTCGGCTTTTGGCTTATTTATTGGAGAATATAGGGGCTTGAAAAAAATAACTCATGGTGGAGTTTGGGTTGGATTTAGATCATTTATGCTCCGATTTCCCAAATATAAGTTAAGTATAATCTGTTTTTCTAATCTTGCCCAACTCTTAAGGACTGAACTTGTTAGAAGAGTCGCGGATATTTATCTCAAAGACGAATTTCCTGTAAAAGAACTGGAGACTGTTGAAACAACTAGTAAAATTGCTACTATAGAAACAGATGAAGCTGAAATAAAGAAATTTGCTGGATTTTATCATGACGAAAAAAATGGTGATATTTTTGAGATCCTTATCAAAAATCGTAAGCTACACGCAATTTTTAATGAGAGTGCTTATGCACTGAAACTTGATGCCATAGATAAGTTTAAATTTAGATCATTAGCTGGGCACTTTCCTGCAATATATGAATTCCAACCCATATCTGATGGTTTTAAAATGATTCGTTTTCTACCAGCGCCATATGGTATGCAAACTTTCAACAAATTAGAGAAATTTGAATATACTGATGAATTATTAAAAGAATATATAGGTAAATACTATTCAGATGAAATCGATTGTTATCATGCTTACATAATTGAAGATAATCGACTAAAATTATCAATTAATGATATAAATCCCACTTCATTGTTTCTAGTAAAGAATGATATCTTTTGGGATGGAATACATAGGACAACAATTATATTTAAAAGAGATCATGAAAAACAGGTAACAGGGTTTATTGTTAATATGTGGTTAGCTAAGGGAGTTCAATTTACCAGAGAGTAAGTGTTTGAGAAGTTTCCATCGATTTTATCGCCTTTTTTTATTTAAGTATTTTTACCAAATTTATCCCCTTTTCGTTAATTACCTTATCTCCTATGGTGGCTATTCTTTGGGCTAGTTCAGATATTTTCCATTTTTCATATCCTTTTACATATGTGGAAAATGTATCGCTAATCGGTTCTTTCCACTTCAAAGGAATATTATCTGCCCCTATTTGGACACCTAAAATAGCCCCAATATTTCCACAGTTACAATCAGTATCAAGTCCCATCATGGCCGCAACGCAAACTGAACGTCCTAATGGATCTTCTTTATCATTTGCTCCAAATAATAAGGATAATATAATAATTCCTATATTTGGTAAAACATGAACACCGCCTATTCGAGTATTCAGCATTATTCGTCTTTCTATAGGGAAATTTTTTCTATTCCCAATCAATTGTCCTACAATCTCTCCCCTCCAGTATTGATTAATTAGTAAATCCCGAGCTTTTCTAAAATTCTTAGGATTTTGTTCATACAAATTTATAGCCATCCTAATCATTTGAGTATATAGGCTTGTTTCTTCAGGAGGTATATATTCTAGCGCTTTTTCAATATTTTTTCTAATTTCAGTCTCAAAGAAAGCTTGAGAAATGAGTACTGCTACAAATATCTCTCCTTCAATCCCAATTCCTGCATGGGATATCGATCCATCCATTTGAGCATAATTTTTTGCAATTTCTGGACATCCAGGTGATATTTGACCCCATATATCTGCTCGCATTTGAGCACCAATGAAATCATAATAAAAATTATTTAAGATGCCTGATTTTGGAGGAAAAATATTTTCCTTAAGGTTGTTTAATGCGATTTTTTCAGCCGTGAAAACGTAATCTTCTCTATTAAGAAGGTTTATCCATTCACGGGCAATGTCTTCTGCTGTCAAATTAATTCCTTTTTCTTCCAACGCGATGAGAGCTACAATTTCATACATCTCATCATCATTTACATAATTTAAATCAATGGGTTCAGGAAAATCGATAATATTTCCATATTTTTGCTTAATTATATCAACATTCTTTAGTTCTACTGGAGCCCCAACAAAATCTCCCA
Source organism: uncultured archaeon (assembly GCA_964598265.1). Classification (GTDB taxonomy): domain Archaea; phylum Asgardarchaeota; class Lokiarchaeia; order Sigyniarchaeales; family SOKP01; genus Loki-b32. The sequence goes on from CAZRBD010000006.1 coordinate 10,029, forward strand.
CAACTCTTCCAATCCATGACCCTAAAACTTTATTGTAATATTCATTATAACTTATATCAATCATAATACTATGAATTTCATTTTCCTTAGTTAATTTATTCCCCTATTTATTCTAGTCTTGTAAAAAGATTATTCTAATATTAAGATTGTTTTTTGTTAAGACTGTCATTAATCTTTTTCCATACCATCTCAACTGGAAGTGATTGATATGGTGTTTTTTTAAATTGAACCTTACTAAGTTCATAGATAACTCTATTATAGGGAATTTTGATATTTAATGAATCAGCTAATTTTACAAGATATCCAGTTAATGATTCAAGCTCAGATTGATTCTTCTGGCGATGTATTATATCTTGCGCCATACTATTCAACCATGAATATTTAATATTTTGCTTAAAATTATTTACGGCGATGGTTTTATCAAAATTTTTACCTGATTCCATTGCTTTCCAAGAGGATAACCCCCTTAATTTATATTCAATATATCCGGCAGCTTTTACAACTTCTATACCTTCGAGATACACATTCAAAAATATATTCCAAAGCATGAAAATCGCATCATCGTCTTTAAGATCAGAACTTATAAGCGTAAATGTTGAGTTTGAAAGGTTTAATATCAATTTTGAATGAGCAGCATCTTGGAATTCCTGTGTTGTTCTTGTTCGGATTCCAATGTTTAAAATTTTAGCTATTTTTTCAACAATTTCTTGGTTTTCATTGTAAGGAGTGCCTAAGATTAAGTGTCCTTTACCTCTAGTTCCAAATACTCCTGGTTTATCTCGCCAACCTGACTGTACAATGACTCCATAAACAACCTTCCTAAAATATTTTGGTAATATTTGCTGATTCTCAAAACCATTTTGTAATCCAACAATAATAGGTTTATCTCCTAATTTCTTGGAAATATCCATAGCAACTTCTTCTAAATCATAATTTTTAACAACGATTACTACAACATCGATATTGGCGAGTTCATTTAAATCTTCTATTATTTTTACTGAGATTGGCTCTGGGTTATTATTATCCCCTTTATAAAGAATTAAACCGTTATTTTTCAAAACTTTTGCATTTTCACCCCGCGCCAGTAAGTAAACATTGTCGTAACCTTGTGTTAGCCACCCTCCAAGGGTAGCACCAATTCCACCGGCCCCATAAATAACAATTCTTAATGTATTAAAAGTGTCCACCTCAGATATTATTGTTAATATATATAATTGAAAAATGATGAAAAAGATTAAAACTTACGGAAGTAAAGTATCAACAGAAAATCTCTAACTTTAATAAATTTTCTTAACTAGTTTACATTAAATATTAATTAAAAATAAGATAAAAATAACTACTAAAAGAGATTAGTAAAAAATGGTATTAGAAACGAACATAACAAAGATGCTAGGAATTAAGCATCCTATAGTTGCCGCCCCTATGGGACCGTTCTATACAACTGAATTAACTGTAGCTGTATCTGAAGCGGGTGGTCTTGGAGTACTAAGTCATAGTGCTCTAATAAGTGATTATATAAAAAAAAGAAATCCTGTTGCCATAATGAAAGAGAATATGGAATATATTGTTGAACATACTGATAAACCTTTTGGTTTTAATATTAGAACTTCAAGGAGAGAAGTAGATGCTGCTAACTTCATCAAGGATATTCCTGAGTTTATTATGAACAATCCAAAAATAAAGGAGCAATGTGTATATGTGATAACCAGCGCCGGATCATCAAAAACTTTACCTCAATCAAAGTCTTTTCAAAAATTAAAAGAAAGCGGCTCAAACATTAAACACTTTCATGTAGCACCAGCCTTATGGCTCGCTGATAAATGTGTTGCTTCGAATGTGGATGGTTTAGTTGTAACTGGTGGAGAAGGTGGAGGTCATCAATCTTATGAAAAAGTAAGTTCATTAGTTTTATTACAACAAGTTATGCAAAAGCACCCTAATACACCTGTAATAGCGTGTGGAGGATTTGCCACGGGAGAAGGACTTGCTGCTGCTTTAGCAATGGGAGCTGGTGCTGTTGCGATGGGATCTAGATTCATAGCATCTACTGAGTCGGAATTTGATGAGGGATATAAGAAGATTATACCTCCGTCAAAAGCTCAAGATACAATATTAGTCACGGGGGCCCTTGGACCAATTAGGCTTTGGAAAAATGAATATTCTTTACACCATGGTCTTGTTGCTGATAAAGCAGCAAAGATGGCAAGTGAAGCAACCATGTCTCAACAAGATTTAATTGCAGAAGGAAAGGCATATGAAGCAGCCTATACTGGAAATACAAATTCAGGAGCGGTATTGTTAGGGCAGAGTATTGGTGTTATTAAAAGCGTGGAATCCGTAAAGAAAATTGTTGAAGATCTCGTTCAAGATGCTGAAAAGCGCTTAAAAAATGCTCACGGCTTAATTAAATAAGTAATTAATATTTTAATTTTTTTTTCATTTTTTCCCATTATAAATTCAGCTAACTTAGCAAATTTTTCTTGTTGTCCATCAATATTTATCTAGTTGTACTGGAGTTTAATACGTTCAGATGTAATAGGTATCATCATCTTAAAGTAGAAACAAATATCCCACTATTACTAGTTTAATTTTGATAGTTATAATAGTTTAATTCTGATATCAAAAATATTTAATCTTCGATTATTTTAATTCTAGATCCCAAAATATATAATAACATTAACTTAAGATATCAGTGAATTTTACTAATATTATAGATTAATTACTTTTTCATATATTAACACTTGCTTAAAATACGGAACTTTTAGTGATTTTTATTAGTCCATTTCAAAAATTTAAGATATACAATTCGGACGCTGCTCCTTTTTTCTTTTATATTGAAGTATTTCCTTCAGATCTTTCAGCATTCAAATTAGAAAGTATAAAAGCACTACTTAAGTCCGTCGAAGCAAATCCAATATTTCCTCTACCTACTAGAGTAGATAGAGTCTTTAACGGTGAAAAATCTCTGTTAATTCGACCTAGAGAACCAATCTCCTTCTCATTGATGGATGATCTTGTTTACTCAATTAATCCTCTCCCTTTCATTCAATCAGGAATAGAAAAACTATTGTATTTTACTGAGATTCGCGCCTTTCAGAAATTTAGAGTATCTCTTACTATTGATAGAGCTGAAAAATGGTGGTTTGCTACTAGGTTTCTATATGCTAAATTATTGCGTATTGAAGAAGATTTTTCGGGTGTTTTAAGGGCATATATTCACACAATGGTAAAAGCAAAATTAAATGATGAAGATCTTACTAAAGCTGCAAAAATATATTGCGAAATGGTTTCAGATATCTGTAACAAACGAATAAAAGAAAATTTTATCCTTATCGAAACAGATGATACTGAAGTTCAGGTTAAACTTTATAAAGAGAAAATTTTAAAGTATTACAAAAAACGTAAAAAAGTGGAAGAATTGCAAATCCATCCTGAACTCGTAGACATAGATGTATTTAATCTTTCAGAAATAGGATTTGTTTTTGATTTTAAAGATTCTAAGGAGATTTTTAAAGAAATTAAAGCGAGTCACAAAAAATATATTCCACTTCTTTTTTATGATGATTTATTAGAGTGTATGCTACAAAATTTGAAAAAATTAGAGGATGGTGATGAAAATTTACTAGATCCTTCATATCTCTTAGATAAGAAAATAATTACCATTCAGAAACCAAAAGATTTAGAAAGTGCTAGCCCTCAAGACTTAACATGGATAAACTCTTTCGATGGTATTAAATTGGAACCTACAATCCAATTAATCAGAACTACTCTCAAAGAACACTTTACATCCATGAAACAAACTGGATTTATGTAAACGTTCTTTTTCAGCTCCACTTTTAAGAACAGAAAGTCGCTATTTATTTCAGTTTAGCTGAACTTTATAGTGTATTAAATCACCATTTTTAACTCGTTAATAATTAATCTTAAAAAAAAGAATCAGTTATCTTAATTTTAAGGAATAACAAAGAAGATTTTTACTTAAAAGTCCATGCTGTATAAGAAGGAGCGGCCAGCTATTTTAATGCTTCAAGATGGGCGCTATTTTCAAGGGATTGGTTTTGGTGCAACCAAAAAAATTGGAGGAGAAATTGTTTTCAATACTATTACGGGTGCAGGTTATAATGAAACCCTTACTGATCCTTCATATCAAGGTCAAATTGTCGTAATGACTCACCCTCTTGTTGGTAATTATGGCGTTCCCGCTTGGGAAAAAGATATATATGGAATTCATAGGTATTTTGAGTCGGATTCTATTAAAGTAAGTGGATTTGTAGTAAGTGAATGTTGTAAGAACCCAAGCCATTATGAAAGTGTGAAAACTTTAAATGAATTTCTTTTAGAAGAAGATATTCCTGGAATTGAATGGGTTGATACAAGAGCTATAACTAAAATTCTGAGGGAAGAAGGTGTTCAAGTAGGGTTACTTGCAGTTTTTAATCCCGGAGAGAAACCAGATATAGAAAAATTAAGAGAAAACGTCAAAACAGTTAGAGATCCTAATCTAAGGCATTTAGTTAGTGAAGTTTCGACTAAAGAAGTTAAAAAGTTTACACCAAAGAATTCCAGAGGTAAAGTTGTAGTAATTGATCTAGGGGTTAAAAATAATATTCTTCGAAATTTAGTGAGTAGAGGTTTAGAAATAATTCTTGTGCCATATAATTATACCTATGAAAAAGTTATGAAACTTAATCCTGATGGTGTTTTTATTACTAACGGACCAGGTGATCCAGCCATGTACAAGAGTCCAATAGAATTGAGTCGAAATTTAATTGAAAATAACATTGCTACCATGGGCATTTGTTTAGGAAATCAGATTATTGGATTAGCAGCAGGGGGATCCTCATATAAATTAAAATATGGTCACAGAGGAGGCAATAAAACAGTTATAGATCCTCTCACGAAAAAATGCTATATTACTTCTCAGAATCACGGATTTTGTGTTCGAGATTTTGAGAAGAGTGGGTTCAAGGAATTTCTAAAAAATATTGATGATAGTTCAAATGAAGGCTTAATTCATAAAGAAAAATCTATTTTTGCGGTTCAGTTTCACCCTGAAGGATCACCTGGTCCTTTAGATTCTTTATACCTCTTTGATAAATTTATAGACCTTATGGGGTTGTAATCAATGCCATTAGATAAGACAATCAAAAAAGCGCTAGTGTTAGGATCTGGAGGAATCCGTATCGGACAAGCAGGTGAATTCGACTATTCCGGGAGCCAAGTGTTAAAAGCGTTAAAAGAAGAGGGGATCTACACAATTTTAATTAATCCGAATATTGCGACCATTCAAACTGATCCAGAATTATCCGATGCTATTTATTTGTTACCCATCAATGTAAAGTATACTGAGGAAGTAATTAAAAAAGAGAGACCGGATGGAATTTTACTCGCTTTTGGGGGACAAACGGCATTAAATGTCGGTGTTGAATTAAAAGAAGCAGGAATTTTAGAAAAATATAATGTAAGAGTACTTGGAACTCCAATTGAAGCGATTGAAACTACTGAAGATAGAGATCTTTTTGTTAAAGCAATGGAAAAATCTGATGTTAAAGTGTGTAAAAGTCAAGCGGTAAATTCTTATACTGAAGCGCTAAAAGCTGTTAAAGAGATTGAATTTCCCTGCATGATACGAGTAGCATATACATTAGGGGGAAGGGGATCAGGTATAGTTAATAATATGAAAGAATTCGAACGAATGGCCAGAAAAGGATTAGCACAATCACGGATAAACCAGATTTTAATTGAAGAAAGTATATGGGGTTGGAAAGAAATTGAATATGAAGTAGTAAGAGACTCAGAAGATAATTGTTTTATTAATTGTAATATGGAAAATTTTGATCCTGTAGGTATTCATACAGGGGAGTCATTAGTTATAAGCCCAAGCCAGACACTTACAAATGAGGAATACCAAATGCTACGCTCAGCCTCAATTAGGGTAATAAGGAACCTTGGAATAATTGGTGAATGTAATATTCAATATGGATTAGATCCATTTTCTAAAGAATTTCGCGCAATTGAAGTAAATGCTCGCCTTTCAAGATCCTCAGCGTTGGCATCAAAAGCCACAGGTTATCCACTAGCATATATTGCAGCAAAATTAGCAATTGGTTACACATTACCAGAGCTGAAAAACAAAATTACTGGAATTACTACGGCCTGTTTTGAACCTGCCTTAGATTATATAGTATTAAAAATGCCCAGATGGGATCTGACAAAATTTCAAAAAGTTGATAGAAGAATCGGGTCTCAAATGAAAAGTGTAGGCGAGGTAATGGCAATTGGAAGAACTTTTGAAGAAGTATTTCAAAAAGCTATTAGAATGCTTGACATAGGTATGAAAGGTTTTGTAGCAAACGATCTTGAACCAATCGATGATATTAACGAATTAAAATATGCATTGAAAAATCCTACCGACTTAAGAGTGTTTAGGCTCGCAGAAGCAATCAAACGAGGAATATCAATTGAAGAAATTTATCGATTATCCAAAATAGATAAATGGTTCTTATATAAATTGAAGAATATTATCGATCTTGAACGCCAACTTCAAGATCTTGATTTATTAGAAACAACATATAACGAAAAAAGGTATTGGCTTGAACGAGCTAAAAAATACGGATTTTCTGATGGTCAAATTGCTAAGATTATGAGAGTTGATACAATTTTTATCAGACAAATGAGAAGAAGGTTAAAACTTCATCCATTTGTAAAAAGAATTGATACTCTTGCTGCCGAATGGCCAGCAATCACAAATTACTTGTACCTTACATATAATGCCTCTGAACATGATATTGACTTTGAAAGAGAAAATAAAGATGGTTTGAAAAAAATTATAGTACTTGGAAGCGGAACGTATCGAATTGGGGCTTCGGTTGAGTTTGATTGGGGATCAGTAAATTGTCTATTGGGTTTGAAGAATTTAGGTATAGATCAGGCAATTATGATAAATTACAATCCTGAAACAGTTTCAACAGATTATGATATCTCGGATAAATTATATTTTGATGAAATTTCTGGAGAACGGGTGCTTGATATATGTGAACTAGAAAAACCAGCTGGTATTGTAGTATCTGCTGGTGGACAAATAGCTAATAATTTAGCTGCTAAAATAACAAAATATTCGGAATTCTTTAGAAAAACTAATTTGAAAATTCTTGGCACTCACGGTTCAAGAATAGATATGGCGGAAGATAGAAGCAAATTCAGTGCATTATTGGATCAATTAAAAATAGCACAACCAGAGTGGAAGGCTTTAACTGATAAAAAAACGGCTCTTGAATTTGCTAAAAATGTAGGATATCCTATTTTAGTTAGACCTTCGTATGTTTTAAGTGGAGCTGCAATGAGAGTTTCTTATGATGAAAAAACTCTCAAGGATACACTCGATCTCGCCGCTTCAGTTTCAAGTGATTATCCAGTCGTAATAACCAAATTTTTTACAGATGCTCGAGAAATTGAATGTGACGGTATCTCAGATGGCGAAAATGTACTAATTGGTGCAATTATTGAACATATAGAGAATGCTGGAATTCACAGTGGGGATGCTACAATGGTAATTCCTCCTCAAACAGTTCCTTCAACTGCTATTACGAAAATAGAGAACTACACAACACAAATAGCATTAGCTCTTAAAATTCAAGGTCCGTTTAATATTCAATATATGTTAAAAAATGGAGATGTTTACGTTATTGAATGTAATTTACGATCAAGTCGAAGTATGCCATATGTCTCAAAATCACGTGGTATTAATTTAATGCGTCTCGCAGCTGAAGTTATTATGGGGAATAAGATTCCTGATAAATTAATGAATTTACCCTATGGTAATTTTGTCACAATAAAAGCACCAATGTTCTCATTTATGAGGCTCGATAAAGCGGATTATATATTGGGAGTAGAAATGGCATCAACAGGGGAAATTGGGATTGTAGGGGATGATTTTCAAGATGCATTACTTAAAGCATTAGAAGCTACTGAAATGTATATTCCAATTGATGGGGGCAACGTGTTAATTTCTGTAGGGGGAGATGAATTAAAAAAACAGGTCATACCTCTTGCTTTAAAATTAAAAGATTTAGGTTTCACGATTTTTGCTACAGAAGCTACTGCTTATGAACTCAAAAATAATGGAATTGATGCTGTAAAATTATACAAGATTCATGAACGTGGTATGGAACCGAATATAATGCAATGTCTGCAGGATGGACATATAGATATGGTTATAAATATACCTATGCCAACCACAGTTGAAGATAAGTTTAAAAAAATAATGGAAGACGAATATCAAATTAGAAGAATGGCTGTAGATTATAATATTCCGGTTATTATCAATTTACAATTAGCTGAAGCTATTATTGATGCAATTGAAAAAGTTAGAGAGAAACCAATATCAATCAAATCTCTAAATGAATATCATGATTCATTAAAAGAAATTTATTGGTAGATCAAATTACAATTGAAGATATTTCAATTTTTTATGATCTACCTTTTAATAATGCGATTATAATTACTATCGCTCCAAATATCAATGCGTTTACTGCACCTGCTATGACAACTATGACTATCCCATCAACTAATGTAGCTGTAAAACTAATATAATCTAAATTAAAATCATCAATAGTAATTATAACAATAAACAATACAATAGAGCAAATTACAGTTAGGACCCATCCTCCAAAAGATTTACCTATACTCCCTCCCTTGAGCCCTGCTACGATTGCTGCTATAATAAAAGATATAAATCCTCCGAGGTAATATATTTTAAATGCAAGGCTTCCAACAATAATAAAATCATTTAAAAGCTCCCATGGAAAATTCTTAGAAGGGTAAATCAATAAAAAAATGCTATGAGTTGGATGATCTGCGATTCGATCAACCACATTATCTAACATTTCAGCTATCGAATATCCAATAATGTAGAATAGAAAATTTAACGCCAAGAATACGAGTAAACTAAATATAAAAGCTCTACCTAAACTTTTTTTCATTTTCTTATAACCTTTTTTAGAGTTATTATGAAATATAAATTATATTTATTAATAGATGTGTGAAAGTATATAAATTTTATAATAAGGAATAAAAAAATCAGAAAGAAAGTCCTTATTGTTGATTCTGTCACTAATAGAAATCTTGAAAAATCTTGTAAATAATCACAATTTATTGTCCATTCCAGATTTGACAAGAAAACAATCTAAAAACATTAATTAGGAGTTAATTAGATTTATTACCGTGGTTATATCTTAATTCGATTGAAGATCATAGGAACTCAGTGGAAAATCATAGAAAGATTAAAAGATTTAAATTCGATCAATCCAAATGAAAGATGGGAAATAACGTATTCAACTCCTATATATGGAGGATGGGATCTAATAGTAGAATGTAATTTTACGAATCTTGAAGATTTAGATAAAATTGTTTCATTCTGCAGAACTGATACAGAATTATCTCAATGGATAGAAGCAACAACTACTCTTATTAGCACGAAAAAGAATTATCCATCTTGATTTTTATATAAACATCATTTAAATTTTTACAAGAAGTGGGAAAATTTTGGTCAAAAAATCTCAAAATCCAAATTTTTTAACCTTTTTTTCTAAAATTTGTTACTATAAGATTATGAAACTTAGGAGGTTGAATCTGTAACTCTTCATTAATCCATATTTGCAATTTAGTATGTTCTAACTTTTCTTCTAATCTTAAATCATACAGTATTTCTTTCTCCGACACAATTATTTTATATAAGTTATAGTATTTAAATCAATGTGTAATAAAATATCGTTTGCGCCACCATTTATTAACGTATTAATAGTTTTTTACCTCAAATGAAATTTGGGTACAAATAATGAGAATTGATGTATTAACCGGTTAATAATTTATAAACACAAATATGTATTTGAAATCAAGACTATAAAAATAACTCTAAGAAAATTTCATCTTCATATTGATTATCAATTTTGACCTGATGAGATAATATACCTTTTTCTATAAACCCCAACCTTTTATAGAAACTTTGAGCTCCTATATTCTTTGATCGAATGTAAATTATTATTTTTTCATATTTATTCCGACGAGCAAAATCGAAACAACTCTTTGCCAATTTAGTTCCAATACCTATTTTCCTCCATTCAGGAAGTATGAATGTGCCTATAACACCCACATGATCAAATGAATCTGTATATTTTGCCCAAAGATCTAAAGACTGAAAGCCAACAATCTGGTCTTTTACTTCAGCTAAAAAAATAGCTTCTCGATTTGAAAGACTAGAGAGATATTGCTTTTCTTGTTCTGGAGAAAACGGAAGGTTTACAGCAGTAAATGTTTTTTCAGCACAAATAACTTCCCATATTTGTGAGATTTCTTTAGCATCCTCTGGAATAGCTTTATGAATTGAAATGTGCATAAATTTTCACTACTTCTCAATCATAAAAGGATATTAATTTGTGATCTTAATATAAAAAGTCTATAATTTATGGAATACTTCACATGTTAAGAATTAAATTTTTTTTTTAGGTTTCTTTTTCTCCATGAAGAATAGTGAAAACGACCAGAAGAATAGTTATTATGTAGAGTTTTCACCAGGTAAAGACCCTTTTGAAAGAGCTCGTCAGAAAGGAACTCGAAGTTGGATATTAAAACATATTTTTCATGGTTCCAACAAAATTTTTTTCATAATCGTTTTTATTGCAACTATAGTTGCGGCTAATTTATCTTCCATTATTTTCATATTGATTGGAAATGTTATAAGTGATATTTTAATTGGAAATTATTCCACATTGCTTTATTACACATTTATTATATTATTGTTAAGTGTAGGAACACCTCTAATGAGATTAGCAAATTTTGGACTTCGAGAGGTAATTGCACAACGAATGGAAAGGGATTGTAGGAGAGAATTTTATGCCAATCTTTTAGGTAAAAGCCAATCTTTCCATGAACAACAGAAAATCGGAGAACTCATGGCAAGAGTTACTGATGATGTCCGTATGCTTAATTTTTTAATTAGTCCAGCTCTTTCCCTAATTTTCGAATCATTTACAACGTTAATTGTTCCTAGTATTTATATATTAATCTTCTATCCTCCTCAATTAATATTAGCACCTGTAATGTTTTCTATCCTCTTTTTATTCTCTTTAAGATCCTATATCCGTAAATTAGGCCCTATTACAGGTAGATTAAGGATGTATTTTGGACAGATGAATGCCACTTTAAACGAGACTCTTACTGGAATAGAAGTAGTTAAAGGTACTGTTCGAGAAGAAAATGAAATAGAAAAATATTTAATAAAAACTACTGGGTATCGAGACGCATTCATTGATCAAGGAAGGGTCCAGGCTAAATATCTCCCTATTTTACTCTTAAGCATTTCAATCACAATCGGATTTTCCCATGCACTTGTTTTGAATATTTTGAATTTAATCACCATTGGAGAAATCATTGCGTATTATGGACTCCTTTCTCAATTACGTTTTCCTACCTTCATTTCTATATTTGTTTTCGCTATAGTTCGACTTGCTGTTTCAAGCTCGCAGAGATTGCTAGAATTGATGAATGAAGAAACGGAAATTGATGAAAATATTGGAGGCATTGAAAAAGTAATAAATGGAGAAATCACATTTGAAAATGTAACTTTTACATACCCTGAGAGTGAAAAGCCTGTAATCAAAAATTTAAGTTTTAAAGTATCCCCCGGACAAACTATCGCAATTGTAGGAACTACGGGTTCAGGTAAAACAACCTTAACAAAATTAATTTCTCGATTGTATGATGTGAATGAAGGAAGAATTTTGATTGATGGCATTGATATTCGAGAATTCTCTCTAGACTCAATTAGAAGTCAAATTTCTTTTATTGAACAAGATGTTTTCTTATTTTCTGACACAATATTTAATAATATCTCCTTTGGAAGAACCTCCTCTATGGAAGAAATTATTGCTGTCTCAAAGGAAGCTCAAGCTCATAATTTCATTCAAAAACTTACAAATCAATATGAATCTGAGGTTGGTGAAAGGGGTGTACAATTAAGTGGGGGTGAAAGACAGAGAATAGCAATAGCCCGTGCTTTTCTTTCAAACCCAAAAATTCTTATATTGGATGACTCAACTTCTGCAATTGATTCAAAAACAGAAGATAAAATACAAAGAGCAATTCAGAATATCCTTAGAAATAGAACTACAATCCTTATAACTCATAGGCTCTCGCAGATTCGTTGGTCAGATTTAATAATTGTTTTGAAAAAAGGTGAAATATCAGCATTAGGTACACACGCAGAATTATTAAAATCATCTGAAGAATATCAAAAAATATTTATAAAAAAGTTTGACATTGATATCAGCAAACTTACAAATCAAAAGGAGGGGTCTTAAATGGGGATGTTTCTTGGATTACAAGCAGAAGAATATGATAAAATTTACAAAGATCGTGTCTTATTAAAAAGAATTTTGACGTATTTCAAACCATATAGACAATTAATGATTTTAGTTATACTAATCCTGACAATCTCCTCCATAACAAATGCTTTTGTTCCAATTCTTGTAAGCGTCATAATAACGAATCTAGAAACAAATAGAAATATTGTGGTTCTCTTTTTTTTAGTAGGTATCATTCTTATATTGAATCTACTTTCATGGGTTTTTAATTACGTTACGACAAGATTTTCTTCACAAGTAATTGCTAATGTGGTTTTAGACCTAAGACGTGATGCTGGAGTGGCTGTTATGAATTATGACTTATCTTTTTTTGATCGAAATCCAATTGGAAAGATTGTCAGCCGTGTAAACACTGATTCAAGAGATTTTGGGCAAACTGTAGAATTATCACTTCAAGTAATGTCTGCTTTATTAGTGATTGCTTTTCTACTCATTATTATGTCTTTAATTAATCTTGTTTTAACACTAATTACTCTTATAACATTTCCCTTGTTTTTCGCTTTAGCATTATCTATTAGAAAAGTTGCCCGATCTAAAACATTATTAGGTCAAAGAGCTTTAGCTTCTGTCAATGCTTATACTAAAGAAAGCTTTTCTGGCATTCAAATAGCAAAAACCTTTCGTCAAGAGAAAAAATTATTTAAAAAATTTAATGAGGTGAATGATACATCTTATCATGTTAATTTACGGAGAGCATTTATAATAACTGGAATATTTCCCATCTTAGGAATAATACAAGGAGCAGTTTTAACACTAGTAGTATTTTATGGTGGAAACAGTGTAATAGGAAATGCAATCAGTGTGGGAGATTTAAGTCTCTATATTCAAGGTTTATCTTATTTATTTTTTCCATTATTAACGTTAGCATCATTTTGGCCAGCTTTTCAGACAGGAATGGCCGCGTCAGAAAGAATTTTTGCTCTCATTGATACTCTTCCAGTAGTAATTCAGAATAATAACGTTAAACCGCCTAAACTACAAGGAGAAATAGAATTTAAAAATCTTACTTTCAGATATGAAGAATCTAAGGAGATTTTTGATAATTTTAATTTGAAAATTAAACCTGGAGAATCTCTCGCCATAGTTGGCCATACAGGTGCTGGTAAATCAAGTTTAGCAAAGTTAATCGCAAGATTTTATGAATTTCAAGAAGGAGATATTTTAGTAGATGGTATTAGTATTCGAAATTATGATCTTAAGGAATTCCGTAAACAAATAGGAATTATTCCTCAGACTCCCTTTCTCTGGGCTGACACTGTTGAAAATAACATAAAATATAGCAATAAAATGGCAACGAGAGAAAAAATCTATGAGGCTTTAGATTCTACAAGCGGTTCTGATTGGATAGATGATTTATCGAAAGGTTTGCTTACAAAAACTGGTGAGAGAGGTAGTTTAATCTCAATGGGTCAACGTCAATTAATTGTTTTTGCTCGTGTATTATTAGAGAATCCTTCAATACTTATATTGGATGAAGCTACTGCTTCTGTAGATCCGTTTACCGAAACAAGAATACAAGATGCCCTACAGCAAACCATAAAGGGGAGAACTTCAATAATTATTGCCCACAGACTCTGGACGGTAAGACATGTTGATCGTATTGTTGTTCTGGATCACGGAAAAATTGTAGAAGAAGGCAACCATGACGAGCTAATAGCTAAAGGTGGTACTTATGCTGAACTATATAATACCTACTTTAGGCATCAGAGTCTTGAGTACATTGAAAAGCTGAAAGAAAGGATTTAAAAAAAAAATCAAAATTTATCCATTAAGACTTATAGTCGTGTTATATATCGATTTCTCTCCCATTCACTTACAACAAGACGATATGCGTCATTTTCCTCAAGTTTCGCATAATAGAAGTTCTTAAAGGCTTGTTCGCCAAAAATCTCTTTTAAAAATTCAGATTTACGAAACTCTTTTAAAGCTTCACTTAAACTCCCTGGTAATGCATTGATACCTGCTTTCTCCATCTCTTTTGTTTTTAATTTATATACGTTTTCATCTCGAGGTTCTGGGATTATGATATCATTTGAGAGAATTCCATCCAAACCAGTTGCTAATAATATAGCAAATTGTAGATATGGGTTTCCAGCAGGATCAGGGCATCTAATTTCACAACGAGCAGCACTAGATTTACCGTGAAAATCAGGTACTCTTATTAATGGAGATCGATTTCTGAAACCCCATGCTATATAGACGGGAGCTTCGTACCCTGGAACAAGTCTCTTATATGAATTTGGCCAGCTACTTAAAACAGCGCACATTGATCTAGCATGTTTTAATTGTCCTGCAATCCATTTTTTCATAAGTAAAGAAATATTATTTTCATCGTTTTCATCATAAAAGGCATTATTTCCGTTCAAATCCCAAAGAGATTGGTGGACGTGCATTCCGCTTCCATTAATACCGTCAAAAGGTTTAGGCATAAAAGTACCTATTAAATTTTGTCTTGCAGCTACAGTTTTTACTATTGTTTTAATAGTAATTGTATTATCTGCAGCCTCCACAGCCTTGCTATATCGAAAATCCACTTCATGTTGCCCATAAGCAACCTCATGATGAACGCATTCCACAGATATTCCCATCGCGTCACAATACTCTGCAATTGTAAATCTCATCTTCTCATTTACGTCATAGGGATCATAATCGAAATATCCTCTCATATCTGATGGTTTATATGCTTTCTCTGTATCCGGAGTCAATATAAAGAATTCCATTTCGGGAGCACAATTAAAAGTATAATCAAGCTTTTCTGCTTTTTTAACAGCTCGCTGCAGGATATAGCGTGGGTCTCCTTCATACCTTTCACTATCTGGTTTAAATATATCACAAATTACTCTAGCAACCTTTTTTTCCTTTCTCCATGGTAAAAGATAAAAAGTACTAGGATCGGGAAGCGCAACTTTATCGGATTCTTCTATAGCTCCGTAACCTGTAATAGAACTACCATCAAAACTTTCACCGATTTCAAAAATTTCTTCAATTCTTTTCGAATTTATTTCAAAAGATTTAATTATTCCATGGATATCAGTAAATTGTAAATAGATAAACTTAATTTCTTCTTCATTTATTGTATCAAGTACCTTACTGCAAATTTCTTTTCGTTTAGGATTATCTTTTTCAATCATATTCAAATCAAATTTTTGTAAATATATATTATCAAATTATGTATTAAGTAATTTAAATCTGATGGATTTGATGTCAACCGACAAAAATAAAAACACCATATGATACGAAAAAAGCAAATATTAACACCATATGATGCTTAAGTATATATATGATTGAATCTTTTATTAAATATATATGTCAGGTGAAAGTAGGAAAGCATCACAAAAAGTTGATAATGAGATTTTAAGCCTTTTAAGTAAAGACTGTCGCTTATCAAACAGAGAACTTGGAAGGAAATCGGGGAGATCCCCCTTAACTATAAAGAAGCATATTGATGACTTAGAAGAGAGGGGGATAATTAAAGGATATCGAGTTGATCTTGATTATGAAAAATTGGGATATAATATAATTGCTCTCGTTGAAGTTACAATATCAAAAGGTAAAATGCTCGAAGTTGAGAAGCATATTGCAAATCGATCTAACGTATTTGCTGTTTACGATATAACAGGCACTTATGATGCACTTATTCTCGCAAGATTTAAAAATCGAGAGGATCTAAGCGATATGGTAAAAGATCTCCATAAATCTCCATATATTGAACGCACCAATACTCATATTGTCTTAAATGTTATATTAGAGCAGTTCATTTATCAATTTAATGAAAAGAAAAAAAGAATAAAACAGACGTTCAATGGAAAAAATTAGATTATTTCTTCAAAAAGAAGAGGAAAAAGTTATTTGTTATGGTTGTAGTAGTAGTATTAAATAATGAAGGTTCATTTTGAACCTCCTTCATACCTCCTATATTGTAATTTAAAGTAAGATTACCCCAAGAAATAATCAGAAAAACTATTGCAATTTTATAATTTTTTCTTGGCATGGTAAGTAATCAGTTTAAACGTTCTACTTCCTATTTTTTAAATTGATAATAAAGATTAAGTGAAGGATTCTTTTAAATGATTCATAGAATAAAAAAACAGATAAGAATGTTTACGTAAAATTATTCGATACTAATTTATCTATAAAAAAGAAAGTAACTGCTTAATTTAATTAAATTAAACGTTTTCATCAATTTCTATATGTTCATTGAACAAATTTTCTTTTTCTTATTATTATTTAAAAACTTTTAGGTTAGATTTTGAACAAAATTCAGTTTTCAATCTTCTTTTTGTCGGATTTGTTTAGAAAAAATGATTTTTATTAAAAAGTCTGGCAATAAATATATAAATGATTAAAATAATTATAAATCATATAAGCTAATGGGATATCATTCCCATGATTACAAAATATTAGACAGATTAAAAAAATAAAATGCTTAAACAAAAGGTAAAATTATGACTCAACAAGAAATTCTTAGAACATATGAACAGATTTGTTTGGACAAATTGAAAGATATAGGAATTTCTACCTCAGCAGAATGGTCTGCGGCAATGGGTTATAAGAATGCTAATGGCCTGGCTAAAATTATTAAAAGAATAAACAGTAGTATGCCTTATAAATTAAAAGTATATTATGATAAAAGACCACGCCGTTATGAGGCATTATAAGGAAGAAAATAGAAATTAATAATTAAAGAGGTTTAAAAAATTCAGCAAGAGTTAGTGTTATTCCCGGGATGTGTTATTACGTATCGGCTCCCTTTTATAGAAGTTTCAATAAGAAAAGTATTAGATTATTTAGGAATTTCCTTTACTGAGAATTCAAAATTTTCTTGCTGCCCCGAGCCGAATGGGATTAAAAATTCTAATAAATTATTGTTTTCTATAACGGCCGCACGGAATCTTGCTCTTGCTGAAATGGAGAATAAATCTATTTTAACGCCCTGTAATGGGTGTTTTACAACCTTGAAGAAAGTAAAAGGCGAAATTGAAGAAGATCACCATTTCAAAAAAAAGATTAATGAATATTTAGATAAAATTGATCTTGAAGTTCATGGAGATTCTGAAATTTATCATATGGTTGAATTCTTTTCCAGATTCAGAAGAGACTCAATTAAAGATAATTTAAAGTATCCATTAATGGGATTAAGGGTTGCAGTGTTTTACGGTTGCCATTTCCTTAGACCCAGCAATAGAGTACAAACAGATGACCCCTTAGAGCCAACAATATTTGATGACTTAATTAGAGATTTAGGTGCTCAAAGTATTGATTATGATCTTAAAATGGAGTGTTGTGGGGGGAGTCTCGAAAGGGCCGGAGATCCAAATCTATCATTAGAAATAATTAATGCGAAATTATCCAGCCTGAAGGAGAATGAGGTTGATTGCATTGTTGTTTGTTGTCCTCAGTGTTTTATTCAATTTGATCATTTACAACAGAGATTAAAAAAAGAAGATCATAATTACGATATTCCCGTTTTATATTATTCAGAATTACTCTGTATTGCGTTAGGGATTGATATTCGAGAAATTATGAAAAAATACCACAGAACGCAAGTTATTTCTCTTTTTGAAAAAATAGAAATCATCCAAGTGAAAAATAAAGAGATAAGAAAATATTTCGATCTTAATTTCTTACTCAGATGTTATTCATGTAGAGCATGTGACGATGACTGTGTTCTTGCAAAAATGACCGAATTCAAACCAAGTGAAATTGTCGGTAGGCTCCTTGAGAGAAGAGCTGAGGAGGTCATACATGATCCTTCAATTTGGTTGTGCCTTGATTGTTATTTATGTTATGAGCTCTGTCCTATGAGAGTTGGGATGATTGAAATCTTTTCAATATTACGAAATCTCGCAGCAGAGCAAGGTTATACTCCAAAAGGATATGAAAGTGAATTTAACTCCTTTTATCAAAAAGGAACTGTGGGTATGTTGTCAAAAGCTGCCCGTAAAAGAGTGGGTTTAGAATTCACTAAACGAGACGTTGGGGATTTGAAAGAATTATTTTATATAATAGAGAGAGAAAATGTAAAACCGGATTCTTAAAAATGAAGAGTTGAAGATAGATGAGATGGGAAAATTATACTTCTTTACCTGAAAAATTTAGGAATCAGAGGGTGTTTGATGGATGTGGAATTTCTGGTTTTATGAATATTGATGGGAGTAGAGTGTCAGGAGATAAAGTAATTGATATGCTATGTATTTTAAGAGAGAGAGAAAATGGTCTTGGTGCTGGTTTTGCGGGATATGGTATTTATCCTGAATATAAAAATTATTATGCATTTCATTTTCTTTTTGACAGTGAAAATGCTAAATCAGATACATTGAAATTTCTTGAAAAATATGGCAGGATTATCCAATCTGAGCCCATACCAACAAATGTACCCTCTGGTGTTGCCAATCCTCCTATTATCTGGAGAGCTTTCTTCGATCCAGAGAACTATAAAAACCAAGATAATGATGAGAAAATAGTTCAATTAGTGATGGAAATCAACGCGAATATTGAAAATGCATTTGTGATGTCATCTGGAAAAGATATGGGTGTGTTTAAAGGGAATGGCTGGTCATATGAAATCGCTGATTTTTATAAAATTTCAGAATATAATGCGTATATGTGGTTGGCACATTCAAGATTTCCAACAAACACTCCCGGATGGTGGGGTGGGGCACACCCATTTAATCTATTAAACTGTTCGGTGGTTCATAATGGAGAGATAACGTCCTATGGAACGAATAAAAGATACCTAGATTCATTTGGATATAAATGTACTCTTTTTACCGATACAGAAGTTATCGCATATTTATTTGATTTATTATGTCGTAAACATAAAATTCCTGTATCTCTTGCAGTTATCGCTTTAACACCTCCATTATATAGAGAGATTGAAAAACTAGATAAAAAATCTCAAGTAATATATAAAACTATAAGAGCAACTTATAGGAGCGCTATGTTGAATGGACCATTTTCCATCGTTGTTGGTTATTCAAACCCTGTACCCACAATGATAGGTTTATCGGATAGAAAAAAGTTAAGACCTTTAGTGGTAGGAATTTCTGAAGATAGAAATACGGTTTATATGAGCAGTGAAGAATCTTCATTTAGAAGGTTGATGCTTAGAGATAGTAATTTTAATTTACAAGATGTTTGGCATCCGAAGAGCGGGACAGCTGTTATAGCTAAGCTAGGGAAAGGTTTAATTAGAAATGGTCTTGAAATACCACTAAAAAAAGATAATTTATCTGTAATGGAGGCATAAAATATGGCAATCGCACATGAGATAATCCCCTATTTTCGAGTGAATGTTGATCGAGAGTACTGCAAGAAATGTAAAAGATGTATAAATCACTGTTCATTCGGAGCTTTATCTTTTAATGGAGAAAAAATTATTGCTGCGGATAAAAAATGTGTAGCATGCCAAAGATGTGTTGTAATGTGCCCAGGAAAGGCAATACGTATTGTTCAAAATGAAGCTTATTTACCCCCACATGGTAATTACACGAGAAAGATTCGAAATATCATATGGGCTCAATCTGGAAACGGAGGGGTTTTACTTTCTGCCACTGGGAACGATAGACCAATCAGATCTATTTTCGACGATTTACTCCTTGATGCTTGCCAAGTGACAAATCCCAGTATCGATCCATTAAGAGAAATAATTGAAACTAAGATAGTTATTGGACGAAAACCAAAACAGCTTGATTTTGTTGGCGAATCAGATGACATTAACGATATAACATTAGAGACAAATCTCTTTCCTAATTTTGATATTGATATGCCAATTATGGTTGGCCATATGTCTTTAGGGTCGATTAGCTACAATGCATGTCAGGCAATATATCAAGCAGCAAGAGAGTTAAATATTGTTGCAGGTTCAGGAGAAGGTGGTTTACATCCCGATTTTTATGAATATGCTCCGAATCTTATTACTGAAGTTGCATCAGGAAGATTTGGTGTTGATATAAATTACTTACACAACGCTGCAGGTGTTGAAATTAAAATTGGGCAAGGGGCTAAACCAGGACATGGCGGTCATCTCCCAGGTGAGAAAGTAAGTAGTTTGATATCGCAAACTCGTATGATTCCACAAGGAAGTGATGCATTGTCTCCCTATCCTCATCATGATATTTACTCAATAGAGGATTTAGCTCAATTAATAGCAGCATTAAAAGAAGCAACAAGATATAAAGTTCCTGTGGGAGTAAAGATAGCAGCAGTACATAATTCCGCGCCGATAGCGGTAGGCATTGTTAGAGGTGGGGCTGATTTCCTAACTCTTGATGGTTTCAGAGGAGGTACGGGAGCTGCTCCAAGGATTATCCGTGATCACGCAGGAATCCCTATTGAGATGGCTATTGCTGCTGTTGATGAAAGGTTAAGACAAGAGGGGTTACGAGAAGAAATAACTTTAATTGCCGGGGGTTCGATTAGATACTCTGCCGACTTAGTCAAGGTAATTGCGTTAGGAGCAGATATGGCAATGTGTTCCATGCCTGTATTAATAGCAATGGGATGTCGAGTTTGTCAACAATGTTTTAAAGGCCTTTGCTCGTGGGGAATTGCTACTCAACAAGAATATTTAGTTAAGAGATTAGATATTGATGTTGCGAAAAATAGAATAATAAATTTATTTCGTTCTTGGAATGAAGAATTAAGAGAGGTTTTAGGAGCGATGGGAATAGATTCTGTGGAGTCACTACGCTCAAATAGAGACCGATTAAGGTATATTGGTCCAAATCCACGAATTGCGGAAATTTTAGGTGTAAAACACGCAGGAGAATAAATAAAAATGGTAGTTAACGGAATTGAAGTAAAAAAATATGAAATGGGGATTAATAAAACAGTCGAGATTGATGCTGCTCCAAATGGGGATCCTATGGATTATAAAGAATTAAATGAGATGATTCATCAAGCAGTAAACATCAATTGTAAAAAAATCATTTTACATAATGTTTGCGGCCAAAGATTCATAGGAGCAGCTTTACAAGGAGATATTGAAATCTTGATTGACGGTATCCCTGGAAATGATTTAGGTATTTTCATGGACGGCCCTAAAATTTTTGTTGATGGTAATTGCGAAGATCAATCTGGTAACACCATGAACGATGGAATTCTAATAATTAATGGAGATGGTGGCGATGTTATTGGATTATCTTCAAGAGGAGGGAAAATCATTATTAAGGGAGATGTTGGATATCGTGTAGGCATTCATATGAAAGAATATAAGGATAAAATCCCTGTAATAATCATCGGAGGCACAGCTAAAGACTTTTTGGGTGAATACATGGCGGGTGGGATCATTATAGTACTTGGTTTGAAATTTTTGACTGATGGAACCATTCTTGAAAATGGTCGGACAGTTTGTGGTAATGAATTAGGGACTGGAATTCATAGAGGGAGTATTTTTTTAAGAACTAATGAGAATTTAGAAGAAAAGCTTGGTGTTGGAGCTAAAATTACAGATTATGGAGAAAATGAACAGGTTGAAATCATGCCTTACTTAATTGACTACTGTAATACATTCAACGTTCCGTTAGATTTAGTTATTAATAAATCCTTTAAAGTAATCAAACCAATATCAAAAAGACCCTTCGGGGGAACTTATTGTTACCAATTAATTTAAGTAGACAAAACCCTGCCTATTTCTCCCAAAGAAACTTAAAAAATTCAGATAGAATATAAAAAATTTTTTAAGATTTTTTATTTTTTAACAAGCTTTTCTAGTTCATCAACAAATTCTGTATATTGATTTATACCTAATTTCCAAAAATCTGGTTTACTTATATCAAAACCAACAATTTCAGCTAATAGTTTTGGAGATAAGCTTCCCCCAGAACTTAATAATTTCTTAAATTTCGGTACAAATGAGGATTCTTCATTCTTATATATCCGATATAGAGCGTATACAAACAGTTGTGCATAAACGTAAGGGTAGTTGTAGTAACGAAAATTAGGAATGAAATAATGCCCTTTCATACACCATTCCCAATCCATTTCTTCAAACCATTCAACCGACTCCCCATAAATTTTATCTCTCCCGGCACACCAATATTTAGAAATTGTTTTTCCATCTAAATTTGTACCATTTTTGATAGCCTTATAAAGACTCGTTTCGAACCAAAATCGTGCACTAACTTGAAAAGCCGCTTGTCCAGCTCCATCTAATACATAAGCCAGAATTGCCATCTTTTCTTCGTCCGTTTCTGCTTTTTTGAGAAGTAAATCAGTCATTAATAGCTCTGCGAAAGTTGAAGCTGTTTCAGCCCCCGCAGCTCCTGGATGCAAATTAAAGTATGTTTGTTGTCTTGTTGTTAAGTAATCATGTATCGCGTGGCCAAGTTCATGTGTAAGTGTGAATAACTCCCTTATTGTTCCTTGGAATGACATTAAAATGAATGCTGATTTACCATTAAACCAACTTGCGCAATAGGCACCATTTCTTTTACCTTTTCTAACTTGAGCATCTATCCGATCCTTATCGAACATATCTTTAGCATATCCTGCAAAAGTTTCTTCAAATTCGCCCAAAGCTTCAAGTATCAGAGTTTTTGCTTCATCCCAGGTGTACTTCATATTAGTTACATCAAGAAGAGGAGCCATAACATCCGCACTACTTAACTTGGGTAGCTTTAGGAGTTTAGCTTTAAGTTTCAAATGTCTTTGATACACCTCGACATTCTCTTCAATGGTTTTCATTAGTCTATTAATAATTTCTTGGGTTGTATCATTAGCTATAAAACTTGAGTGCATAGGGTTCTCAAATTTCCTGCGTTCAGAATTTTTCACCCAATTCCCACAAATATTGCGTAGTGCCGAAGAGAAGATCTCCTCATCTTTTCCCAATAAACTGTATATAGATTTATTTGCAGAAATTCGTGTTGATCGATCAGGATGAACAAATAAACTATTAGCCTCTCCATATGAAAGAATTTTTTCTTCACCTTCAACACTAACTTTGAATTCTCTTGTGTTTAACCAAGCTCCTTGTAGTTGGCTCCAAGCTTTAACACCGTATTGATCTTTCTCCAAAATTAGTTGTTCTTCGATTTCTGATAATGTATGAGGATATGCTCTATAAACTTTTTCTAGATAATGCTTATAATTTGATAATATAGGATGCGAAATCAGATTATTATTTTCAAATACTAATTTCCCAATTTCCAAGTCAAAGAAAGCTAATTTTTTAAATATTTGTGTTATAAAATCTTCATATTTGTTATGTAGGGTTTTTGTTTCGGGAAGAGTCATATTAGCATCAAACGAGCGTTCACAAAACAAATCTAAATCATCTACATTTGCCCAAAATTCTTCAAGTTTTTTCAAAAGCTCATTTAAATTATCAGCATTAAAATCTTCTGGATTAATTTTTCTTTTATAATCACTAACAAATTGAATAGCTTCACTCTCAAACCTCCCCATTGTCTTAAAAATATTGGGATCATTTAAATCCGAAAATAGAACTGATAAATCCCATACAATTTCTTTTTCAGTCATTATAATCAAGACGTTTAAATTAAGAAAATTTTAAAACTTTTCCATGCAAAACCAAAAACTAATCAAAATTCTAAAAAAAAAATTTAATGTAAACGATGGAGTATTATGAGGGTAAGGTTATTCATATTCTATTGTGCTTGGGGGTTTGTTTGAGATATCATAAACTACTCTGTTAATCCCTTTTACTTCATTGATAATTCGGGTGCTAATTTTCTCTAACAAATTCATATCTAATTTCGCAAAATTCGCTGTCATCGCATCGAGAGATTCAACTACTCGAATGGAACAAATATTCTCATAGGTACGGTAATCTCCCATAATTCCAACAGTTTTAAGTGGAAGAAAGACACAAAAAGCTTGCCATAAATTTTCGTATATTCCAGCCGCTCTTATCTCTTCAATTAATATCTCATCAGCATTTCGTAAAATATCAAGCTTTTCTTTATCAATTGAACCTATGATTCTCACTGCTAAGCCTACTCCAGGGAAGGGATGCCTGTAAATAATATTTTTGGGTAGACCTAATTGTAGCCCAATCCTCCTTACCTCATCCTTGTACAAATCTTTTAACGGTTCTATAATCTCTAACATCATATTTTCGGGTAAAGTTAAGTTATGGTGAGATTTTATTTTTGCAGAAGTGTTGCTTGTAGCACTTGATTCAACACGATCTGGATAAATAGTTCCTTGAGCAAGAAATTTTATATTCGGAAATTCTTTTTCTAATTCAATGGTCTTATTTTCAAAGACTTCAATGAATGTGTGACCTATAACTTGTCGTTTCTCTTCTGGATCATCTACTTCAGTAAGTTTTTTAAGAAATAAATCCTCAGCATCCACATAGTGGAAGTTCTTAAACTTTAATTTCTCTTTAAAAGTTTCTTGAACTTCAACTACTTCATTTTTGCGTAATACTCCATTATTTACAAAAATACTATGTAACCGATCTCCAATAGCTTTATGCATTAACATCGCAACAACAGAAGAATCTACGCCACCACTTAATCCCAAAATAACTCTTTTCTCTGGACCAACCCTTTTTCTTATATTTCCTATTGTCTGGCCTACCCAGTTTTCTAATTTCCATTCTTTTTTAGCTTTTGTATATTTGTTAACGAAGTTTTCAAGAACTACTTTACCCTTAGGTGTATGACCTACTTCTGGGTGGAACTGAACACCAAATAAATTTTTTTGGTCGTTTGCAATGACAGCATTCGGTGTTGTAGCTGTACTAGCTAAAACAATAAATCCTTCTGGCAATTCCTTTATTTGGTCTCCATGAGACATCCACACTGTTTCAATATTGTTAAATCCTTCAAGAAGACCGGTACCAATTATAACATTCAGATCTGATTGGCCGTATTCCTTATAGTCACTTGATTCAATTTTTCCTTTTAGCTGGTGAGCTATAAGATTGTGTCCATAACAAATACCTAAAACCGGTATTTTTTCATCTGAAACATATATATAAAATTCCTCAGGCAATTGTGGGCTTCCAATATCATAAACACTATTAGGTCCACCAGATAAAATGATACCTTTGGGATTTATGGCTTTAATCTTTTCAAGGGGTACGTCAAAAGGTAAAATTTCTGAATATACTCCCATATCTCTTATGCGTCGTGTGATTAAATGTGCATATTGTCCACCAAAATCTAAAATTATTATTGTATCCATTATTATCTCATTTTCTAATAGATCAAGGGATCTATATTATAAAATGACTTATCAATAATATAAATAAAATTAATAAATCTGAAATATCTTATGGTAGACTTGAAGAACAATTAAATTTACTCTTCACTATAGCTTAAAAAAGGGAATGATTTCCCGTTACAATCGAAACGATTTTTTTAGATTAAAGTATTCCTTCAATTAAGAATAAATATTATATTTTAAGTTAATATCTGAGATTGAAACTCAACAAATAAAAGATGATTCAAGATGCCTTTTAAAATACTTAGAAAATATAAGCTTGAACAGAGTGGTACGTTATATGAAATAGATATTCACGCACCTTTAATTGCTAAGAAAGCATTCGCGGGAAATTTCGTATTAATCAGAGTTAACGAGACAGGTGAAAGAATTCCTCTTACAATTGCAGATTATGATAGAGATAAAGGTATTATTACAATAGTTTTTCAAGTAGTTGGCAAATCCACCTTATTACTCTCGCATCAAAAAACTAATGATGAGATTTTAGATATTGTTGGACCGCTAGGGAACAAAATACTCGTTGAAAAATATGACTTTCCTGTAGTTATAATAGGTGGTGGTGTTGGAATAGCTGAATCTTATCCACAAGCAAAAGAATTAAAGAAAGCAGGAAATGAAATTATTTCAATCATAGGAGCTCGAACAAAAGATTTATTATTTTGGAAAGATAAAATGGCTTCTGTAAGTAATCGGTTAATAATTTGCACTGATGACGGAAGTGAGGGAATAAAAGGATTTGTTACTAAACCTCTTCAAGATCTATTAAAAAACGAGGAAATAAGTGTTGTAATCACTATAGGCCCTTTAATAATGATGAAAAATGTCTCCACCTTAACAAATGGTTCTACTGGATTACCTAAAGTAAAAACATATGTCTCACTGAACACAATTATGATTGATGGAACGGGTATGTGTGGAGGTTGTCGATTTTCAACTCAAAATGGAGAAATTCGATTTGCGTGCGTTGATGGACCTGATGTAGATGGACATACTGTAGATTTTAATAATCTTATAAATCGTGCTAATAGATTTAGTAACCAAGAAAAGAAATCATATGAAAATTTTAAGCATGAATGTAAAAATCTCGAAAATTTGGGGGGTGCTAAATAATCGAATGGAAATTAAG
>CAZRBD010000006.1:36783-54277 GCA_964598265.1 uncultured archaeon
AAATAAGACAACGCTAGTAAATGTCTTACTAAAAAATAAAGATACAATTCTAAAAGTAGAGAGATATACTAGAACTGAATTTGAAAATTTTTTAAATTTATTAACTAAAGCAGAAAAAGTACGACAAGTTATTTTAAAAAAAATAAAAGAAATTGATTCAATAGATATCTATACATTGAAAAACGAATTAGAAATTGCTGAAGATCTTCTTATATTCAACATAGAATATTTAAAAGAATTAGGTTCTTTAGAATTTCTTGGTGAAAAATCAAGATTTTTTCATAGTTTAATCGAAAAAAATGTCATCAACGGAATATTTCCGAATGTAAATATAATTAAAGATAAAAATCTATGTTGTGGTTGCGGTTTATGTGATTCTATATGTCCCGTACATGCTATTAATTATACAAGTAGCACATTTGAACTGAATGAAGATATCTGTATTGATTGTGGTTTATGTTTTTTATGTTGTCCGAGATCTTTCTTCCCAAAATCTTTAAAAAAAATTAAGGTTGGAATGGATTCTAATACCAGGCATTCAGAAGCAATAAATAGTTTTATTGATATCTATTCTGCTCATACTACTGATGAGAGAATAAAAAGTCTTGCACAAAATGGAGGAATTGTAACAACTTTACTTAAAACAGCGTTTCAGGAAAAAATTATAGATGCTTCAATAGCAGTAAGTGTATCAGACGAACCTCATAGACCTCTACCAATAATCATTGACCGTGAAGAAGAACTATTAAGAACTGCCGGTACCAAATATACAAACTCTCCTTCTTTAAAGATTTTGCATGCTTCAAGATATTATAATAATATCGCAGTGGTTGGCACACCCTGTATGATGGAAGCATTAAAAAAGATCTCTTTTTATCCCCTTAATAAACCTTTTTATGAAAATATCACTCTCAAGATTGGTCTTTTTTGTATGGAATCTTTTGATTATGATCAGATAAAATATCTCCTAAAACGTGAATTTAAGATATCTATGAAGGGGATAAGAAAAATGGACATCGATAAAGGGCGTTTTTTTATTTTTAACAAAGATCATTCAATCTATACAATTCCTATAAAAGAGCTTAAGAAATATGGAAGATTGGGATGTTTTTACTGTGATGATCTCACCGCAGAACAAGCCGATATTTCTGTAGGTTCAATTGGATCTGAACCAGAGTGGTCAACAGTTATAATTAGAACAAAAAAAGGAGCATATTTATTTCAAAAAGCTTTAGATCTAAAATTAATTGAAAAAAAAGAAATAAAAGAGGATAGTAAAAGTTTTAGGAGTTTAAATCGAGTTGCAAAATCAAAACAAAAGATCTATAAGGAGACATATAGGCCTAAAATGATTGAACAAGATCCCCATGTAAGGATCTCTAATTTTCAAGAGGTGTCCGAGGGGTTAACTTTAGAAATGGTAAAACTAGAAGCTAGTAGGTGCTTACAATGTGGAATGCCTCATTGTATATCGGGGTGTCCTGTAAATATTGATATTCCGCAATTTTTAAAATTATTAAAACAAGGAAAATCAATTGATGCTCTTCGATTAATGAAAGATTACAATTTATTACCAGCTATATGTGGGAGAGTTTGTCCTCAAGAGACCCAATGTGAAAAATCATGCTTACTAAATAGTTTAGAAGAACCTATTGCGATAGGTTTTCTAGAAAGATTTATTGCAGATTGGGAAAGAGAAAATCAACTTAAAGAATGTCCAGAATGTAAACCTCCCAATAATATTAAAATTGCTATTATTGGGTCTGGGCCAGCAGGTTTAACATGTGCCGGAGAACTCGCTAGAATGGGATATGATGTTACTGTTTTTGAAGCTTTCCACGCGGGAGGTGGAGTATTAACTTATGGAATACCAGAGTTTAGACTACCTAAAGAGATAGTCAAAGGAGAAATTGAAATATTAAAAATGCTCGATGTAAAGATACAATACAATACTATTATTGGAAAAACATTGACAATACAAGATTTAAAAGAGATGGGCTACAAAGCTTTTTTCATTGGAGTAGGGGCAGGTCTTCCTATGTTTCCAAAAATGGCGGGTTTAAATCTAAACGGTGTTTTGACTGCAAATGAATTTCTTACAAGAACAAATCTAATGAGAGCTTATAAATTTCCCGAATATGATACTCCAATAAAAGTAGGGGACATTGTTTTAGTAATAGGCGGAGGAAACACTGCCCTTGATTCAGCAAGAGTTGCTAAACGATTAGGTGCTAAACGAGTAATAGTGGTATATAGAAGGTCGGAATTAGAGATGCCAGCAAGGAGAGAAGAATACCATCATGCTCTTGAAGAAGAAATTGAATTCATGTTCTTAACGAATCCTATAAGATTTATAGGAGATAATAAGGATAATTTAAAACAGGTCAAAGTCGTAAAAATGCGATTAGGAGAACCTGACGAATCTGGGCGACGTAGACCAATTTTAATTGAAAACTCTGATTTTTTTATAGAAGCTGAAACGGTCATAATAGCAATTGGAGCACTAGCTAATACTATTTTAATTAAATCACTTCCAGACTTAAAACTTAATAAATGGGGGTATATAGAAACGGATGAAAATAGTAAAACTAGTTTAGAAGGAATATATGCAGGAGGAGATATAGTTTCAGGTTCTGCTACTGTTATATCTGCGATGGGCGCAGGAAAAAAAGCAGCTCGCGCAATCCATAAGTATTTAAAGTATAAATTGGCATTAATTGAAAATTAAAAGATGAAATTATTGATAAAATGTTTACTATTATCTCAAAAAATTATTCCGTATAAGAATTGTTTTCTGTTATAAAGGTATTTCTGTTGTTTCCCAAACCATTCCCACATAAAAACCCTTTTATCTATTATTTCTTTAATCGAATTATATCAAATTTTAATTTAAAAAAAATCAGAAAAGATATCC
Organism: uncultured archaeon; assembly: GCA_964598265.1. Lineage (GTDB taxonomy): Archaea > Asgardarchaeota > Lokiarchaeia > Sigyniarchaeales > SOKP01 > Loki-b32. The sequence continues at coordinate 39,698 of CAZRBD010000006.1, forward strand.
TTATTAATACTTAAAATGAAAAATATTCATTCGATGGTAAAAATAAAGAGAAAAATTAAAAAGAGTGATTAAATGTGAGTGAAAATTTAGATCCTTTTTCGATCTCCCAGAAACAGCTTTATGATGCCTGTAAAATTAGTGGTTACGAGAGTCAGATATATAATGCATTGAGTACACCTGAAAGATTTATTGAAATAAAGATTACCATGAAAATGGATGATGGGACACTTAAAACCTTTAGGGGTTTTAGAAGTCAATATAATTCAGCCCGAGGACCAATGAAAGGAGGCATTAGATGGCATCCTGATGAAAGTGCATCCTTAGTAAAAGCTTTATCAGCATGGATGACCTGGAAATGTGCTTGTGTGGATATTCCCTTAGGGGGTGCAAAAGGAGGTATTATTTGCAATCCTAAAGAAATGAGCAATAATGAAATTGAAAAATTAGCACGAAATTATATTCGAAAACTTGTCGATGTGCTAGGACCAAATATAGATGTACCTGCTCCAGATGTATATACTAATCCTCAGATTATGGCCTATATGCTAGATGAGTATGAAACTATCGTTCGAAAACACACACCATCTGTAATTACTGGTAAACCCTTACCTTTAGGTGGTAGTGCTGGACGGACTATAGCTACTGCTCAAGGAGGAGTATATTGTATTAGGGAAGCGGCTAAAGATTTAAATTTGAATTTAAATGGTGCTAGTGTAGTAATACAAGGTTATGGAAACGCAGGCTCTTGGGCTGCTAAAATTTTGCATGATAATTTGAATTGTAAGATAATTGCTGTATCTGATTCACAAGGGGGAATCTATAATGAGAAGGGGATAAATCCCCATGAAGCTGCTCTTCATAAAGAAAAAACTAGAACTGTTGTAGGGTTAGATGGAACAAAAGAGATTTCAAATAAAGAACTTTTAGAATTAAATTGTGATGTGTTAATACCTGCCGCTCTTGAAAATGTAATTACTCGGAAAAACGTTGAGAACATTAATTGTAAAATAATTGCTGAACTAGCAAATGGTCCTACAACTCCAGATGCTGACCAGATCCTCTTCCAAAAAGGAACTTTAGTTATCCCCGATTTCTTATGTAATGCAGGTGGAGTAACAGTCTCCTATTTTGAAATGGTTCAAGGCTATTATCTGTATTTCTGGAGAGAAAAGGAAGTATTTGAAGCATTAGATAGAGTAATGACCAGAGCTTATCGTTCTACTGTTGAACAATCACAAAAATTCAATACACATAATAGAATGGGTGCTTATATTATTGCTCTTGAACGGGTTATTACAGCGATGCAGTTAAGAGGTTGGATTTAACGAAACTGGGGTCTTCTCTCTGCTGAAGTGTCACAACCAGATATGAGAAATGTTTTTTTTATACTATTTTTTATTCTTTTTTTATATAATCGTATCATACTAACCAAAGAATGGAACTAAGATCAGTAAGTACAATATTGATATTCCAATGTGAATTAAGGCAAATGAAGATCCTGTCTTTAGTAAGCGCGTATAATTAAAATTTTCTACACCTGAGTCTTGTGCTATTTTCAGGGTCATCATGTCACATGCAGCTCCGGAAGGCAGAAAATTTCCGCCAAGATTGATACCGATTATAAACGAAAAAAATAGTGGAACTGATGAAAAACCAAAACCATCAGGCACTGGTGCTATTAATGTGGTTATAATAGGGATAAAAATTAGCGCAGTAGGAGTATTTGCAACCACGCCAGAGATAAAACTAATTATTAGTAGCATAATAAAGGACAAAATAAAAGGATTCAAAGTTTCAAACGCGATCATTCCAAAAATCTCTCCAAATCCAGCCACTCTAAGACATCCAACGACTACATACAATGAAATGAAGAAGAACAAGATTTCCCACTCAACATCCCTTAAAAGATGGCCCATAGTTTTTCCCGTATAACTCCTATTAACTAGTACCAAAATTAAAGTTGCAATCATGGCAGTTAAAAAAAGTAAAGGGAGAACACCAAATAATATAATTGTTATGATTATGGCAATCCCGTTAAAATAAAACATTTTTTTGTTTTTAATCATAATTTCTGTATCTATTAAATCTAATACAAAATTCTTCTGCGCCTCTTCAATTTTTGGTTCTTTACTCAGGATAAATCTGTCAAGTAAAAAAATCGTAGAAAACAGCAAAATAAATGAAAAGATCCAATAATACTGAATAAAATATATGGTACTTAGTTTAAACGCTATAGAGATAATGATGTTTTCTCCACTTGAGAAGGGTGTGATAATGGAACCTATATTAATACATATTGTCATGCCCAGTAAATAGGTTCCAGCTCTAATTTTTAAAAAATGACATAATCGAATAACTATTGGAGCAAGAATTAATACTACAACAACATCGCTGATAACTGCTGCTAAAAAAGTAGTCAATATACAAAGGAGCCAAAAAAAAGTTCTTCTATTTCCTTTTGATAGTTTAAAGAGTTTTACAGCAAGAAATTCTAAAAGGTTAGAATCTTGAGCTATTTTAGTAATAATACTCATACTTAATATGATTATGATTGCTTTCCATTCAATAAAACCGATAAAGGTATCGATATCTAATCCTAATACTAAACCCGTAATTGTTGCGGCAGTAAAACAACCAAATAGGGAAATAGCGACAAAATCTACGTTAGATTTAGAATAACTTACAATAATTAGAACGAATATAATGAGAATTATTATAAGCAGTATTGGTTCCATTATATTTTTCTAATAAATTACTTGGAATTATTTAATAACATTAAATATATAGTTTTTAATAAATATATTTAAATTAGTTACTTATAATTTTTAGACGATAGAGTAAAACTCCTTTATTCTTTAATTAATTATTCTTCATACCTATTTGTCTGAATGAAATCAGATGAGGAATTTTTATTTTATTAGAAATAATTTGAGAAAAAATGTAAACAAATTCAATTCAAGCAGAAGACTAAAATTAGAAAAAAGATAATCAAATATGTTTTCTTCGACAAAATTCTTTAGACTTGGATAATATCCCTCTTCATTTTTAATAATTTCAACTACTTGTTTAATCAATCCTTTTATTTGTTTTTCAGTTATATACAGATCACAAGACATAGGATCTATGGACGTAATATTAAATCCAACTCCTCTTTCAAAGGTAATACTCCTCAATTCTGGATTATCTTTAACGACTTCGGATTCAGTATAGTTTTCGAATATTTTCTCAATTGCTTCATATATCACCATTTTTTTTTCTGCAGATAAACGTCCTTCAATTACATTCATAGCCAAGTTGAATATTTGCTGAAAAATGCCTAAAATATCAAAAAATTCAGCTACTGTGGCAATTCGCTCTGCTTGTTGCCATTGAGTATAAAATTCATCTATTATCTTTTCAAATGGTTTGTATATTTCGACATTACCTGCCCATTTACCTTGCCAGCGGTTTTTTTCGCTTGCATACTGTTGAATAAACGTTACTCTTATTACATCTAATCGTGCTCTTAAAGTGTCAGTACTAACATCTTTCTCGGCTGCTCCTATAAATAATAGGTTAGTATCTTTATCTAGTATATAAACCCAACGTAAACCACCCATTTCAATAGATTCTATTCCTTGTTTGAATTCAACTATAGTAAATTGATTAAGTGCTGTTAACAACCCTGAAACTAAATCTTCATTCACCGGAAAATCCAAATAAGGTTTGTAAACTAAAGTAATTCCTGAGTCACTCTCCATAATCCAAATATTAATCCGAAAACACCTGCTCGTTAATTTAAGTTAAGAATCTAATCTTTTCATAAAGATAATTTATAGTAAGAAATTATATTTAACGATTCATTTTCCTAATTAGATTAAGGATTTAAAACATATAAATTAATAAATACTAACTATTAACAGGAAAAAAAGTATTCCTTTAGACAAGAGGTTTTTAAGGGAATTTAATTTGTGTAGTCTCTTTTTTTACTGTGAAGCAATACAGCCCTTGAATTAAGTGTTCATGATGACATTGGTCGCAAAAATAATCCCCGCATTCCTCACAAAAATTCGAACAAAACTCACAAATGTATCTATTACAGAGTTGACATTCAGAAATTCATTATAATAAATATGAATCGTTTTTCTTTTATTTTTTACTCTTGACATGGAAATCTTGAGGAAACAGCTATAACAATTGAACGAATTGCGTACCGAGAACACTTAAAAGATAATATACCCCTCTTATCACGGAAAGCCCCCAAAACTATGTCAAAAGAAGACCGGAGAATTTATTTCATTGAAAGATTGGTGGATATCGGTCCTAAGAAAGCTAAAGCACTTATTGAAAAGTTCAAGACTCTAAACAACGCATTTAAAGTAATCAAGAAAACTAATCTTATTTTCACCAGGACAGGAAATCCCAAAGATATAGAAGGCCCCTTGAAACAATTAAAAGGGTTTGGTTGGAAGTTTGTGCAGAAAAATAAAAAGATTTTATTTAATAAATCTGAAAGAAGCGTACAGAATACTCTCGATATATAATATAAATCAATAATCTTAAGGAATAGAAGTTAAAAAATCTCATACAATATATACCGCTTCTGTTGCTCAGTTGGTAGAGCATTGCTCTAGTAAAGCAAAGGGAAGATGAAGCTTAAATTCGAAAACTTCCTGTTAAGGTTGGGGGTTCAATTCCCCCCAGAGGCTATAATAATCTCTTGTATCTTCAAAATATGATGTGATTCATTGTAATTCATTTAAAGAGTTAGTTCTCAACCATCGTTCTAAAATCCTCAACATGTCGGTGATTTTACTCCGCAATGTTAATTCTGCTACACGTCTCCCAATTAAATTAAAAAAGTCACTATCAAGTTTAAAATTCTTTATGAATATACCTATTTTGCACTTTGAAGATGTAAGAGCTTTAATTCTTATATTACCCTCCAATTCTCTGATATCCTTATTATTTCGAACATTCAATTCTATTAATCGACCCTTTCCCCCGGGTTGATCTCCCTTATCTTGTAAAACCAATTCACCTTCCATCTCTACTTGAATATTAATAAATTCATCCGAAATTTTAGTGTATAAAACATTAGGAGAAATAAATTTTGCTTCCATCTTTTTTGCAGGGTTTATCGCTTCCCAAAATTGTGCTTTAAAAAACGCTTTTACAAGATCTTCCTTTTTACAGTTATTAATTTCAACTACTTTTGATATAATATTATCTGGCACTCAGCCTTCCTCTTAATTTAATCATTTTTATGATTCATTATAATTATTTTTCATCATAGGCCACAAATTATATCGTTAAATTTTCATTTGATTTGTGAAAGAACATGGTAGATTCATATCTTTAGGTTAATCGGAAAAGTTTGCTTTCTTCTACATCATTTCCAGCCTTACACTTAGGACAAATCCAAGATGTGTCGTTTTTTTTTACAGAGTTAATGCAATTATGACATATAGCAATATCACATATACAATAATGGGTTCTTTCCATCGAATCTTCACAGTTTTTCCCACATGCAAAACAAATAGGTGGGGCTTTTGGAGCTTTTACTACCATTTTTAAAAATTATTTTTTTTTTTTAATAATTCTTATTATACTTTTAATTCTTCTTATTATTATATTATTTTAATGATAAATATAAGTTTTTTATGAATTATGGACTATGGAAAGGATAAAATCGAGAATTACCTTACTAGCATTATTTAGTATATTTTTTGTATATAAAGTAATTGGGGGGATAATTTCAAATAATTTAAATGAGATTACTTTATGGTCATTGATTACTTTTGTATATATACTTTCTTTAGTCGTAGCTTTTTTTGTAATGAAGAACTTAGAGAAGGAGCACAAGTTATAACCTTTATTTCTTTTTCTTTAGAAAATCTGGAATCAATCCATCAATTCCGAGACTCTTAAGTATTGTTTCTCTTATATTCATCTGAATTGTCAAATCAGACATTGTTTTCATTGTAGATTCTAATGCTTTACTCATTTCTTTAATTGTATCCGATGTTGTTTGTAAAGATTCTTTAATTGTAATATTAGTTAAATGTAATTCTTTTGTTAAACTATCAATGCTATTTCTCAATTCAGAGAGTATATTTTTTATCTCTTTTATTCCCCCCATAATTTTTAATTTCCACGTTGTTATACTAAATAAACAAGTAATATTTATTAAAATTATCAAGATCAGCTATTTTTTGAATCTTAAAAGAAAATAAAAAAAAATTATTATAAATTATAGGAGATTAGCAACAAATCCCAAATCAAAAATGCTGACACCCCATATCCACAACGCAAATCCCTGGACCAAGCAAAATATTACGATAACAAAAGCTATAGGAGGCCAAGATAAGACTTTTGATATGGTTTTGAATATTCCGATATAAAATTTCACTGCAATTATCACTACGACTGTTACAATGATAAATATTATCACTAATATCCATTTTGGATTTATCACTCCTGCAATCAATCCCACGGCCCAATCTGGCACAAGTAACGCAATAACAATAACTGTAGCCGTCGCAGCCAAAAGGCCTATCATACTAGCTAAAGGAAGATCTTTTATGGGAAAGAAAAACATAGCAATACCAATTACAATCAAAAATATACTCGTAAAATGATTAGCTTCCCCATCAAAAGGAGCAACTTGTCCAGGATTTAATCTTGCGTATTCAAAGCTTGGAGATATATCCAAAATTAAACTCATCGCACCCGACCAGACTACGAAAATTCCAAGAACTAAACCCAAATATGACATGACTCGTAGAAACTTAGTGACAGCAAATTCCATATCGACTTTTCTTTTTGTAAATGATCCTCTACGCTTCCTTTCATACCCCAGCCAAGTAATAGCCATTACGCCAGATAGGACCATCATGATTGCTGCTGATTCTCCCACCCAGTCAAAAAAAACTCTAATAATTTCCCAATAATCAGTTTGGTATATCATTTTAATCACATTTCATGAAAATTTGAAATTTAATAAATGTTAGGTTTGGTTTTTAAAAATCTATTGAATATTTATACCTAATAACAAAAATATATATATTTCCTAGTTTGTTCTTTTAACTAAAAAACTCTAAACTATTTCAATAATATGTCAGAATGGAAAAGTAGGTTGGTTGATGAAACCATTGATTCACCCTATAATGATTTTTATTGTTCTTCTGGTTGAAACATCATGGATGGTTTCATAGATTGTGTAAAAGGTATTAAAAAACGAATTCAAAAAAGAAAATTAAAAAAATCTCAAATAAAAAATCTCAAGGGGTAGATCATTAAATTTTAGGATCTATTTCTATGGATCACGCGAAAGATTCGAGATTTAACACAAAATCAAAAAATATGAGTTATTATTAGAAATTAGGAAATACCGAAAAATTCCTATAAAATATTACTACTCTCATTAGTACTGTTATTATATATAAACCTCACTCTTTAATTTCTTCTTCCTTTTGAGAACATAAGAAAAATAAAGGTTAATCAAAGATGACAAATCAAGAAGACTATTTAGATATTGATTATGATAACGAGTGTTACGAGATAAATTGTTCAATAATAAAGATGTGGTATAGAAGAGCACAGAAACTCCAAAAAGTTAAGGAAAATGAAGCAAAACAAAATAAATAAAATCTAAAACGATTAAATTGTTAAATGGTAGGATTTAAATCGGGATTCTACGAGAATCTTGAGATAAAAAATACACTTTATTTGTACTTTTTTCTATAATTTTCAAAGCGTCTAAATTTTGGAACCCTCACCAACTTTACGATAGATGAATCCTTTTTTAATCATTTCCTTCTTATTAAATATGTTTCTGCCATCAATCAAAATTGGAGTTCTCACTTTTTTTCTTAATTCGTCAAGATCTATTGAGTAATATTCTTTATGATTAGTTGCAAATATTAACACATCTGCATTTGAAACAGCTTTATTAAAATCATCAGTTAATTCCGTTGCATTGTAATCCTTTTTTTTAACCCATGGATCATGGGCTATGTACTCGATATTGTGAGAATGATAACGTTGCTTTAAGATACTAACTATATTTTCTGAGGGGGTGTTCCTAGTATCATCACAATCTGCTTTATAAGCAACACCCATAAACGCGATCTTAATATTGTCATGCTTGTTCGCCTCTTTTAGGGCATCCTCCATCAACTCCACCATATGTTCCGGCATAAAGTCATTTAGTTTTCTTGATTTTAACAAAATCTTGGTTTCGTATTTGTTCTCCGTGTAAGTACGATGTCCATATACAAGAAGATGGGGATCTTTTGTTAAACAATGTCCACCTACTCCAGATCCAGGATAATGCATCATCCTATCATGTCTGTGATTGATCAAATCGATAATTTCAAAGATATTTCTATTAAAATCTTCTACTACTAAAGCCATCTCATTAGCAAATGCAATATTAACATCTCTGTAGGTATTTTCAATACATTTTGTTAATTCTGCTGTTAAAGTATCAGTGACTTGGATCTCTTTTTTCACGACTTTTCCATACAAAAATTTAGCATTTTCGTTTGCTTTATCACAGCCTCCTCCAATAACCCTAGGGATATCTGTGATATATTCTATTAATTTTCCTGGCATTACCCTCTCAAAAGAAAATACTAAATAAAAATCCTCACCTCTTTTCATGCCACTTTCTTCTTCTAAAATTGGTTGGACGATATTATCTGTGGTTCCTGGAGCTAATGTTGATTCAATAATTACTGTTACTCCTTTCTTCATATGTGAGGCTATAAATTTTGATACATCCCGTAGGGATTCATATCTAGGGATCTTCTTATCATCTACTGGAGTCTGTACGTCAATTAAAATAAAATCGGCATCATCGGCAGCATCATATTTATCAGTAACTTTAAATTTTCCGTTTTTAACTACTCTAGCAATCAACTCCTCTAAACCTGGTTCATCTCCTTCAAACGGATTTTTTCCTTGATTCAACCAATCAATTTTCCATCCAGACCTTAATGATCTACGCTGAATTCCAGCGACATAGAAGTCATCAACATCAGCTAGTAATGCAGCCATAGGAACCCCTACATATCCCATTCCAATAACGACTATTTTAGTAGACATTTTAATTTTTCAATATTGTTTTAGAATTTGGATTAATAATTTTCAAAATACGCCATTATTGAAAAAATTTTTTATATATTCTGTCGTATATACTCAATTTCATAAATGATTTTTTTTTGAATTTTTGCACAATAATGATCGACTTTACTCAACAAAACTTTTTTTAAAGGCTTAAATAGTGTAAAGTCATATTGTATAATTGTGATAAAAAATTGACACGAAATCCTAAAGCTAAAAAGTTATTACAAGTGGCGAGGGAAGCATGGGACCCTGAAAAAATTGTGGCTCAATATGATGATGTCCGATTGAAAATGCTCAGTTATGCTATTCTTGCACCAAATCCCTTTAACAAACAACCATGGCAATTACTTTTGAAAAATACAAATGAAATTAGCCTATACATAGACCCAGATCGGTTATTACCGATGACAGACCCTTTACACCGTCTGATTTACGCCAGTCAGGGAACATTTCTAGAATTACTATCAATGTCAGCAAAGGAATTTGGTTATAAAACGACTATACAATTATTCCCAGAAGGAATTGACCCTGTCGAAAAAACAGGAAAATCACCTGTTGCAAAGATCATAATTGCGAAAACGAAAGTTGAAAAAGAAGATCTGTTCAGCCAGATACCATTAAGAGTTACAAATCGCCGCCCTTACAAAGGACCTCCAATAACTGTAGAAGAATTGAAAATACTCCAAAAAAGTTATAACAACGTGAAAAATTACCCTATGAGATTCATTACTGATGCTGAGAAAATAAGCAAGATTGCAAATCTAATGAGCGAAGCATTTAAGATAGAAGTATATACAGAGCGAACTTATGCTGAAACTCCAAAAATGTTTAGATTCAATGCCGATGAAGTTGCCAAGTACCGAGATGGTTTTAGTTATGAGAATATGGGTGTAACTGGAAATGTTAAATTTTTCGCAGAAAAGTTTTCTGGGCGAGACAAGAGCTTCAGTGAATCGTTCAAGAAGAGAACTGTGAATTCTGTTGAGAAAAATGCGCATTCAGCCAAAACATTTGGAATAATGTTCACTCAAGAAAACAACCGAATAGAACAGGTAGAAATTGGCAGAAGATATGCTCGAGTTCACTTGATGGCTACAAAATTAAATCTATCTATGCAAATGATGAGTCAGATATTAGAGGAATATGAAGAATTAGTTGAAGTTCAAAAAAAGTTTTTGGAGATAATTAAACCTTATACAGGTGTTCCGCAATTGATTTTTAGAATTGGGCATGCAAAACCAACACCGCATTCACCACGACGCAAACTAGAAGACTTTTTGAAAAGTTAAAATGTGAACAAAAGAACGCTACTCATTTCATATATTTGAAGAGTTATAATAGTATTTATAATTTGTTTTATTAATTAATAAGCCTAGTCAATTTAGATGAGTACCCTTCTACATGAGTAGCTATATTTTATGGAGATAATATCAGATAAACCATAAATACAGGGTGTAAAATCTTAAAAAGAGAGATTAGAAAATTAAAGATAAGCAATTTGTTATTATTTATTTAGAATTTCTTTTATCCTGCCCAAAAGTTCTTTCCCAGAAAATGGTTTAGTTATGTAGGCATCAGCACCTAATTTTTTTCCCTTTTGGACATCCTCATTAAAACTTTTAACTGTAAATAAAACTACAAGGATGTCCTTGAATTTTTCAGTGTTCTTGATCTCCTCCAAAACACTATAACCACTGCGTCCTGGCATCATAATATCTAGGAGTATCAAGGAAATTCTCTCGTAATTTTCTTCTACCATTTTCATTGCTTCTTTCGCATTATTACTTGTGATAGTATCGAAATCTCCCAATTTCAAAAACTTCTCAGTTAAATTGACGATATTAAACCTTCGAGTTCAATATGGACCCGAAACTGGTTCATCGTCAACTATAAGTATTGTATTCTTAATTTTTGCAGACATTTTAAAACCTTCCAATAAAATTTGTTGTCTTTATTTGTGTGTATAAAAATATTTTTTTAAGATATATTGAGTTTGGTTATTTATATATTTAAAACATTTTTATATTTGTGATCCTATTGGCGAGAAAAAACCGTCCGATATTTCCCGATGATTATGTTGAAGAAAAGGCCGACGAATATAATAACTCCAAATGGAGGGAGCGAAACCAAAAAAGATCAACAATATTAAGTTTTAAATACCTTTTCGACGAAAAATTACGAGATAATGAAGAAAACTCCTTAGAAACAGAAGATTCTGCACTATTTCTGGATTTAGGATGTGGATCAGGATTTTCTTCAGAAATACTAGTTGAAAAAGGATTTAGGGTGATAGGAGTGGATATTTTAAGTGACATGCTCTTGAAGGCAAGAGAAAAGAAAAAAAATTATCATTATTTACAAGATCTGGAGTTAATATTAGCTGACATTAATTTTTTACCACTCAAAAATGAAAAGATTGACTATATTATCTCAATCTCAGCATATAATTTTATTATCAATGAAATCAGTAATTCAAAAAGTAAAATGGAGATTTTGAGTAATACAGCGAAATCTCTGAATAAGATATTGAAAAAAAAAGGTAGAATGGTAATTGAATTTTATCCTGAAAGTGAAATGGATCTAGAACTATTTAATAAATCATTTGTTAAAAACGATTTTAAAGGTTTTATGATAAAGGGAAACCCAAGTCAACACGCGGGTCAAACATTTTTATTATTAAAGAAGAAACCTAAAGATGGGAGCTTGTAAATTCTGTAATAGGATCAATAACTTAATTTCTAGTACTCTAAGTATTTGTAGAGATTGTATTCTAAAATATGATTGGGTTCAGGTAAAAAAACAGATTTCCTTAATTCATAAACAAGTTCGATCCTTAGTAGGTTTACCTGAAAACCCTCCTAAAGCAACTAAACGCAAGATAAAATTAAGTTGTTATAACTGCATCAATAAATGTAATCTCTCAGAAAATGACGTGAGTTATTGTGGGTTAAGGAATGTAAAAAAAAGCGAAAGTGGTGAACTACCAATACCCACAAAAACGAAAGGTTATATTCATGGTTATACGGACCCAAATCCTACAAATTGTTGTAATAGTTGGTTTTGTCCAGCAGGAACTTCTCACGGGTATCCTAAGTATTCTAAATATGATGGTCCTGAATTTGGTACCTTGAACTATGCTGCTTTTCTATACGGATGTTCGTTCAATTGCCTATTCTGTCAAAATTGGTCCCATAAGAATTTCTCAAAAAAGAATTTAGTTGATGTTGAAACTTTAGCAAATCAAGTCATTAAAAATGAAAAAATTACTTGTTTATGTTATTTTGGAGGAACTCCTGAAGCACAATTACCCTTTTCAATTAATTTAGCTGAAAAGATTCTTGAGAAAAGAAAAATTAGAATCTGTTGGGAATGGAATGGAAGCGGAAACCAGGAGTGGGTTGACAAATGCATGAAAATTGCCCTAAAATCTGGTGGAAATATAAAATTTGATTTAAAAGCTTATAATGAAAAGTTGAATATTGCTTTATGTGGTGTGAGTAATAAAAGGACTCTTGAAAATTTCAAATTCTTAGCTGACAATTATTTTGGAACCAGGGGAAAAGAAATGCCAGAATTGAGCGCATGTACTTTGATGGTTCCAGGTTATGTCAACCATGAGGAAGTGGAATTGATAGCAAATTTTATTAGTGAGATAAACCCTAAGATTCCCTATAGCCTTTTAGTGTTTCATGGTGATTATCAAATGAAAGATTTACCTATTACTCCAAGAAAACAAGCAGAAAAATGTTTAAAAGTTGCGAGAGAATATCTTAAAAATGTTCAAATAGGTAATAAATTCTTACTTGGATTTTCTTAATTAAGTAGATTAAATGATTGGAGATAAATCAACACCATTTTAGGAATGAAGATTATTTTTTTCATATCCTAAGTTTAGAAGTCGAAGATAAAATTTATTTAATATCAATAATTATCGATTATACATATATTAGATAGAATATAAGTCAAAACCTTCGGTTTTTATAAAATTTATTGGTGAGTCAAGCATACAAAAAGCACGCATACGATTATCATCTACCCAATTAGATGCTCTAAAAGCAGTATGCGAATCTGTTAATCAAATCTGTTCTACACAAGGTATCAAAAAAATGGGTCCCATTCCTCTTCCTACTAAAAGATTGCGAGTTCCAGTGTTAAAAGCTCCCTCTGGACAAGGAACGGCAACATGGGCTAAATTTGAGATGAGAATTCATAAGCGTCTTTTTGAAATAATTACTAATGAACGTTCTATGCACCTTATAATGAAGATACAAATCCCTGAGTCCGTGTTAGTTGAGATTGAACTAATGTAGCGGTAACTCCTTTAATGATAGGGTGGTGATTGATTTACATCCCATACATATTCTATTACACTCCAATCTTTTTATAAAATTATTAAACGAATTTATATAAAGAAAAAATAGCAATGGGAAAATTTGACCAAAAAAAGGGCTATAAAAAAAAGGGTTTAGAATTAAAATTAGAAAGTTGGGTTTGGGGGAGGGAACAGAATTTTTTCTATATAATATCCGATTAATTTTTGAAAGGAACTCATACCTGTTTTCTTTTCCTCCGGATGTAAACTAGACTTAATACTGTCATGGTTGTTATTCCAATCAATATTGGAAGATCCGGTCCTGAAATATTTGCTGAACCCTGTCTTCTCATTAAATACCATGTAGTGGTACTGTTATATTGTTTTAATTCAGAAATAATCCCGTTAGAGGTGTATTTTTGTTCCGTAGTGTCATCACTTAGATCATAAATTTGTAAAGTATTTCCATTAACTGTCGCGTCAGGATACACCAAAGCATGTTCAGTTAGATAAGAACTAACAGGGCTAAGTACAACATAACCAAGACCAGGGGCTAAGGTGGTAGGATCTTTAGGCAAAACAACTGTAGATTGAGAATCTGGGGTTGTTTCAAATGTTTCACTACTTGATATTATACCCCAATAGTCTATTCCTATGGAAAAAGAATCTACTCCTTCAGTGACACTTGTAACTAGTACTTTGAACTTATCACCTAGATTCGCACCATATTGACTTCCATAAAATGAGTCCAATTCTACCACTTCAAGAATAGACTGATCTCCAGCTTCAAGGGCACATGTGTACGTTTCACCACGCACATTTATTATCACTGCTGAAAAAAATAAACTAAAAATAAATAAAATACCCAAACTAGATTTTTTTTTCATATTTTCATTCCTTTTATTTTTGTATTTTGATTCATTTGTTATTATTCAAATCGTAAATTTAAACCTTTGGCTCAAACCTCTCTATTGCCAAAAACCACATCTAACTTATTTATTAACCTGAATTCTTTTTTTTTAAACCTAATTTATTACGAGTTCGGTGGAAAGCATAAGCAGAAAAATCGATGATTTTCTTTAAGAGATTTTAGAACTACAATGACTTTTTTATTTTTTTTTATCTTGGTTTTACTTATTTTTTTTATTGTAAAATCA
>CAZRBD010000006.1:54287-56567 GCA_964598265.1 uncultured archaeon
TTTTATTTTTTTTTATCATTATAACCTATTTTTTCAGCTTAGTCCATAGATTTAAATTCACGCACGTTAAATTTAGCAGTAAAGTTACTCCTGCGGGATTTTGGCGTAAAATTATAAAATACTCTATGGAACACCTTCAAGAGATAAAGAGTATTAATGATATCAATTTAGAAGATACGGAATATGACTTCTGCTATGGCGCCTTTCTAAAGACACTCCTTCACACTCTTAAATTCGGTGGGGATAGGAGTTTGTTTGATGTTTGGATGTTTGTAAAGACACCCGAAGGGTATATATTTCCCGCTACGTTTTATTACGGCCCCTCAGGCACGTCTGTTGGAGGTTGGGACCTACAAGATGCCAAAGAAGTCTTTCCGCCCAATTTTTATTCAATCATTAATTTTAGCCCGTTTAGCTTTTCACACGATGAACTCGTTGAATTCGTCGAAATCCTTGAGCTCTCACTTAAGATGGTGCCCATGACTGATTATTACGGTGTGTCTCTAGGTGATCATGGGTATACAATAATGGGTGTAAAGAATGGAGAACCATATCTCAAGGACCTTGGTTGGGTCTATATCGAGATCAAAGTAGATAGACAATTAAGCGGCCCAATAGATTTATCAAGACGTTATTATGTTGAAGGGTACGTAGATGATCAGAATTACGCTATTTGGTGTGTTGATTGTGTACTTGAACAAGAAATTGAAGTCCCTCATTATCCAATTTTTATTAATGGATATGAAGATCGTCGAGTTTGCGAAATATGTGATAAAGAATTAGAAATAAATGTAGTTGAATACAACAGTGAATTAAATGAAGGAGATTAGACAAGCAAAATTGAATTGATGTAACTCTCAAGATTCAGAACTTTTCTACTTATTAACTACTATTTTTAAAACACCTCTTTAATCAGATTTAAATCATTAAAAACTTATATTTTTCATATAGAAAGAATAAAACCTTCAAAATTTTTATAGGAAGTAGTTATCATGGCTGATTTTCATACTAAAACTTTTTACGGGCAGAAATCAAGTATAATAATTACTAGCCCCGCTAAGATGGTACCATATATCTTCTTAAGTTGTATAAACAGGAAAGAGAATGGAAAATGGGAAGCAACAACCAAGGGAGAAGGAAAAACAGTAAAAATTTCAATAGAAGAAATCATTTGTATTTTAGAAGTCCTTTACCGGAGGAGTGCTAACTGGAGAGGGTATCATGTATTTAAAGATCGTAAAACAGAGATATATGTAGGCTGGGAGGATGATTCTCGTCAGATATTACAAATTCGCATTGGGGAATATTTAAAGAAACTCAGATTCCCAAATTTAAATTTTATGACATTATTGTTGGATCATTTATTAAGTGAAAAGATTGAGTTTGCTACTAGTGGAACATTTTCAGTAAAAGAAAAAGAGGAAGTTAATGAGGAAGATGAGTATGGTCTTTTTTCAGAACATATCACGGCGCTCGATGGTTTGCATATTGTAGAAACTACCGAATACGCTGTATCCATTGATACGGTTGAGATACAAGCAAAAGTAAAAGTAGAAAGTCCAAAAGCTTTATTAATTGCATTAGATTCTGGTGAGGAATTCTGGATACCAAAAAGCACTGTTCATAATGATTACAATGTGAAGGAAAAAAAGAAATCTCAGAGCCTTTTAGTAGATAAGTGGATAATAGAAAAGCAAAAAATATAAGGAAGGTAAAGAAAACCAGATTTTCAATTTTTTGAAATATTTAAATATATTTGAGTTGTTTTATTTTTATATCTGATTATTAAATTGTAGCGATTTTTATGGAGCTTAACATCAATTTTTTAAAAAACATTGCAATTAATGTTTACGATGCGGTAACTCCTCTTCTCGGTTCTAAAAAAGCCGCAGAGAAAGTTAATAAAGGAGCCGGAGGAGATATCTCAATGATAATAGATCTCATTGCTGAAGAGACAATTATTAAAATTCTAGAAGAAGCTAATGTAAATATTTTATTGATTAGCGAAGAATTAGGGGAAAAATATATCGGTGAAAAAGAGAGAGCAAAAGAAGAAAAAGGGGTATTAGTTATTGATCCAATAGATGGTTCTAATAATGCGGTTAGAGGCATTCCATATTGCTCTGTTTCTATTGCGTATGCAATTGGCAATAGAATGAATGATATAAAAAAAGCTGTAGTTCTTAATTTGAATACAAAAGATCTGTATTGGGCAGAAAAAGGACAAGGTGCATATTTAAATGACAAAACAATTCATGTTTCTGACCTATAGATCTCCCA
>CAZRBD010000007.1:0-19805 GCA_964598265.1 uncultured archaeon
AATGGAAAATGTTATGTATGAGCCAGAAGTATTTCCAGGTGTAATTTATCGTATGCGAGATCCCAAAACTGTTTTATTAATTTTTTCTACGGGGAAAGTAGTTTGTGCAGGAGCAAAGAATAAAAAAATTGTAAGAGATGCGTTCATAAAATTAAATAAAGAAGTACGGGAATTGGGCCTTAATAAAAAACCTAATGTTAACATCGATACTCAAGATATAACTTTTGTTTAAATCTTTTTCTATTCTATGTTAATTATTTTAATTATAAATGAATTTCTTACTTCGGTAATCATTCTTCCATAACACTTTGTTTTGCAAATTCATTTTCTGTTTAAAACACTTAATAACTTAATTTATAAAGGTTTGTAGTATAAGATTAAAATTAGGTTTACTATAAATAAGTAATTAAAAAACTAAAAATAGATGTTATTAATTTCTTAATATCAAATATTATTAATAATGTGAAAAAAACAATATTATCTTATTTATAAATGAATAATTGCGTTGAGAGAATATGAGTTTTACATTAAAATTAGAAAATAGTCGGATTTTGAAAGGAATAATTGAGACTCTAGCTAGTATTATTGATGAAACGGAATTTCGAGTCACTCCAACAGAGTTTACAATTTCAGCAATGGATCCGAGTAGGATCTGTTTACTTAAATTATCTTTAAAGAAAGAGAATTTTGATGAATATGACTGTAATAAAGATTCAAAAGTGGGGTTAAATCTAGATGATCTTGACAAAATCTTAAAAAGAAGTGCTGCTAGTGATTCTGTTGAGATTAACTTTAATGAAACTGATCAAAAAATAAAGATCAAGATGCAACGAGAGGGAATGTCTCGCACAAGAACTTTTAGCCTAGCATTACTTGATATTGATATTGAAGAAATTCCTATGGAGAATTTATTAAAGATTGAGTATCCTTCTAAATGGGTAATCGAACCGGGATTCCTTGTCGAGGCAATTAAAGACGCAGAGATCTATTCTGAAATACTTAATATCGCAGCTATTGAGGATCAAGGACTTATTTTTAGTTCTAGTGGACAAATTGGTGAAATGGAGTATAATCTTAGTGAAGATGACCTAATTGAGACTAATATTGACGGTACCAGCAATGGAGCATATTCATTAACTTTTCTCAAAGCGATTTTAAAAATTGCCTCAATTACAGAGAAATTAGAGATTTCACTAAAAACCGACCATCCATTAAAAATGATTTTTAACCTTCTTGAAGGTGGTGAACTGAGCTACTTCTTAGCTCCGAGAGTAGAGGAAGCTGAATTTGAAGATGATGATGATATGGACGAATTTTAATTTTTTTATGTAACTACAATGAAATAAAAAAACATTAAATTTATTAAATTTTATAAATTAATAAGTAGCATCTTTTATTTCGGTAACTCGCTCACGAGTGTATAAAGATTTCAAATAATCTGTTACATACTGGAGTCTTTGTTCAAATGAAAGCGTTTCATCTAGGATCATCTTTCTCATGAGTGCTTGATACTTCCCTTCTACTTTTTCGATTAGAGTATTATGTTCAGTTTGAATGAGACTAATCTTCGGTTGTTTTTGAATATAATCAATTAGCTTTAACCATTTTTCAGCAGCACGAGGATTTAAACCAATCTCTTTTAACCTACTTTTAGGAAAGATTTTTTTTTGGGTCTCAATAAACTTAAAGATAGCTTCTACTCGCTCTATGAGTGTTCGACGTTGTTTTAAATTACTTGACATAAGATGATATATTATTGTATCTTAATAATGCTTATATGGTATATTAATGTATCTTATAGTATATAAACATACTTTTTTATATTTAAAACAGTATTATTTTAATAAAAATATATCTGAAGATTTTCTAGATTTTCAGGTATCATATCATGAGCTAATTAATATGAGTAAAGAAGAGAGAATTGCGAATATTGAAGTGTTTATGGAATCTCAAAAAAATAGTTTAGAGTTTTATGTGAAATTTGTCCTAGAAAAAAAAGGTCATCAAGATTCAGAGGAATTAGGGAATAAATTCATACAAGAACATGAAAAACTCCTCAAAACACATGAGAAAGAAGATACAACTGAACTCTCCCGTTATTATAGACTTATTATGATGGTAAAACCCGCTTTAAATATAATCTTAAAACCTGGAAAAGAATACGATGAACTGTGTGATACTTTGGTTCCCACTTTCAATGTGACTTTAGATAGAATAAGAAGACAAGTTAATGATAAAAATGCCAAAAAAAAGAGAAGTGGCCCAATTTTACCCGGAAGCAATAAATCATTAGAACTTCGATATTTTTGTACCGTTTGCAGCGAAAGTTTTGAGATCCCCCCAGAAATGAAAGAGTTAATAGATAATTCACTAGAGAAGATTGAATTACCGAACCATCATGATAAAGAAATGGTAATAAAAATAGTAAGAATTGAGGAGATCAACAAAGATGAGGAAGAATTAGAAGAAATTCAGATATATCCTGCAGAATTATTAATGGGTCATTCTGATTCTGCAGAACATAATGCAGAATATCTTAATGTACTAAGCGTTGGTATAGATATTGGTTCTTCCACCTCCCATCTGATTTTCTCACGCCTTACTTTAAAAAGAGAAACCAGCTTTTTCAACATGTCAAATAGATTTATCCTTATTGATCGAGAAATTCTTTATGAGGGAAATATTATTTTTACACCTTTAATTGACAGCTTGAATATAGACATTGAAAAGGTTATAGAATTCTGTAAGAAAGAATATGACCGGGCTGAAATCACTCCTGAAATGGTTGATACAGGAGCAGTTATTGTTACTGGAGAAACTGCAAAGAAGGAAAATGCTGCGGAAATTGTGAATAGATTATCATCAGAATCAGGAAAATTTGTCAGCGCCTCTGCAGGTCCAAATTTTGAATCAATGCTCGGGATTATGGGAAGTGGAATTGTTGAGCAATCAAAAAGAACTCAGAAGAATTTAATGAATATTGATTTAGGGGGAGGTACAAGTAACATTGCTATTGCTTCAAAAGGGGACGTTCTTAGCACCTCGTGCATCAATGTGGGGGGGAGATTATTAGGAATTGATAAAGATTTTAAAATCTGGAGGATAGATGAACCCACAGAATGGATTATGAAAGAACTAAAAATGGGTTATTCTCTAGGAGATGTCATCCCCGAGGAAGACGTTCTAAAAATAACAAAAGAATATGCAAAAGCATTGTTTGAAGTTATGAGAGGACCTGCTACAAGTAAGATTGCTAAATTGCTTATGATGACGGATGATATCAAAATTTTAGCCCCAATTGATAGTTATTCATTTTCTGGAGGAGTTGCTGAGATGATTTATGATACGGATGTGGATAAAGAATCTAATGAAACTCCAAATCCCTATAACGATATAGGTAGATATCTTGCAGAAGAAATAAAGCACCTTATAGAAGAAAATAATTTACCATTAATCGAACCAGAAAACAAAATTCGGGCAACTGTTATTGGAGCAGGGGCATTTTCTCTTTCGGTTTCTGGATCCACCTGTTATTATGACGAATCAGTAGAACTCCCTTTAGAAAACGTACCTGTCGTGCCAATAAATATAGATAGCAAGGATTTATACAGTGAAGACAAAATGAATGAGTTTAAAGATGTTATTTCACGCGCCCTAGAGAATTTTAGCTTGATTGAGGGGGAAGATGTATTCGCATTATACTTTAACGATATTTTAATTGGATCTAGTATTGTTGCTCTAGCAAAAATCATAGAAACTGCTCTCCCAAATTCTATTACCAATAATAAATTAATTCTGGTTATCTTGCGAGGGGATGGCGGAAAAATGCTTGGATTAACCCTTAAGAAGAGTACTTCCGTAAAAAATAACCTCTTTTGCTTAGATGAATTGGAATTAGAAGCAGGAGATTGGATTGATATAGGCGCACCATTCCAAACTGAAAATCGTAAAGCATTTCCCGTTACTATAAAAAGCTTAGTATTTAACCAGAGTAAAAAAGATAATTGATTCTCTATATGGTATTTACAAATAGTAGAATATATGAAAAATTGCAGATCAATTTCACTCTAAAATTTATTAGTTTGTTAACAGTTTTATTAAAATTATCAGTAAACTAATTTACTCATAATCTATTAATGATCTAACTTCTAAATTATTTTTAGTATATTATAATTAAGTTAAAAATTAGAGTATTTTTGAGCAATGAGTAGCAATTTTGATCTAGTAAAGCGATTCCCTTGGCTTCCATCTTTAATAACTTATTATTCTGATATAGGGTCCGGGGATACATTAAAATTTATTAGAGATATTAGCAATTCTGAGACATTCAAGATTGTAAAAAAGAGAATTATAAATCTATTCAATGAGGCATTTAACAACATTGAAGAAATGTCTAATTACGAAGCGGATGAAAGTAATATCTATATTTATTTATTTGTGAGAATTCTACTTTATATTTTTGATAATAGAAAAATTTCCAATAGGGTAGCAAATCTCTATTCAAAAACAACTTATAAGGAGTTAAATAAGGAAAATGAATATAATTTATATTATATTTACAAAGACTTGAAATTAGAAGTTCTTTATGAAGAAATTCCTTCTGTTTATAAAACTAGAGTTTTAAAAGGTCAACGGGAGACGATTAGTACCAATTTCAAGATAAATTTCATAGATTATTTAAAACTTGCATCAACTCTTAAAGATGAAAATAGAAGATTGGTAAATAATGCTTTAATGGAAGGTTACGTTTATATTCAACCTAAAAATCTTAACAGATTGATTCAAGAACATGTAAGGTTGAAGTTATTGACTCACAGTAATAGAGATTCTAATAAATTAGAGGAATTATTTGATATTAATGAATTCAAAGATCTCTATGATGAAATAACAGAAATATGGGATCGTAAGAAAGAAGAATTTGAATATTCTTTTGATGTCAAGTTTAAAGAAGGAGAAGATATGTCAGAGATTCTTCCCCCTTGTATTAAAGAAATACTCTCTAAAGCAAAAGACGGACATAATTTAATACATACTGAAAGATTATTTATCGTTTGGTTTCTCAATGCACTAGAGTATCCAGTAGATACAATCGTCGATATTTTCTCAACCCTTCCGGATTTTAATAGAGAAAAAACAGAATACCAAGTAAAATTTGCAAAGAAAAAAAAATATACCCCTTATTCGTGTCAAACTTTAAAATCAAACGGTTTATGTAAAGCCAGTGAATATAAAGATGTTTTATGTATTGAGGGATATTATTCAAAAACACAGGAAAAACAACGAAATCTATCTCATCCTCTAGCATATGTTAGAATAAAACAATATCGTTCATCAAAAATAAAGATTACTACACCAAACATGATTTCAAAAAAAAATGAGTGACAATATTTATTTAAAAAGGCTCTTCCAAGCATATTACAAAGAATCCAAAATTCATATCATAAATTTACTTGAGCAGAGAGAATTTGGATTTATTCCCTGGGAGAAACAAATAATGAATAGACACATAGGTTTTAATGCTTCCACTAATTTAAAGAAATATTTGGTTAACAACACTCCAAAACATGCCTATACGAGTGGTTCACTTTATTCTCAACCAGAAAATCAAGACATGGAAGGCAAAGGTTATCTGGGTTGTGATTTGATAATTGATATTGATGTGGATCACTTTTATACACCATGCAAAAACGATCATGATATTTGGTTTTGTAAAGATTGTGGAAAAAGTGGAAAAGGAATGATAGAAAAGTGCCCTAGTTGTAAAAAACAAAAATTGAGTACTTTAACTTGGATTTGTAAGGATTGTCTAATAATAGCTAAAAATCAAATTATTAGACTGCTTTATGATTTTTTAATACCTGATTTTAGAATCGATATAAAGCAAGTTAAAATTGCCTTCTCTGGACATAGAGGATATCACTTAAAGATTGAAAATGATAGAATCAGGAGTTTAACCAGTGAAGAAAGACGGGAAATAGTTGATTATATTAGTGGTGAGAATATTTCATTTGACATTTTAGGGTTACAGGAAAAGGGAGGAAATATCTTTGGCTTTTCAAAGGAAAATATCGGATGGCCTCGAAAAATAATAAGCAAAATGGAAGATCTCTTAAATAAAACTAATTCTGAAATTCAGGAATTCCTTTCAAACAAAAGAAAGCTCAATTTTAGACAAAATATTATAGAAAACTTTTTAAATTACAAGGAAGACTTGCTAAAGATATTAAAAAACAATAATAAGAATAATTGGAATATACCGGGTTTTGGATTGACTTCTTGGATAAAACTTCTAAAAACATTGGTTAATGAGATAGGAATTGAAGTAGATGTCCCTGTGTCCGTTGATATCCACAGACTCATTAGATATCCAGGGTCTTTACATGGTAAGACTGGTTTTAAAGTTCAAGAACTATCTCCTGATGAACTTGATGATTTTAATCCCTTAGATGAAATAAATGAGAGATTAGATCCAATTGTATTCAAGAGTGAAAAAAACATCAGCCAAAAATTAGAAATTACTGAACTTCAAGTACCGGCAACGAGTTTAAAAGGAGAAACTCTTGGACCTTATGTAAAGGGAGATATAATAGAAGTACCGCACCACTTTGCAGTTTTTTTATTATGTAAAGGAGTAGCGAAAACAATATAGGTTAAAATTTAATTTTCAAGATCACTTTAAAATTATATTACAGTATAGAATCGATTTTTATGGATTTAACAAAAGACTATGAAAAACTATATAATCACTGGCTCGAAGAATTTAAAAACCCTGATTTAACAGATTTACCTCCGGATTTATTTGATCATTACAAAAAAATTGTGTTATATATTAACGACTATAGAGAAGAGAAAACAAATGAATTGAAGGAGAAACTATTAAAATCATATCAAAATAATTTTAACTTTCTTTTTAAGGATTTCATGAAGATTCGAAAGGTTAAAGTAATGAATTCCGCATTGTCTCTTATGGAAATTGATTTGGATAAAACTCTTGAAGCTGAAAAACTTCTATATCAGAATATTGTTGCAGCATTAAAAGGTTATAAAAAATTAAAAGGAATAACAATTAATGGAATTGGGGTTGAGGTAGAATCTCTAAAGTCTGGGGATATTGAAATAGTTAAAAAGCCAGAAATTATTCATACCTCGAACGCATTATCACAGGAAATGGCAATCGAATCTGAGATAATAAAAAAAAATATTAATTATTTACTTGTAAGGTTTTTGGAAAAAACCCCAGCATTAGTTGGGATAGATCTTAAAAATTATGGACCTTTTGATAAAGAAGATATTGCCAATCTTCCTGTAAAAAATGCAAAAATTCTTATTTTTGAAAAATTGGCTGAAGAAATAGAGTTAACTTAAGTTTCTTTAAATTTTTTATCAAATATTTCTTTAAAATACTTTAATCGATATTTACCATATTTATCAAGAGGAGAAAACTTAGGAGGTCGAGAATTTATTAATTGTCCTCCACAATATCGACATTTCGACTCCGGATTTAGTATTCCGTATTTCTTACATTCTTTACATTTGACGAGATATTTAGTCATTTTTGTATGATGGTTAGTAATTATTGTTTAATCTCTTATGAACTCAAAATTACCATTGTATTCAGCAACCTTTTGTTCAATTGTTTCCAGGACATCAGATAATATATTCTCTGCATCTAAATAATTTTTTGATACAACTTCTAACTTATAAAACGGAGCGACAATATATGATATAGTCACACCTCTCGTTTCAGTTGAATCAATCACTTTTAGTGCTCCAAGTAATGAATCTTTAATAAGCTCAATTCCATTCTCAGATGTATAAGAAAGTTTTAACTTTCCAGATATACTAACAGTAGAGATCTTAACATTTTCATCAATAATTTTTAGCAGAGCTGTTTGAATATTCTCTGACACTCCCTCTAAATCAGATAAAATTTCACTCCCATTTTCCTTAAAACCTTCAATAGCTTCCTGAAAAGATTCAAAGAAGTCAAGTACAGGAAACCCAATCAAATCGTACGCCTGATCTAATGTAAGATCAATTCCCTCCGTTTCAGTAAGAAATTGTAACAAATTTTCAAATTTTAAAGCATACTTCCATTCTTTCATTCTAATATCTTTTTGAGCAGAATTGACTCTTCTTAACGACAAATCGATATGCCCTTTTTCTTTATCTACTCTTAAAACACGCAATACAATCCTTTGGCCTATTCTTATAAAGCTTCGAATGTTCTTAATCCATCGAGAACTTATTTCTGAGATATGAATCATCCCTCTAGCCGTTTTATCTGAAGGTAACCCCTCATAATCAATTAGAATCACATAGACATATTGTTTTTCTACTTCTGTAACCTTGGCTACTATAAATTCTCCTTCTCTGGGGAAATTATTTCTACTTTTTACCATTATTTTGAGTTAACTTTCTTTTTTTATATTCTTTTTATTTCTTAATGAACTATAATTTTTTATTTTTTTTATTCTTTTAACTAAAAATGCAAATAAAAGTGATTAATAATTCCTAATTGGTATATACATAATAAATGGGCTGAAAAAGCGGGACTTAGAAAAAGTATTGCCGACTACGTAAATAGGATTATCGATTACGGATTCAATTGGATGTTCTATAAGGAAGAAAATCTTGAAATAAATGAAAGAAGTGAGACTAAGATTTATCAACAACTTAAATATTTTTATGGCAGAAAAAAAAATAGGGAATATATTAAAGCCATTTACTTACATCACCTCTTAGATTTCTTTAAAGAAACTCATATTGATATACATGATGTGGATTTGGTTTTTGACAGATATCTGCAAGATAAAGTAGTTTGTGAAATTTCTAACTCTGAAGGTGTCGTTATAAATTTTCAAGATGAAATTAATGATATTTTTCGAGTTATTAGAGAAAATAAAGAGGAGCTTTACAAGGATCTAAAAGGATAATATCCAAAAAGTAAAATTTTCTTAATTATTGATTAGCAGTACTATCTTTTTCTAATTCTTGTAACTTTAGTAATTTATTGATGTAACCTTGCGACGGATTTCCAAAAGTTAAAACTTTAACCTATAAATTTGAATTAATCCTTGATAATTTCTCTTATATACCATAAAAAATATAAACTCAACAACATTAAAAATTAACATCTATATAAAAATTAATTTATATTCAATATTAAAATTAGAAGAAATAAGCATAAAAAATAAAGGAAATAGATGTTATTATGAGTCATAAACAAAAACCCCATCTAAATCTCGTTGTAATCGGTCACATAGACCATGGTAAGTCAACTATGATGGGTGCACTCCTTATCGAAGCTGGCGCAGTTTCCGAAAGAGAAGCACGTGAATTGGAGAAACTTGCTAAGGAATTTGATCGGGATTCTTGGTCATATGCTTTTGTCTTTGACAGGCTGAAGGAGGAGCGGGCGCGTGGAATTACGATTGATTTGGCTTTTAGAAAGTTTGAAACTAAAACAAAATATTTCACAATAATTGATGCTCCTGGCCACGCTGATTTCGTGAAGAACATGATCACCGGAGCTTCACAAGCAGATGCTGCTATCCTTGTCGTGAGCGGAAAAAAGGGTGAAATGGAAGTTGGAATCGCTGCTAATGGTCAGACTCGCGAACACGCATATTTAGCTCAAACTTTAGGTGTAAAACAACTTATCGTTGCAATCAATAAAGCTGATATCTATAATTATTCTGAAGACCGGTTTAATGAGTGTAAAGAAGCAGTTGGTGATTTACTTAAGAGTATTGGATTTCGCAATGTCCTATATGTGCCAACGAGTGGTATTCAAATGGACAATTTAGCAAAGAAGAGCGATAAATTAGGATGGTATGATGGACCAACAATTATGGAAGCAATTGATCAATTTGACCTTCCTGAGAAGCCTACTGGCAAACCTCTAAGACTTCCTATTCAAGATTCTTATAAAATTAAAGGAACCGGTGTTGTACCTGTTGGAAGGGTTGAAACAGGTATCTTAAAGCGAGGAGATAAAATTATAATTATGCCCACTGGTTTTGAAGGAGAAATACGTTCGATCGAAATGCACCATGAAGAAATTCCAGAAGCAATCCCCGGAGATAATATTGGTTTCAGTATTCGAGGTATTACAATTGAGGATGCTAGTCGGGGTGATTGCTTAGGCCATCCAAGTGATCCACCAACAGTTATTAACCCAAACGGAAAATGGACAGGACAAATTATAGTTATTTGGCACCCCACTGCTTTAGCACAAGGATACTGTCCTGTTGTTCACGCACATACTGCTCAAGTTGCCGCAAAGTTTACTAGTTTAGTGAAAAAGCTTGATCAAAAAACTGGCGCTGTTATTGAAGATTCACCTAAGTTTCTTAAAAAGAATGAAGCTGCAATCGTTGAATTACAACCCATTAAGAAGATGTGTCTCGAGAAATATGAAGATTTTCCTGAGATGGGCCGATTCGCTGTACGGGATATGGGAAGGACTGTAGCAGTTGGAATTGTCAAAGATATTGACATAGGTACCTCTATTGTCAAAGAAAAGGAAGCCTAGAAACTCTACTTTTGATTTTTTTTATATTATATTATTCTATATATTTGTTTTTTTGAAATTTTTTTTTATTTGTAATTCAATTAGTTTGGTCATAAAATGTAATAACTTGAATAACTCCTTTGAATATTCTCTTTTAGCTTATTCTGTTAACCCATGCTTATAGCTCATTTCAAGATGGTAAAAGCCCCTAATAAGATTACACCCGCGATTGTAGTTATAAGAAACACAATAATAATCTCGTCTTAGTGAGAATTGCCTTGGAATAATTATATTGACTAAAAAGTAAAAAAAAAGTAATTATTTATTATTGTCTATCTTTTTTATCTGGAAGAGCTACACCATATATGCCACCAATGAGCATTAAAACAAGATCAATAAACGCCGTGCCATTTAGATAAACTACTTGTATATATCGATAACCGTATGGATCATAAGAAAATATAGGGATAAAAATACCAATCAATACTCCTATTGCGGCTATTAATAGAATTATATATCCCACTTTGTGTCCTCTAAGGAGTATCACCGAGCTAAATAAAGCCATAGAAGCCCATAATATTGTTACAATTGTATTAATGTATCTAAAAACCTTGAATTAAAGGATAGATCTTCCCTTGAATCGCTTATAAAAGAAATTTTCATTAGTAAAATCCTCTAGTAAAATCCTCTGAAAACACAAAGATATTTTTAATATTGATATTCAGAAAATATTCAGGTAACACGCTAATATCATTCTGTTATTTCAAGCCTTATTTGCCTTTTCTAATTAAGTTCATATTAATTAGAAAGGTTGATAAAAAGTTCTCTCGACCAAACAAAAAATTTGTCTAATAGGGTTAAGTAGGGTTGGAAAGTCTTCATTGTTAAATTTACTTCAAGGACGTGGTATCTCGAAAGAGAAAAATCCTACGGTGGGATTAGAAATTGAGAATTCAATAATAAATGGAAAGAAAGTCAACGTGTGGGATTTTGGAGGTCAAGAAAGGTATCATTTCATGTGGCAAGATTTTCTGAGAGGAGCTGGATTAACAGTATTGGTCTGTGATTCAACAGAAGAAAACATAAAAAAAACTAAAGAGATTTTTAAGAAGTTTTCACGACACTTAAGTGCTAAAACCATCGCGATTGCCAACAAGCAAGATCTTCCTGGAGCATTGAGTGCTAAAAAGGTGCAAAAAAAATTAGGAGTACGGACTTATGGAATGTCTGCAATAAGATTAGATCTTAAAAAAAGATTACATCAAATTTTAGAGTTTGAAAGTAAAGATGAATAATTTTTTTAACTACAAGTGAAGATTCTTAAATTACTCTCCCTATTAAATGTGCTAAACGAATACTCTCTGGAAGTTTAGAATCTATACAGATTTTTTGCAGAAGTAATTCCACTTCTTTAATTTCGATGCCTTTTGAATGAAAATAAATATTTGAAATTCCTCCAGCGGTTTTAATCTCAGTTTTATATAAATTTCCAGAATCGAAAATCTGCTGAAGTTTTTTTGTATAAAATTTTGGAAAATTTTTCCTCAATGCTTTTTCAACTGCTTCAATATTTACCTCCCGGTCATTAACGGCGATTATTGGTTTTTTTAATTCATTATATATTCGATTTAAATTAATCAAATTAAAACCCCCAAAAGTTATAGTATGTGTAAGGATATATTGTATATGCTCTTCATTTTGTTTAACTAAATCTATTAACTTCTCTGTAGCATCATTTCCATCAATCTTTATACTTGCTCGAACAATATTGACCATTCTAATCCCCTGACATACCACGCCAATAAGATGTGTATTTTTAGCTTTAGATTTTAAATTAAAAGCTGCGTCATCAAATCCGATAGTTATTGGGTGTTCTTTCATTTCTCATTTATCAGGTAAAAATTTTTTGATGTTATTTAGAAGTTCGGTAAATGCGATTGTAGCATTACTAATTTCTTCTTGCCGATTATAGAGATTACCAGCTAATTTTTCTGTAAGAAGGTCAATTATTCCTTTTAAAGTTATTTTATTAGAAAACCAAACATAGGCAACTAATGCTTCAACTGTGTCGGCAAGATCATGAGTATTAGCTCGATTTTTCGCGAAGTGTTTTAAATTAGCTTTTTTTAATGCGGCTCCTAGTATCGTTCTTCCTACTTTTTTGCCTGTTCTAACCGGTTTGTTATTTGGATTATTTTTAGTCAGAAAATTAGATTTGGCAACAGAATATGACAAATTAACGATGGCATCCCCGATTTTTGATAGACCTTTATCTGTGCCAATACCCTTTTGAGATTTATTAAGATTTAAATCTTTAATTAAAAACTCGTAATCCATTAAGATTAGTTGAATTTAGGCTTCTTATAAACTTTTTTTTTAGAATCTGTATTCAATTCAATAAAAAAGAAAAAAAAATGTAAAATATTAAGATGCGTTGTACCTAAGTCTCTAATAAAGTTCTAGTGGAAAATTTAATTGAGATCGATTATTATTTTAATTAAATTAACCATGAAAGAATTTATAATTAGCAATCTTCTTAAACTTAAACTGGAGAATAAGAAGACTATAATATATATTAATGATGTAAGAATAATTCAATGTAAATATTTATTGCTGAATGAAATAGATGTTGATAGTGAAACTGAAAATGATACCCCCGAAGGATTAACTATTGATGCACAATCTAAAAATTTGAATCATTCCTTAGAATTAATTGATGATTATGAAAATGATATCCTCCCTGAAGTCGAGTTTTGGGCTCATTCATCAAATTTACAGGCTTGGTACGAGCATTCATATAACACTCAGTTGCTCCATAGCAATTTAGCATTTCCATTACTAAGGAAATTAGCTCAAGCAGGTGATAAAATGGCAATGCAAGTATTTACCAAGGAAATCATAAATAGATTTCGTAGCGGAAATCTGAACGTAATGGTTTTTTTAATTAAAGAAGGGTTTTTAGATGAATTAGGTATTGAAGAATCAGATGATTTATATCAAGAATTAGATTTTGATATTTATAAAAAACTTCAAAAACGTTTGAGAGATTCTGAAAAAAAGGATGTGTTCGTGATTTAGATTCTACACTTAGGAAAAACATTAAAACCTTAATTGCATTTACCCTTTATGTTTTAGAGCCTTTTATAAAAAAAAATACCATTTAGGTAAGGATTTGAAATAAATTTTGTACTCTTATCACTTCTTCTCTAAGAGATTCAGTAGCTTTAAATAAAACTTTTTTAATGTCATAATCGGTAAGGTTATCGAGTCTTATGTAGATTTTAGGAAGTTCTATTCCAGTGATTTTGTACGCAGCCATCGTTACCCCCGGGGTTTCCAGCAGAAATCTAACAAAAATATTTAAGAAACCATGTGATTGTCCTTCAACCATCAATTCAAAATCATTATCTCCGTGAGCTCTAATTAAATTCAAGTCTAAATAAACATAATCAGGAAATCTCGGTCCCTCTTCCTCGATCTCAATATCTGAGTCTTCTTCTTCACTTTCATCACTCTCCCCCTCACTCTCTTCTACTTTTTCTGTTTCTTTTTCAATTTTTGGAAACTCTAAATCATCATCTTCTAAATTCTCGTCAATCTCATCTTCTGATTTAACTGGTTTTTTCTTTACCATTATTTAAACTCCTATTAATTCGGATAATAAAACTTATTTAAAAACAATTAAAGATAAATTAAATTTTTTATGGTTTTAAAAACAATCTAAAATCTTACAAAAATTTATGAGCAAATTCTTTGAGTCTTTGAATAGCTAAGCGTTGGAGACCTCTCTCTCCGTATAATGTAACTTTTATATCATTTCCTTCAACAGATATATTTAAACTGAGAAAATTAATTTTCTTTTGAATATTTTCAAGAAATTTAATAGTATTATTTAATGAGCCATTGTAGTTATAAAAGTGAATTATCCTTTTTCCAGTTTTTCTCAATAATAAAAACCTACACCCTATTATAGAGGATATAATTTTAGTTTAAAACCTTAATTTTTCTTTTACATTTCGATAATCATCTGATAATTTTCGTGTTTCCACATTCCCGCAACGCTCACATCTTAATTTATTGGGCCCGATTTTAGTTAGTGGATTTCCACATATTACACAATCTGCATATATAACACCGAGATGTTTTTCACTTGTACTTAGTTTATATTCATTATAATTTTGTTCTATAACTCTCGCGCGTATTATATCAGTTACCTGAAAGGCATCGTGAATCTTTTCGACATATTGATTTGAAATTTGAGATACATGAACATTTCCAAAGCAACTTGAATTAAAATGAATTTTATTATTGATTGTATAGAAACTAAGTCCAATAGAATACTTACGTAAGAATAATACAACACCGATTACAGAGTCTCCAACTTTAACGACTTTACGATTTTCTTCTTGATGAGTAGAAATTCCTAACTTTCTTTCTTCATTATTGATATTGATAAATCCCGTTTTTGTAGCATATATCTGTCCTTCTTTTACAAAAGTAGATTGTTTATCAGGGAGAAATTCTTCTATAACTCCAAGAAATTCCCCAGTAATGACTATATCATTATCGATTAACGCTTTTTTGCTCATTTTTACCAACAACAATCTTTTAATTTCTTATTCTCTTTCTAATTTAAGTACATATTATTAAAGAAAACAAATAAATTTAATGTATTAATTTTAAAGGAGATAACATTTTTTCAGATGAAAATCAGCAAAAAAAATTTGATTTCTATAGTACAAAACACCGAAACGTACAAGAACCCTAAAATAAAATTAGAGCAGTACTGTATCAATGCGACTTGTGCTGTAGATATTATTTATTATGCCGGTTTTGAATATGATGATATCAATAATGCTGTAGTAATTGATCTTGGCTCTGGGACAGGCAGATTATCTATTGCTAGTGCTTTTTTAAACGCAAAATATATTCTCAGTGTTGATATCGACATTGATGCTATTAAGATATTAAATAGAAATATTAAATCTCTACGGTTAGATTCAGTAATCTTCCCAATTTGTGCAGATATTAAATATTTTGAAATTTCAAAGAGGAGTTGGCCCAAAAACACTAAAACTACAACAATAATGAACCCTCCTTTTGGTGTTCAATCACGGTATGCTGATAGAGTCTTTTTGAATAGAGCTTTTTCTTTTTCAAATATTATTTATTCAATCCATCTAGCTGGTCAGAAGATTCAAAATTTTATCTTTAACTATGTCAAGAAGTATAATTGGATAGTAGATAACATTCTACCTTATAATATGATCTTAGAGAATACGTATCCCTTCCATTCTCACAAAAGAAAAAAAATTGATATTAATATTTATAGATTTATTAGAAAAGAGTGAGAATACTAAATTTAATGGAAGTCCTTCCACGAATCAAAGTTTTTTGGATAAATGGCGTTGTCTCCTAAGAATTCTTCAATTCTTAAAAGTTGATTAAATTTAGAGCATCTTTCAGTTCTACAGGTGGCACCTGTTTTCAATTGCCCGGTACATAACCCTACAGCCAGATCAGCGATAAAAGTATCTTCGGTTTCTCCAGAACGATGAGAGACCATTACATTAAAGCCATTTTCAAATGACATTTTAGCAGCACTTATTGCTTCAGTTAAAGAACCTATTTGATTTACTTTTAGTAAAAGTGCATTTCCCGCTTTCTCATTAATTGCTCTTTCAAGGATTTCAATATTAGTAACTGTTAAATCATCATCAACTATTTGCATTGATTTATCTATTTTTGCTGTTAAATTAGCAAAATTACGAAAATCTTTCTCATCAAATGGATCCTCAATTGATTTAAATGGATACTCATGCATCAAGTTTATATAATATTCTAACAATTCTTCTTCATTTAACTTCTTCCCATCAATGTTATAAGACCCTTCTTCATAAAATTCACTGGCAGCAGCGTCCATTCCTAAAACAAAGTCAGTGCCCATTAGAAAACCAGCCTTTTCGATTGCATCAATGATTATATCAACAGCTTCCGATGTTAACGATAAATTTGGGGCAAATCCCCCTTCATCGCCAACATTAATTGCCGAAGGACCATATTTTTTGTATAATAGTTTTTTTAAGGTCTGGTATACTTCTGCAACATTTTGGATCGCTTGAGAAAAAGAATTAGCCCCTATAGGTAAAACCATAAATTCTTGTATCGCTATATTGTTTCCTCCATGTTCGCCACCATTAATAATATTGCAACATGGAAGAGGGAGCAAAAAGTCTTCTCTTGTCTTGTTGTATGCTAGTTCATATAAATAATTAAATAAGGGTTGATCTGATAATTGGGACGCCAGTTTCGCAACTGCCAAAGATACAGATAGTATCGCATTGGCTCCTAATTTACCTTTATTATTAGTTCCATCTATGGAGATCATTTCATTATCTATTAAATTTTGCTCTCTTACATCGTAACCAAGTAATTTCTTTCCTATTACATCGTTTACATTAGCAACCGCTTTAAGTACATGTTTTCCCAGAAATGCTTTTCCTCCATCTCTTAGTTCAAGAGCCTCAGACACTCCTGTCGAGGCTCCCGAAGGAACTGCTGCCCTTGAATAAAGTTTACCCGCGAATACATCTGATTCAACTGTAGGATTTCCCCGAGAGTCCAATATCCATCTTGATTTAATTTTAGTTATTTTAAAATCAGTCATTTAAATCTTGTAGTTTTTTTTTTTTTATATGAATATTAATATAGAATTAAGAAAATTTAATTCTTGATATAACACTTTAAAATTTAAATTTAGTTATTTGAATTATGTCTGTTGAAAATAGGCCTTGGGTGGAAAAATACCGTCCAAAAGTTCTAGATGATATTATAAATCAGAAAGGGATTATTAAACGTTTAAAACAGTTTGTAAAAGACAATTCGATGCCACATCTTATCTTTGCAGGTCCTGCTGGAACAGGAAAAACTACTTCCGCTTTAGCAATGGTCAGAGAATTATATGGGCGGAAAATGAGTATCAATAAAACGTATTTGGAGTTAAATGCGAGTGATGCTCGAGGTATCGATGTGATTAGAACTTATATTAAAGATTTTGCAAAAGCGCGTCCTCCGTTAAACATTCCATTTAAAACTTTAATTTTAGATGAGGCAGATAATATGACGGCTCCTGCACAGCAAGCTTTAAGGAGAACTATGGAGAGATATACAAAAAATTGCAGAATGGTATTAATATGTAATTATTCTAATAAAATTATCCCTCCCATTCAATCTAGGTGTGTTGTTTTTAGATATTCTTCAATTAATGATGATGATATTAAAACTCGAATTAGATATATAGCAAAACAAGAGAATATTACCCTTACTCCAGCAGGTTTAGATGCCATAATTAATGTGTCAAGAGGCGATTGTAGAAGGGCTATAAATTACTTACAATCAAGCGGAACAATATCGAAAAAAATTGATAAAGAGATTGTCTTTATAGTCGCTGGAGAAGTCCCGCGAGATAAAATAAAAGAGATTATTCAAACTGCCTTAGAAGGTCAATTGCAATTATCAATTAAATTGCTAGATGATTTAATTAAGGAATACGGTCTCTCAGGACAGAATATTATCAAAAATATACATCGAGAAATTTACGAATTAGAGATTCAAGAGGAAGTAAAGATCAAATTATCTAAGCTTTTAGCTGAATCCGAATATAGATTAAGTCAAGGGGGAACAGAGGAAATTCAACTTCAAGCATTATTAGCTAAGATTGTTTTGATGCAACATACTGAATAATTTATGTTGAAAACCGAAATTTACCTTTTTTTTGAAAAAATATAATAACATTCTCTCTTTTGATTTTTTATCTTCTATTATTTCTATTGTATTATCATATGTTATATCCCATAATATTAATCCACGAGGATCTGCTGGTTGATAGGAAAATGGTTTTGAGGCATCAAACAATTTTAAAAAAGCATCATATTCTATATCCCCTTTGCCTAATTCTAAAAGTTTTTTTACGATTCTTCGAATTTGTTGTCTCAAAAAGCCTTTACTCTTGAATTGGAAAATCAATAATTCATTTTTAACAGACATCATAGCAGTATGCATATCTCTAACAGTCGTAATATTTTCATTTTCTTTTTTAGAGAAATTAGTAAAATCATGTCTACCCTCCAAATAGGTGCACGCCTTCTTCATTAATTCAAAATTAAACGAAGTTGAATTTTCCATATTTGATAATGGTAAAGAGACCAAGTATACATAATGCCTTAAATCTGCATTGTATCTTGACGAAAAATCTATAGGTACTTTTGCAAAAGCCCAAATTCCAATATCCTTAGGTAAAACACTATTTAGCTCCATCAGAATTGGTTTTTTATCTATGTTACTTGAAAAATATGCACCTCTAGCAGAAACAAATCGATCTGTTCTGCTAGCAACTTCAAACCCTGACGTTTCAATTTCTTTAATATAATTTTTTGTGAGTAATGCATTTAGAAGGCATTTTTCAATTGTTAACAAATTTTTTTGTCGTTGCGAACCAAAGTATTTAGGGTTTCCAATATAATAGAACTTAAATAGACATCTAGAATATACCATAAATCTGATAATATGTCCCTTATGTGATTAATCTTCTTTTTATTGTAAGTAAATAAAATTTTAATCTCTCTATTCAAAATATTTTGACTGTTCTAACTTGTTAGATTAAAGAAAAACCTTTTAATCTTAAGGATTTTTTTATATTCTAAATTTAAGTATCCTTAAAAAATTATTAATTTCAAAAGAACATTCATGGTTAAAATCGTCAGCTCACTAAGGAATTTTCGAGATCGCACTAGAGCCTCAATATCGATAAAAACAAGCAACTTTTTATTAATTGCAGCCATTATCCTAATTGTAACTTTAGCGATTCTTCTAAGACTTAGCCCCCTAATACATGGAATTCGTTTAATTAAAGCATTCGATCCTTGGATACAGTGGTATAATGCGGAATATTTGAGTGAACATTCTTTTTATGAGTACTTCAATTGGGTTGATACTAAAAGTTGGTATCCAGAGGGATTTAACCGTGGAGGCCTACGACCAGGTTTAACCTTTACAGTCGTCGCTATCTATAAAATTTTTAATTTCTTTGGGGTTCCGGTATCACTTTATGATGTTTGTTACTTTTTTCCAGCATTCATGGGAGGATTAACCGTATTAGTTATATATTTTTTAGGAAAAGAAATTCTTAACCGAGGGACTGGTTTATTTGCTGCTTTTTTCTTAGCTTTTAATCCTGGTTATTTACATCGTACAACATCAGGATTTTTTGATAATGAGACAATTGCAGTTT
>CAZRBD010000007.1:19815-43163 GCA_964598265.1 uncultured archaeon
AGCGGTTAAAAGTGGAAAATTTGTTCATGCTATCCTCGGAGGGATATTTTTAGGGTATTTATCACTTAGTTGGGGTTGTTATCAGTTTGTTTTTCTGATTTTTCCTATTATTTGTTTTATTCTTGTTTTGACAGATAAATTTAATGAAAAAATCCTGATTTCTTACGCTGGAGTTCAAGGAACCGGATTATTAATATTTTCGCTATACACAAAATTTGATTATAGTAATTTAATTTCAAGTCTTGAGATTGGGGGTATCTTCTTTTTTACAGTACTTTTATTAATCTTTCATATAATTCAAAAGAAAAAGAAAGATCATCCAAATTTCTATAAAAATCTATTATATACAATAAAATGGACTCTAATTCCAGGAATTTTAATATTAGCAATAATCTTATGGGTTGCTCCTCAATTAATTCCTTTCGGCTTCGGTGCAAGGTTTTGGACTATATTAAATCCTTTATTTCGTAACCAGATAGCTTTAGTTGCTTCAGTTGCAGAACAAATGCCTAGTGCTTGGAGTGTTTTTTACTATAACACGTTAATACCATTACTTCTAATTCCTTTAGGTTTATATTTTTGTTTTAAAAGACTAGCTCCAGCAGACATTTTCTTAATCGCATTTTTGATACTAATGTATTACTTTACAGGAAGTATGATTCGGATAATTTTAATATTCGCTCCTGCTGCTGCACTAATGGGAGCTTATGGGTTAGTTAGTATTTTAAAAATTTTTGGCAGTTTCATTGGAGAAAGCAAAGTCGGTGTAAGTAGGAAAAGAATAAGGCAACTAAGAGGAACATTGGGAAACTCTGAAGTTGTTGTTGTTTATTTAATTGTTGGAATTTTATGTTATGCCCAAGTTGCCCACGCAGCTGGAATTGCTGTAAATCAAATGTCGCAGATACAAATGGTGCCTGGTGCTGGTGCTGGTGTTGGTGGTGAACTTCACGATTGGGAAGAGGTTTTAACTTATATGAGAACTAATTTAAAAGGGACCGATGTTGTAGTTTCTTGGTGGGATTATGGTTATTGGTTAACACCAGTTGGCAATGTAACCACTGTCAATGACAACGCTACGAAAAACCAAACCAAGATAGGGTTGACAGGTATGGCATTGATGCAAACTAGTGAGGTGTATAGTGCAAAAGTTCTCCGTAAACTAGGAGCTGATTACATACTAGTGTATTTTGGGGCTCTCCTTTCAGGATTGGGTGGAGATGAGGGTAAATGGCCATGGATGGTTAGAATATGTAATGACAACTATGCGAAATACAAACAAATGGGTATGGAAGAGGATAATTGGAAAGATGATTCTGTTTTCGACGAAAGTGAATATCAAAATGCTACTAATGGACAGTATGAAGATAATTGGTTTGAAAGTACTTTAGTGAAACTCATGTTTTTTGGCATGGAGACTAACCCTGATAATGCACAACATCAGTTTAGTCAAAATTACGCTACAGAGATTAATAGAAGATTAGATGATGATGGGGATACATGGAAATCTCATATCCCAGATCAAGGATTATATGACTTTAAAGTGTTTATTCCCGAATATTTTTCTATATATGGATTAGTAAAATTGTATAAAGTTGATTATACTGTATTAGATTCTAGTTTTTCAATAAGTAATGCTGAAGTATTTGACGATGGGCACGCTACATTTAAAATTAAAAATACTGGTAAAAAAGATTTAGAAATTACCAAAGTTAATATTAATTATGAAGAATATGATTTTGTAATGGGACGGGAAAATCACAGTTTAAAGGAAGGAGAAGAAGATCTGATATGGGTAAATACTGAATCAGGTAGTACAACTTTTCTAAAAGATGACGTAGTAAATTTAAATGTTACCGCAAAGTCAAAAGCATTCGCAGGAAATGATTTTATATTTAAAAATGTTACAGAAAACTTTTTTGTGAAGGAAGCGGAAGAAGGTGAAATTAAAATAAACTATAAAAATAGCAGAGTTATTCAAAATAATGCTACTGATGATGTAATTCTTGAGGTGGAAAATATAGGTGATAATGTTGTACTATTAGATAGGGCTTATGTTACAAATGATACTGTTGAAAATAGATTTAAGAATGAAAAAATTGAATTTATTAGCGGTACAATAATTTTAGAGCCTGGAGATAAAACCACGTTATATTTACCGAATTCCACTGCCAGTTTTAGACCTATCGGAAAATTCAATAAGATTGGTGTTGCTACTAAAAATAATTTCTATGATGAAGTGCTAATGACCTCAAACATCGAAAATTATGCGCTCTCAATATTAAGTGACGAAAGAATAGTTTCTCCTGAAGTGCTTGCTTCACTCAATAGTAAATATAGAAACCATATTCCGGTAGATTTCAACAAGACTTTTGCTTATTTATACGATGATGATAATAGCACTATTATAAATATATACGTGAAAAACACCGGGGATCGTATAATAGGTTTGGAATCAATATATTTAACAGAATCTTTAATAGAAGTAGAGTACGAAGATTATTATACTAAAAGTGGGACTTTGACTTTAGAGATAAATGAGGAGGATGTTATTATAGTTAATGCAACGGATTATGTTAATGGAAATGTAAATGAGGAAATTTTACTAGTTGTGACTGGAAGTTTCGGTACGACCGTAGCATCTAATATTGGATACATTCATACTGTTAGAGATAAACAAGATATTCAAATTATTGATTCACTTGAAAATATTAATACATCCTTTATTTATGCAAATGAGAAAGGTAAACTATTAATTAAAAATACTGGAAATGAAGACTTATCCATAGAAAATGTATATTTAAATGGAACACTTGCAAGTAATATTGAATATTCTTACGGTGGTCCTTACTTAGGAGTACAAGACTCCGCAATTCTAACATTTGATATACCAAATTTAATAATTAATAAAACCAATGATGTAATTGTAAATGTGACTACAACTTCTTCATTGGAAGTTATTAAAATTCTCAAAGCATTTGTAGATTCTCCATATTATAATATTACTATTGATGATGGAGGAACTTCCTCAGTTTATGCTGGAAATTTAACAATTCTTATTACAAATGAAGGATGGAAGAATATAACCATTAATTCAGTGTATATTAATAACACATTTATCTCTTTAAATGGATTTTACCCACAATCATTCAACATAAGTGTTGGAAATTCTCTAATATTGACAATAAATATGACATTAATCGAAGCCAAGATCGGTGCTATTAATATTGATGACACTTTAGTGATACTCGTTCGTACAGAGGAAGGAGCAGAATATTTGCATGAAGAAATCGTCACCTAACATAAATTTCTTAAATTTACTATAGTTTTTTCTTTTTTTTAGTAAAAATCAAAAATTATCTTTCATTTGATCATCTAAGACTCCTTGTTTAAATAAGCATCAAATTAAATTATTTATAACAAAAGATTTCAAATTACCTAATAATGAATTTAAATTTTAAAATACATTCAAAATACCTTCCAAAAGGCGATCAACCATTAGCAATTTCAAGGTTATCAAAAAATATAAGAGAAGGTAAGAGATTTCAAACATTGTTAGGTGCGACTGGAACAGGTAAAACGTTTACAATAGCAAACATTATACAAGATGTACAAAAACCAACCCTTTTAATGTCTCCAAATAAGGTACTTTGTGCTCAATTATATAGTGAATTAAAAGAACTCTTCCCACAAAACGCAATTCACTATTTTGTTAGTTATTATGAATATTATCAACCAGAAGCATATCTCCCTGTAACTAGCCTTTACATAGAAAAGGATTTCAGTGTAAATGAAGAAATTGAAAGGTTGAGGTTAGCAGCTGCCCATGCAATAAGAACACGTAAAGATGTTATAATTGTTGCCACTGTTTCATGTATTTATGGAGTTGGTGATCCCGAATATTGGGAATCAGTGACCTTGTATTTAGAAGTAGGACAATTTATTAAGAGATCTGAAATCCTCCAAAGATTAATTAAAATTAGTTACGAGCGAAAGACAGCTGATTTTAAGCCCGGTTCTGTAAGAGTTCATGGTGATATCATTGATATTTTTCCTGCGTATACTGAAATTGCATTACGTATTTCGCTGTTTGGTGATGAAGTTGAATCAATTCAAGAAATCCATCCAATTTCTAACAAAGTTTTAAGAAATTTACCAAATTTTAGAGTCTTTCCAGCAACTCACTTCATAATTCCTGAAGAAAACAAAGTAAAGGCATTAGAATTAATTGAGAGTGAACTAAAAGAAAGGATCGAATATTTTAAATCTAGGAAATTGTACGCTGAAGCACAACGAATTGAGAGAAGAGTAAAATTTGATTTGGAAATGATTCGAGAAATGGGATGGTGTAAGGGTGTTGAAAACTATTCTAGACCTCTATCTCTTAGGGCTCCGGGAACGCCTCCCATGACCCTTATGGATTACTTCCCAAAAGACTACTTAATTGTTGTTGATGAAAGTCACGTATCTATACCACAAATCCACGGCATGATAGGTGGAGACCGATCTCGCAAGAAAAATCTTGTTGATTATGGTTGGCGTTTACCAAGCGCATTTGATAATAGACCTCTAACCTTCGAAGAGTGGGAAAATAAAATAAAATTCATCGTGTTTATGAGTGCTACTCCCGGAGCTTATGAATTAGAGAGGAGTAATGGTGTTTCTGCCGAACAAGTAATAAGACCAACAGGACTTGTAGACCCTAAAGTTGAAATTAGGCCAGCAAAAAACCAAATTGATGATTTATTGGGAGAGATAAAAAAAGTGGTAAAACGTAAAGGACGTGTATTAATAACAACATTAACAAAGAGAATGTCTGAAGATATTGCTGAATACTATTCTGGATTACATGTGAAAATTGAATATCTCCATTCTGAAGTAAATACCGTTGAACGTTTTGAGATTCTGAGAAAATTACGAAATGGAACATTTGATGCAATAGTTGGTATTAATCTTCTGCGTGAAGGCTTAGATCTACCAGAAGTGCAATTAGTAGCTATTTTGGACGCAGATAAGTTAGGATTCCTTAGAGATACAAGATCATTAATACAAACGATAGGAAGGGCTTCTCGGAATGTAAATGGGAGGGCAATATTATATGCTGACAAAGTTACTTCTGCTATGAAGGCAGCAATAGATGAAACTGATAGGAGAAGAAATAAGCAAATAAAGCATAATGAAGAAAATGATATCACACCACAAACAATTAAGAAAAATATCCTCGCCTCTCTCTCGGAAGAACAAAAATATAAAGAAAAAGAAGTAAAAAGATTAAAACATTCAGTCCATAACAAGATAAAACAATTGGAAACTGAAGGAGATATTGATATTATAATTCAATATCTAGAAAATAAGATGCTTATGGCAGCAAAAGAGCTTAGATTTGAGGATGCTGCTTTTTTAAGAGATAAAATAAAGGAAATTCGAAAAAATAATAAAATAGATATTTAAATATCATTCGAGAATATATATTTCCTCTTACGAGCTCGCAAATATGCTTCTAAGGTGAAATCTGATTTATTAATTCTTTATAGTCAGCATTTTTAGGGTGCTAGTTTGGAGAAACTCGTATCTGAGGTAAATTAATTACCGGAAAAATAGTTTCCGGTAAAGATCTTCAGATGTTTTGATTGTTTTAAAAAGTGACTTTGTATTAACCCAATCAATGAATTTTTTTACTGTGACTATTTTTAGATATGTGTATTAAGGATTTTTTATGTCAAAGAAAAGAAAAATTCGGAAAAGGCGTGGACATCCAGTAGGTCTACTTATCGGTTTAACAGATGATAGTGCCGTATTCTGGAGAATTTTTAGCGAATCAATAAAACCAGATATTATCATTAAGCGGGGAAGAAAAAGAAAAAATCAAGATGACAAGCAGGTATACCATTTTCATGAAGCTATAGTAGATAATTTACGACCAATCATAAAAGAAGGCATTAAAAGCGTCTTAATCGCATCACCTCCAAAAAAAGATTACTCAAAAGAATTTCTTTATCATATAAATAAACGCCATTTATGGTTATTAAAGAAAGGAAAATACACAGCTGTTTTTACTGAAATAATAGGTTTAGCAAAAACCATAAAAAATGTAAATTATCTTGTAAGGCAGGATTTTTTTAAAGAAGCGGTTGAAGAAACATCAAATCAAGAAGGATTATTAATATTAGAAGATC
The DNA here is from genome assembly GCA_964598265.1 of uncultured archaeon. Taxonomy (GTDB): domain Archaea; phylum Asgardarchaeota; class Lokiarchaeia; order Sigyniarchaeales; family SOKP01; genus Loki-b32. Next base: position 25,992 of record CAZRBD010000007.1, read on the forward strand.
TAGATAAATTGATAAACAAGCCCAGTGACTATTCCAAAATACTTTACACGGTTAAAGAAATTGAAAAAGAAATAGATAAAAAATGGAAAAGTTATGAAATAAAGCCTAGTTATATTATACTTACAGATGAATATCTTGAGAATTCCCGGCAGAAAAATCGAATTCATCGAATACTACAGATCGCGAAAAATCAGGGGATTATAACTAAAATAGTCAATGCTGAATCTGAAGCGGGAATAAGAGTTAACAACTTTGGTGGATTAGTAAGCCTTACAAAAATAAATACAAATATTTAAGAAAGTTATAATCTCTTTAGCATTATTGGATAACTTAGATTTTTCAATTGGGCTTAAACGAACAGATCTTTTAGAAGATCTTGAAAGAGATGTGGCTTTCTTTCAACCATTTATTAATAAAGAGGAAAACAAAGAGTTAGATGATGATTATTTATAACTTGTATAATTATTTTCTACATATTATCTTTAAATTGTTAATACAAGTGTAAGGTTTTATATCACTTTAGAAAAACTTTTTTGATTTCCAGAATTAAGATATCTTAAAATAAAATAATAGAATATGCATGATTATATTATTATTAAAGGCGCTAGGCAGAATAATTTAAAGAATATTGATGTGAAAATACCACGCAACAAATTAGTAGTTATTACTGGAATAAGTGGAAGTGGAAAGTCGTCGTTAGCTATGGATACTCTGTATGCGGAAGGCCAACGAAGGTTTTTGGAATCATTATCGAGTTACGCAAGACAATTCTTAGGAGAAATGGATAAACCCGATGTAGATTCGATAGAAGGCTTATCTCCTGCAATTGCAATAGAACAAAAAGCACTTTCAAAAAATCCTCGGAGTACGGTTGGGACGGTAACTGAAATATATGATCATTATAGATTACTGTTTGCAAATATAGGGATTCCCCACTGTCCAGATTGTGGAAAAGAAATAAAGCCTCAAACACCTCAACAAATAATTGAGCAACTTCTAACCTCCATTAAGGAAAATCAAAAATTTATAATAAAGGCGCCAATCATAAGGGATAGAAAAGGAGAATATAAGGAGTTATTATTAGACCTGAAAAAACAAGGATATGTGCGGGTTGAAATTGATGGTATTCAATACACATTAGATGAAGATATTTCAATGGAAAAGAATGTGAAACATAATATCAACGTAATTATCGATAGATTAGTTATGCGTAAGGATATAAAAACAAGGTTGGCTGACTCCATAGAAACCTCGTTAGATTTATCTGAAGGATTAGTTATTATTGAAGTTGTTGAAAAAAGAGAACTGATTTATTCAGAACATCTTGCTTGTGTCGATTGTGGGATTTCTTTTCCCCAATTGGATCATAAAATGTTTTCATTCAATATACCACACGGGAGTTGCAAACACTGCAATGGATTGGGTAATGTATTGGAATTTGATTATGGGTTAATATTAGGAAATGATTTAGAGATCTCCCTCCAAGAAACACCTATTAGAGATATTCCTGGTTTCGGAAATGTGACAGGTTATTTTTGGCAATCCTTAGATCAAGTTGCAAAACATTATGGATTTGATACGGATAAAACTTCCATTAAAGATATAGATCCAAAAAAGCTTCATAAAATATTATTTGGTACTGAAAATGAATCGCTTGAATTTCACTTTGTCAGTGAAAATAAAGATATTAAAAATCAAAATGGTGAATTTAAATCTTCTTGGCAGGTTGTAAAACCTTTTGAGGGAATTATACCAATGCTCCATAGAAGATATATGGAAACACGTTCTGATTGGGCACGAGGAATATATGAGAGCTTTATGAACCATATAAACTGTCCTCAGTGTAATGGTAAGAGATTAAAACCTGAGAGTTTAGCTGTTACAATTGATAATTTAAATATCTCTGATTTATCAAGCTTAGCTGTTAAAGATTCGCTAAAATTCTTTAAAAAACTAAAATTGGACGAGATTCAAAAGAAGATCGTTAAAGATGTGCTGAAAGAAATATTAGATAGGTTATCTTTTTTAAAAAATGTTGGATTAGATTATATAGCATTAAATCGACGCTCTGGTACATTATCAGTTGGTGAAGCAGAAAGGATAAGATTAGCTACACAACTTGGTTCTAGTCTAGTGGGCGTTTTATATGTCTTGGATGAACCAAGCGTCGGTTTGCATCAAAGAGATATCAGCCGCCTAATTGATATGTTAAAAAAATTAAGAGATTTAGGAAATACAGTTATAGTGGTTGAACATGATGAGGCGATAATGCGTAGCGCTGATCATATTATTGATCTAGGACCTTTAGCCGGTGAAGATGGCGGGGAAATAGTAGCTGAAGGAACTATAGTAGATATTATTAAGTCTTCATCCTTGACTGGAAAATATTTATCGGGAAAAAAGAAGATTGCTATTCCTAAAAATCGACGAATTTCTAATAATAAATTTGTCGAAATAAAAGGAGCTAAAGAAAATAATTTAAAGAATATTGACGTAAAAATCCCACTCGGGTTGTTTACATGCATAACAGGGGTATCTGGAGCTGGTAAAACCAGTCTAATAATAAAATGTTTATTTAAAGGGTTACATAATCAAATAAATATACGCAGTTCAAAAATTAAAGAGGGTAATTTTGATAAAATTTCTGGGTATGAGCAAATTGATAAAATAATTAATATAGATCAATCTCCTATTGGCCGAACTCCCCGATCTGTTCCTGCTACTTACACAAAAGCATTAGATTATATTAGAGATATTTTTGCTAGACTACAGGACTCAAGAGAACGAGGTTATAATAAAGGACGATTTAGTTTTAATACGAAAACAGGGCATTGTAAAAAATGTAAGGGTACAGGCTATATTCTTAAAGAAATGTATTTCTTACCAGATGTATATATTATGTGTGATTTGTGTAGAGGAAGAAGATATAATTCAGAAACATTAATGATTAAGTATCATGGGAAAACAATATCAGATGTCTTGAAAATGACATTCCAGCAAGCTTTAGAATTCTTTGAATTAATTCCTAATTTAAAAAGAACTTTACAAACAGTTGTTGATGTAGGGCTAGGTTATTTAGAATTAGGACAGTCTTCAACTACCTTAAGTGGCGGTGAATCTCAACGTTTAAAAATTGCAAGAGAGTTAAGAAAGACTAGTACAGGAAACACACTTTATATATTAGATGAGCCTACAACTGGATTAAGTTCTTTTGATATACAAATGTTGCTAAAAGTACTTCAAAAACTTGTTGATAAGGAGAATACTGTGATTATAATTGAACATAATATGGAAGTCATAAAATCTGTAGATTATATCATTGATTTAGGGCCTGAAGGAGGAGAGAAAGGAGGAGAAATTGTTGTAATGGGCTCTCCGGAAGAAATAATTAAAAATCAAAAGTCTTACACATCTCAATTTCTAAAAAAATATCTAAATAATGCTTGAGAAGATATCTATAATGAGAAAATTTCTTAATCTTCCATTACTTTTTTTAAACTAACAATTATAAGAATTATATATTCTATTAATTCAATGGATGGTTAGAGATGTCAACTTCCAATATTAAAAAGGTAATTAGGGCTCCAATTGTTTGCATTTTGGGGCATATAGATCATGGTAAAACCACAATATTAGATTATATTAGAGGTACAGTTGTACAACAACGAGAAGCTGCCGGAATTACACAACATATCGGAGCTTCCTATTTTCCAACAGAAGATATTAAAGAATTTTTAAAAAAATCTAAACAAGAGTTTGCTGAGAAAAAAATAAATCTTCCAGGCATGTTAGTTATTGATACTCCCGGACATGCTGCATTTTTAAATCTCCGTAGAAGAGGCGGAGCTGTCGCAGATATTGCTATTTTAGTAATTGACGTAACAGCTGGTACAATGCCAATAACTTGGGAATCTGTAAGGATTTTACAAGAAAAAAAAACACCCTTCATTATTGCCGCAAATAAAATTGATAGAGTGTCTGGTTGGAGATCAATAAAAGATGCAGATTTTCTTGATTCATATAATACTCAAAAACCTCATGTAAAAGATTTCTTAGATGAAAAAGTTTTACAAATAATGGTAAATTTTATGGAAGAAGGATTCAAAGGAATAGATAGATATGATAAAATTAAGGACTTTACGAAAAAAATTGCGATAGTACCTACTAGTGGCAAAACGGGGGAAGGTATCTCGACCCTATTAATGATTTTGATGGGATTAGTTCAACAATATCTCACAACAAATCTTAAATTTTCTGAGGGAGCTGCTAAAGGGGTGGTTTTAGAAGTCAAAAAGGAAAGAGGGCAAGGGAAAACAATGGATATTCTAATATATGATGGTATAATCAATAAAGGCGATGAATTTATCGTAGGAGGTTTAGAAAAACCCATAAAATCAAAAGTACGAGCTTTATTAATGCCTAAACCATTGGATGAGATACGAGATCCAAGACAAAAATTTGATTCAGTAGATACAGTGAGTGCTGCAGCCGGTATTAAGATTTTAGCACCAAACATTGATGGTGTGGTAGCAGGATCTCCATTTAGAGGAATAGGTAACCAATCAGAATTTGATGCCGTATATAAAGAAATTGAATCGGAAGTAGAAAGTATTCGTATAAAGACTGATAAAGCTGGAGTTGTTTTAAAAGCAGATACACTAGGATCCCTTGAAGCTTTAGAAAATCATTTTACAAAAAATGGCGTGAAAATCAGTATTGCTGATGTAGGACCAATAAAAAAAGAGGATATTATCAATGCGAATATAGTAAAAGGTTTAGACCCGTATTCTGCTTCTGTTTTAGGTTTTAATGTTCCAATACTACCAGAAGCCAATGAACAGGCGATTATTAATAATATCAGAATTTTTACGAACAATGTTATCTACCGATTATTGGAAGAATTTATTGAATATTCTGAAATAAAAAGAGCACAAGACACTGCAATGGGATTGAGTGAATTAATTCTACCTGCGAAGTTAAAAATGTTTCCTGATTTTATATTTAGAAACTCAGATCCCGCTGTTTTTGGTGTCCAAGTTGAAGCAGGAACTTTATATCCTAAAGTTCCTTTAATTACTGATAAAGGTATTAAGGTAAGGAGGATTCATCAAATTCAAGATAAGGGTCAGACATTAGAGAAAGCACCAAAAGACTCTGAAGTTGCTATATCTATTCGTGGAATTGAAATAGGAAAAGACATCGAAAAAGATGAGACTTTATTTGTAAATGTTCCAGAATCCCATGTTCGGCAATTGATGGGGAGGTTTGCGGATGAATTAACTACAGATCAAAAGCAAGCCCTACGAGAATTTATCATAATAATGCGTAAAGTTACTCATCCCTGGTGGGGAATGTGATTTATTTCCTTATCTTTACACCTTTTCAGTCTTTCAATATAATTTTAGTTAGAAAAGATATTCATAAGGTTTTTTTGAAAGAATATAGTTATTTTATATTAAGATATTTGATATTTCTCGAGAGTTTGAAATCACTTGTAGTGCCATGTCTTCAATTAGTGCTGTTTTAACCGAAATTTTAAGAAAAATTCATCCAACAGATCAAGAAATTGATCTTATGAAATCAATTACTAAAAAATTGAGTAATTTAATAGAAATAAAAGCTAAGGACTTAAATATCACTTACAAAAAGATCGAACCTCAAGGATCTACTGGAATTAAACAGACACAATTAAAAAACGATTTTGATATCGATCTCTTTATTGGATTAGATTATGAAAAATATAAGCCCAAATTTAAAGGATTAAGTAAAAATAAAAGAAAAAAAGAAACCAAAAAAGACTTTTTAAAGTTATGTACCAACTGGATTATTCCGAGTTTAACTTTAAAAGAATTTCATAATCCACGTCTCTTATACGCAGAACATCCTTATGTTACTGTAGATTATCTTTTAGATAACACAAAAATAAAGATAGATATAGTCTTATATTTTGATTTGAACTTAGATTTCATAAATCAAAATGGTCCTATAACGGCAGTAGATAGATCTCCTTGGCATGGTCGTTTTATTCAAAAAGAATTAAACCAGAAACAAAAAAATGATGTCAGAATATTAAAACAGATCTTTAAATCTTGCTATAGCTACGGAGATAAAAGTCCTGTAGGAAAAATAGGTTTTATAGGGTATAGTGCAGAATTATTAATTTACTACTTTGGAGACTTAATAAATCTTTTAAATAATTTTCAAGATTTAGACAAGATCCCTTTGGATTATTACAAGAGAAATGAGGATGAATTAAGAAAGATCGTCCATTTTCATGATGACCATCTAATAATAATAGATCCAGTTGATAAAAACCGAAACGTCGCCTCGGCAATATCTGAAAAAGCATATAAATATTGTAATCATAAAATTAGCGAATTTCTGAAAAAACCAAAACAAGATTTTTTTGTAATTAACCTTATTCCAGAAATTGATTTATCTAAGAGAGGAGATCCTATTTTTTCGAAAATTTATATATTAGAATTAATTAATACTGACGATAAAATTCATTACACAATTAATAGAGACAAATTATATGCTCTGGGAGAAAGTATTAAAGCTAATGGAGAAAGAGAATTCTCACGTTATGAACGGTTCGGAAAGATTATATTTGAAGTATATTTTGAAGACCAATACAATCAATATAATTTAGCAATTTATTGCGATAAGCCAAACATTACAGAAGTTTATATTCGGAAAGGACCTCCTGTGAAAGAAAGAGCGCATGCTATTAAATTTAAGGAAAAAAACCCAGAATATTTTGAAAAAGAAGGTTACTTATGTGTGGAAACTTTAAGAGAATACCATGATTTTTTTAATTTTTTACAAGATTTTATTATCGAAAAAATACCAGCTAATTTAAAAATCATAAATATTTCAAATGTTATTGAAACTAAAACTCCTTCAGGGAGGAGAACTATAGAAATCTTAAAAAATATGGTGTTACCGTTCTACATATGAGCTTGTGGAATAAAAATTATAACATTACTTCCTTGTGAATAATCTCCTTTAACCTTATCTTCTATCCATATTTTTCCTTTAAAACTCCTAATAACTTCATTTACAAGTAATAATCCAAGCCCTACTCTCTTAAAGCTCTTAAGATCTTTATAGACATATTGTAAAATATTTTTCTTTAATGAATCCGGGATTCCAATTCCATTATCAATAAATTCTATTTTTACATAATAAACACTGTTGATCAACTCCTTAGATACTTTTATTAAAATCTCTGTGTTTAAACTATTATTATAGCGTATTGCATTATTTAGTATGATTCTGAATATATCTACTATTAAATCGTTAGCTATAACAATATTAGTGTCTTGTAAAAGTTCTAAATTAATAGTAAGGTTTTTTTCTGGAAATTTTAATTCGATGTTGTTAATTATTTCCTTTATAATCTTGATGAGTTCTATCTCTTTATTTTGAATTATTCCACTTTCCATATCTGAGAGTTTTTTTACGTTTAAACTTAAATCTGCTCCACGATTTACTTGATTTTTCGCAATTTCTATTATTTCTTTTATTTTTTTTCCATTTTTATCTTCTTCGAACTGTTGAGAAAGTATCTCCAATGAAAATTCTAGATTTTGAAGTATGTTGTTAATATCATGAATAAATAGATCTTTATAGAATTCTGCAGTATTATATGCCAATCTATATTTTTTTTCTGATTTCACTATCCTTTCTTCAATAATAGCGATAATACCAGTAATAAGCATCATAGTAGCCATGACTATCCTTGAGAATTCCAAAAATTCGTTTGCCCTTGGGTATCCTACATCACGATAAATACTTGCAATTAGTTGCATCAGTCCTGTAACCATAATAAAACACATAAAAGCATGAATTAATGTTCTTTTCTTTAGATATATTCTTATTATCAGGAAAAGTGCAATGATTAGAAGAATTGCAACGGTGATTTGTAATAATAAGGTTGTTAATTGTTGAGCTGTAATTAAAAAAGTAATAGGGATTACTTCCAACTTATTAGTTTTTGAAAATGTTTGATAATATTCATAAGACACCGCAATAATAAATAACAAGACGCTTAAGGCTGAAAAAGTATAAGAAATTATTTCAAAAGTATCATACTGCTCTTGAGAAAAAAGTCTGAAAATCTCAGATAAAGTAGCTGATATATATGCAAACAACCATGAAAGGAGATCTTTTCTTTCAAAGCATACGCGTGCAAAAATTACTGTTGCTAGAAAAATGACAACAGTGGTGGAAATATTCATTATAAAAAAATCATTCAACTTTAGAGACCTTTAGTTTTAACCCATGTACTAATTTAGTATAATAATGAAATCAATTATTTTTAAATATGTATTATTTATATGTATATTACGACAAATTCTTCTCCTATGTCACCCATAAAAATGTATTTTTGTTTCCAAATCGTAAATTTTTTATCATTTCTCGTATTTTTTACCTCAGTTATATCATCAAAATAGATTAGAATAAGGTGACTATATAATGGTTAAAGTTAAAAACCCTGAGGATATCATAAGGATGGTGATGAGTACCGATTATTCCAAAAAAAGGATATTTTCAATCGTGGCTCATATCGATCATGGTAAAACGACAGCAACAGATTATCTCTTAAGAAGAGCTGGTTTAATGAGACCCGAAGATGCCGGACAACTTCAAATGACTGACTCTGATGATGAAGAGCAAGCTAGAGGTATTACTATCTTTACAAGCGTAGTACTACTATCTTTTAACGATTCTCGAAAACCTGATGATGAAGATCCGTTTATTCTTCAGATTAATGATACACCGGGGCACATCTCATTTACAGGTGAGGTATCTCGGGCATTAAGGGGTTCTGATGGTGCCATTATATTGATAGATGCATTAGAAGGAGTAATGACGCAAACAGAGACAAACATTCGTTTAGCAGTCGGAGAAGAGTTTTGCAAACCAGTTCTATTCATAAATAAGGTAGATCGATTAATTAGTGAACTGAAATTGAGTCCTCAAGACACATTTGCGAAAATTGATAAAATTACGAGAGAAGCCAATGAATTAATTAAAAAAGTTAGACCTGAAGGGTCTAAATGGACTGTAGATTTTGCTAAGAATTCAGTTACAGTAGGATCTGCGAAACATGGATGGGGTTTTACCTATGAAATCTTAATTGAAAAAGGTTTGAAACCTCAGGATGTTTTTGCTAAGTATAATGAGGGAGATGTTCAATGGTTACGCGACAATTTACCACTAGATGAACCAATGTTAAGAATGGTTGTTGATCATCTTCCTGATCCAGTATCAGCAGCAAAATATAGGATCCCCCACATATGGGGTGGAGATTTAAGTTCCGAATTAGGTCAAGCACTTCAAAAGAGCGACCCTAACGGACCTCTCTATGGGATGATAACTAAAATTTTTTTGGACCCTAAGAGAAATTATGCCGCTACATTAATAGGAAGAGTTTTTTCAGGTACATTTAATCAAACTGATACAATTTATCTCGTTAATAGTGATTCCAAAAACAGAGTAAAGAGATTGGGTGTTATGGAAATTACAGATCTTTTGGATATTCCCAAAATCCCTGCTGGTAACTTATTTGCCATTTTTGGATTTATTTGCCCCTCCGGTGAAACATTTATGTTAGGAAATGATGTTCCTAAAGATAAAGAGGAGAGAAAGAGAATACCTTCTTTTGAAAAAATAAACTATGCATGTGAAGCTGTAGTTTCAAGGAGTATAAAACCTAAAGATCCCCATGAAATTGATAAATTGGATGACGTTGTAGGAAAATGGATTAAGGCTGATCCTACAGCAGAATATAGAAGAGATAATGAATCGGGGGAATTTATTCTAAGCGGAATTGACCCTCTCCAAATAGAAATTTTGACTAAAAGAATAAACAATCAGGTAAAAATTAATATTGGAGAGCCAATCATCGTATATCGAGAGAAGATTACACAAAAGAGTCCCAATTTTCATACAAAATCCGCAAATACCCATAATCGAATTTTAATGTATATAGAACCATTGGACGCTACAACTGAAAAGTTAATTGAAAGCAGAAAAGTTAATGATCTACAAAATGATAAGGTTAGAGCCAAAATATTACGAGAAGAAGCAGGGTGGGATGCAAAAGAAGCACGCAGAATTGTAGATGTTTACCAAGGAAGCCTATTGGTAAATGGTACTTCTGGCTTACAACGTTTTGACAGAGTAAAATCTTATTTATCAGCCGCGTTTCGAGATTGGTTAGGAAACTGTATATTAGCGAAAGAACCTGCAGCAGGTATAAAAGCTGTGTTTATAGACCTGGTTGTGCACGAGGATCCTAGACACACGGGGTATGGGCAGATTGCTGGAATGACTTTCTCAGCCCTTTCTTTGTCAATGTTAGAAGCTGGAGCTCATCTGTTTGAACCGATTCAAAAAATAGACATAAAAACACCACAGGGAACAGAGGGTGGAGTCACTGCCATCATTACTAAACGCCGTGGAAGAATACTCAATGTTATCCTAGAGGGTGAATATGTAAGAATCCAAGGTAAGATTCCTGCGGCAGAAACAATTGGAATTGCTGACGATATTCGGGGATCTACTCAAGGAAGAGCCTTTTTTGGTTATGAATTCTTAGGTTTTGAGAAAGTACCTCAGAGTTTAGAAGAAGATCTAATCCTAGAAATTCGCAAACGGAAAAATATGCCTTTAGAAATGCCAAGCACTAGGAGTTGGGAGCGTTTTATTTATAAACGATCCTAAATTACTTTTAATTCTTTATTTTTAAATTAAAAATTGTTTATTTTTCAAACTATCCAAAATTAGGTTTGAAAAAATTAAGAATAACTTAGAAACTACTGATTTTAGCAATCATATAAAGTTTTTTAACTAGGGCTTTAAACGCATCAGTTACACCATTTCCGGTTAATGCGCTTGTTTTATAATAACCTATAAATCTGTTTTCCTTAGCATATTTTTCTACATTAGTATCGCCTCTAAGATTCGAATCATCTAGAGTTGTCTCATCAACTAAATCTATTTTATTTCCAAAAAGAACCAAGGGTATACTTCCACAATGCTTTCTAACATCAGAAACCCATTTTTCCACATGATCCCAAGTTTGTGGTTGTTCTTCAGAATGAGAAAAAACTACAATTGCCCCACTACTCCCAGTATAAAACCGTGCTCGTAAAGCTTGAAATGAATCTTGCCCTGCAATATCCCAAATAAATAGTTCAACTTTGTCTCCATCAATTAACTCCTCATATTTTGAGAATTGTGTTCCTAAAGTTGAGATATACTCTTTTCGAAAAGAACCTTGCGTATATTTTTTGATAAGGGAAGTTTTTCCAACTGCTCCATCACCAATTACAGTGACCTTGAATCCAAACCCTTTTTCATATGCACACATTTTTTTCAAATTATCTATTTCTAGTTTATTCTTTCTTATGTAGTAAAATTATGATATTTTAAATTTTCCTTAAAACAATTTAATATAATATGTAATATCATTGAAATATCAAGAAATATTAAGAATTACACCGATTATTTAATAAAATTAAGGAATTTAGATTTATATACCTCAATCTTAAAGAATTTTTGACTTTTACAGTTTGTAGTAATTTTAAACCCTAAAAATTAAATATCTCTATTAATTCATCCGTATTATCAACTAGAATATCCGGTTTATGTTTAAGTAAATTAGTCTTGAGTGATAGACCAGATGCTACGCACACAGTTTTGACCTTAGCAGCTTTACCAGCATCTATATCTGTTGTCATATCACCAATGAAAATTGCTTGTGCAGGTTTTATATTCCATTTGTCTAGGATTTTGATTATACCTTCAGGGTTGGGTTTAACTTTTGTCACATCGTTGAAGCCAAAAATTGTACTAAAATACATATTAAGATTAAATTTGCCTAACACTTCTTCTGCGTATGAACTTTTATTATTTGTTAAAATCGCTAGATTTAGTTTTTTCTTAAATAAATTTGCTATCAATCCATCTATATTTTTAAAAATTGTGGCTTCAGAGTCTTTATACTTATTGAATTGATTAAATAGAAAAATAGCAATCCTTAATCTTTTGAAAAAGCTTATTCCCCTTAAAAATTCTAACTTTAAGAGATCATAAGAATTTAGTAGGATTTTAGGTACAGGATAGTTTTGAATTTCTTCTATTAGGTGAGCTACTTCTTCCATCACAGAATCTCGCTTAATATTCAATTGATATTTTTCAATTCCATCATCAACCGCTTTTCGTATTGCATTTGTAATATTAAAAATGACTCCGTCTAAATCGAAAATTATACCTTTGTAATTATCTAAGTTAATTGTATCCATATTAATTTGAATTAATGTTCAGAATAATTTTAATTATACGAATATCAATATTAATATTAAAACATAAAATAGTTAGTTCATTTTGGATAAGGATAAGTTAATGAATGAGAATGAAGAGAACGAGGAAATTAAAAGGCAACTTGAGGAAGAAGAATTTGAGGGTGATGATTTACAAGCTTACATTAAAGAAATGGAAGCTTTAAAATCTGATTTTTCAGATTTGGATGAGTTAGATATGGAGGAACTTCAAGAAATTCAAGAGGCCATCATTAAAGTCAAAGAGGGGGAGAATTTAGTTACTAAAGTTTTGATTAAAGATGATGGAAATGATAATGCAATTAGAGAAGAATTAAAAGAAGAATATGATCTTAAAGAAGCAATGCTTACAGATTTTTCAGATATGGATGAAATAGATTTGGATGAATTAAGAGAAATTCAGGATGCAATTGAAACAGTTAAACATGAAGTGCAGGGTTCTTCCGAAGATGTAGAGGGGATTCAACCGACTCATGAGGTGTCCAATGAGTTAGAGAAAAGAATCAAAGAAGAACTTCTTAAAAGAAAAGAACTTGAAGAGGAAGAAGCTGTATCCCCTGATAATTTTTTAGAATATGTTTCGAATAAAAGAGAAAAAATATGGTATCATGCTCTTCACTATTTAGTTTTTGGCATAGATGATCATACTGCTTCAAAATCTTTATTATTTGATGTTTTAAAGGAGATAACAAGTAAATCTCCAATTGATTCAATTCCGGAACATCAATTTTACTTCGGATTGGGATACATATTAAGATTAACTTTAAACAATAAACAAGTTGTTCGATTTATGAAAGGTCGAAAGTTTAAAATTAATGTATCCATAGATCTTTTAAAAGAAATTCTAGAAAAAGCTGGTGACCCTATCAGCACGAGACCAGTTCTAAAGGAAAAAGAGAAGAAAAAAATGTATAACGATTTTCTTAAGGATGATTTTCTTGATATCTGATATTTAATCTAAGTGAGAAAAAAAGTGAAACAAGAAAAACCTTCATTGTTGATTATAGGAAATTCAAATGTAGGGAAGAGTTCCATTACAAGACTACTATTACCGAATCCTAGGAAATTTAAAGGAAAAATTGGCAAAACACCTGGTAGTACTTTGTTAATAAAATCTATAACTCAAATTAAATTACCTTATGAGATTATTGATCTCCCTGGATTTGGCCATTTAGGTCATTCAAGTAGAAGACGAAGTGAGCATTTAAAGAAACAAATAGTGATTCATGTTGAAAAAAATCATCAAAAGTATTTCTTTGGTTTAGTTGTTATAAATGTCCTTAGAATTGAGGATGAGATAAATAAATATGTTATACAAAATAAAAAAACAATACCATTAAGTATCGAATTGATTCAATTTTTAAGAGAATTTGATATTCCTCTCTTAATTATTCTTAATAAAATTGATAAAATTTCAAATTTTGATAGAAAAAGAATTATAAATTTGCTGGTAAAAAATTTAAAAGATTTTGGTTTAAATTTAGTCCAGTTAAATAATAGAGAAAAAATAACACAAGCGGATATCACCTATTTAGAATTTTCCGCTTTAAAAAAAACTAATTTATTACAATTAAAGAAAACCATTAAAAAACGTTTAAAATAAGCCTAAAAATTATTGTCCGTACATGCTACAAATTTTTTAATTTTGGATCAGAATTTTTATCCCAATTTACCGCAAATAGAAAATCCCTACTCCTTTCATTCTTATATATCAACGGGAACCCACTTATTTTTTCAAATTTCAATGCAAACTTCTCTAAATAATCAAATTCTGGAAAATAATCTTTTAACGCTTTTTCATTATTCAATCTTTCTTTTATTAGCAAAGCTTTTGCCTGTAAAGTAAAACCTTTAATCTCGAAAAAATTTGGATTTGCACTCTCTATTATTTTGTAATATTCTTCTAGGAATTTCTCATTGAGATTAAGATCTTTCACTGCTGTCAATCTTACTAATGTTCTCCCTGATAAGGTGTCTAACATTCCAAGCGAATCCATTATCTTTTGCCATCCATTCTTTATCATTGGACGACAAATTCTTTTATATAATTCTTCATTGGGAGCTGGTAATGTGATATATAATTGAGATGGAAGAGGATCTAGATTTTGAATTCTTTCTGGTAGAGTACCGTTGGTGACAATAAAAGTTGTCATGTTGCGGTTCTTAAATTCCTGAACAAATTCAGATATTTTTGGATAAAGAAGCGGTTCTCCATCAAGAGAGATTGCTGCATGATTTGGGTTTAATGCCTCCGCATGTGCATTCATTATGTCATCAGGGTGAGTTAATTCTCTATTTATTAACATTTCCAATTCATCGCGAGAACTGATACAGCATTTAATATCATCCTCTAGTTCAAAATTGCGACCTAAATCCTCAAATGGTTTAATAAATTCTTGATTTTTTAATAAAATTATAGCCCGTTCGACTTTATTCTTAGATACTTGCAATCTTTTGCTAATCGAATTGATGGAATGGTTTCTTTTAGGATTTAGTAGTAAAAAGTAAAGAATATCAATCATAATTTCATAATTATCAAGATATCGCCTTAGAGGTAGATGGTTTTTAACAATATCTCGATGATGGCGTAACATTTCATCAACGATTTTTTTTGGCTCATCAGCTCCAACATTAAACTCACTTCCAAGAGAACCCGTTTCTATATCTCTCCAGCAAAACACACATTGATGGTTACAAAAAGGAAGAGAAGGAGTATTTTGTAAACATTTATGACTTTGGATACCAAAAATACCTTTATAACAATTTCGGTTTTCTCTTCCAGTCATTAACCTCTGCTCAAACCAATGACAGGGTTTGATAGCTGAGTGTTTTAGTTCTCCAATTATTCTATAAGTTGTTTTAGTATAAGTTTCAACAAATTCATTTGTGATCTTATTGTCAATGATGTATCGATTTTTCATTAAACCACGTAGATCTTAGAATTCTCACTAGTTTATATAAATAAATGTATTTTATTTAGATATTAAATTAAATTCTTTAAATTTATAAGTACAAATATAATTAGTATCACACTTATACATTATAAATTAGTCTATTTATTCAGTTAAGTTGGATAAAGAAAAAAATTATTTAATATGTTAAATAAAATAAAAAGCGAATTACTGAATTTTGGCTTAAAATTTATTAGTGTTGAGGAAAAAATCGTAAGGATGATTTTAGAGACTAGTCCTTCAAATCTTAATGAAATAGTGATACTTCCAGCAGTAAAAATTGTAATGAAAAAACTACTGAAGAAATTACAGAATAAACGGATATACGGCAGAGTCTATAATGGCGAGTTAAATAATGTGAGAGTGAGTATTGTCCGATCCTTGATAGGGGCTCCTAATTGTGCAATCGCCATCGAGGCATTGAAACGAACTAAAACTAAAGTTATTATAAGAATAGATTTCTGTGGAGGAATTGGAGGTGAAGATTTTCCCATTGATGTAGGGCATATTATGATTCCAAAATTGGCTTATTGTGATGATGGAACTTGTCCTCAATATATCAGAGAATTTCCTTCATTAGCAAACGAATTAGAGTCTATTCCTCATCCAATGATGAAATTTCAAAACCTTTTAACCGGTAATCGATCTGTTTATATCTCTAAACCACATGATACATTGAAGGATCTGCTTCTAAGTGAAGCTGTTTCACTCTTTCCAAATATTGTAAAGGAGAGTAATTTATGGACAACTGACGCCTTATTCTGCGAGGGATTAGATTTTATCAGAGCGTTAAATTCAATCAAAATAAGTTCTATTGATATGGAATCATCTATTTTATTTTTATTAGGTAAATTATATAATTTAAAAACAGTATCCGTTCTTTCTGTCTCTGATTTACCTGGTCATCCTAAATTTGATTTGCAAAATTCAAATGAAATTCATCCTAACATGGAGAATGGAATTGATAATGTTATTAAATTATTGATTAAAGCTTTACCTAAAGTTAAGCGAAATATCTAATTTATAAGCCCTTAAGGAGCAAAGAAAAATCTGGTTCTTTGAAAAATTCATTATAAATCTTAAGAAGTTCAATATTTACTAAATGAATTTTGTTACCAGCTTGATTTCTTGTAAGCTTCACAAGGTTCAGTTCTTTTAATTTTTTAAGATGATATAGAATTGTTCCGGGATAAATATCTAAGATTTCTCCCATGCTTGAAATTGTTGTCGATTCATCCTTAAATAATTCTTCGATAATTTTAGGTATTAATTGATTTAGAAAGATAATTTTTAATTTATCATAATCGGGGGGTACATCTCTAAGAAAATAATGTAGTGATTTTCCTATTTTTTTTGATCGTATTAATTTAAATCTTTCAAGAGTCATAATATGCTTTAGAAATGGAGTTCGTGTTATCCCTAAGTTAATTTTAATCTTTGGATCCCGTGCATGGATCCCGGGGTTTTCTTTAATGAAATCAAGTATTTTAACAAGCTTTTCATTTGTAAGTATCTCTAATTTTGTACGACGCTCTTTGGTGACAATCCAATTCTTCTCTTCTAGGCTTCGAATTGCGATAAATATTTCCTCCTTACTATAACCCTTTCTATAGGAAAGTTTCGCTATACATTTAGCATACAATTTCTCAATTATAGGATATTTTTGTATCTGAGTTTCTGATTCAATTTCAAAATCAGCTTCATAACGCTTTAATTTTAAAATATCCTTAGCAATTTCTAACACATCCTTTTCGATTACTGTTAATTCATGAACAATCTGCTTTGCTACTTCTTTTTTTTCTAATTTTTCTTCTCCTTCCTTTCGATCGTGCAAAGGACTAAAATCAAGGCGTCTAAACGTACTGTCC
>CAZRBD010000007.1:43173-50588 GCA_964598265.1 uncultured archaeon
GTAGGAACATAACCATGTGATACACATACAGGAATTTTTTGTTTTATATCGACAATAACTCCACATAAAAATCCATGATATTTCATATTAGCTGAATTACTATAATTTATTAAAACCAAATCCCCCACCCTATCTCTAATTTCCCACTGATTACTTTCAGTTTCTAGCGATAAAACACTAGCAACAATATCTATCACATCTTTTTCTAGTACTGTTAATTCATCAACAATCTGCTCTGTTACTTCTTCTTTTTCTAATTTCCCTTCTCCTTCCTTTGGTTCGTGTAAAGGACTAAAATCAAGGCGTCTACATGAACTATCTTTTAGAGTGTCTTTTTCATTTGTTTCTCTGGGTTCTCTTCTCCTTTCAAGCGACATTTTTATGCATTTTCCTCTAAAAATTGAACAAATTGTGTTTGTTCATCAACATCCATATACCTTAATTGATCAATGATTTTTTCATAATGCTTAGGTTTCACGTTAGGAAGCTTTCGAATCCTATTTGTTAGTTTTTTCGGTATCTCCTTATACAAAAGAACCAAGGCTTCAATATACTTGATTTGTTCTTCTTTTGCTAAGAATGCAAGTTCTTCCAATAATTCCTTCCTTTCTCTTTTTGGAATTTTTAAATCGATAATTTGTTTCCTTAAATCTTTAGATAAGACCGCAAAAATTTTTGTAAAATATTCTTGAACTAGTTTTTTATCCTCTTCATCCTTTACAGGCAAGAGTGAGTCATGAAGTTGTAATTTAAGTTCCTTTGCTTTTTTCTCCTTTTCTCTTTTAACACTTTTTAGAGAGACTTTTTCTTCTTCTCCTTTAATTTCTTTAGGTTCTGGGATAGGAGTAAGTTCTGGTTGGCTTATGGTCGGTTTAACTGTTTCTTCCAATTCAGGATCTTTTTCTAAAGGGATTTTATCTTCTTGTTGTTGTATGATTCTTCTTTGTGAAGGGATATTATAGGGCGATCTTGTTTCAATTTGCCTTTGTTGAGCCGTTTTTGTTGGTTTAAATAAAATCAAAATAAATATTGTTATCGCCTTTAGTAATACAAATATCCCTGCAGCGAAAAAAATACAACTAAAAACTCCAAGGAAAAATAATAGAATCGAATCTTGATATTTTAGTTTCTCTCTTTTCTTTATTCTGGATTTTAATCGGAGATCTATTAATAATGCTGCTATTGAAATTAATAGGAACCCTACATAAAATAATCTTATTAAAGTTGATCCTCCAAAGAAGGGAATATCCATCATATTGAGATCAAATTTAAATACACCAGAATAGAACTTACCAATATATATGTTATATATTCCAAGAAGGATGATTAAAAACCCTGCTTGTGCTGAAAAATCGTTTAAAGAATCCTTTATAAGTAACCCGTAGTCATAAACTCTGAGATCTTTATTGTTAGGATTAAAAATTGTAAATAAAACTATTAAGGTTCCTTTAATTAAAATGAGTACTCCTAATCCAAAGAAAACACTCCCTACAATACCCCAGCAAAGTGAATGGAGGAAAACTTCATCATACTTTTTCTCTTTTATTTTGGGATAAATATAAACCCTGTCGTATATCAAAAGAACTAAACTAATTATACCAAGTGAGGAGCGATCAATTAAAATATTGAACCAGTTATACCCGTAAAAGGCAATTTCGGCAATTAATCCAAATGAAATGAAGCTAAATATTAAAAAAGGCAAAAATGATATTACATTTAAGAACTGTATGAGTTTTTCTACTGAAGATGTGTTTTTTTGGGATAGTAGAGTAACTCGTTTGACTTTTTGTCTAATGGGGGTTGGTGCTGGTTTAAATTTTACCCCTTCCAAGCTAAAAGGTGAACCACAACGTTCGCAATAAACTTGAATATTTTGTTCAATTAATTGTGTAAGTTCATTAGGAAATGCATAATTACATTCCCTACAAATATATATTGACATGCTATTTTATTACACCTATATAATATTGTTTTTATTTGTTTATTTTAATTTTTTATGCTTAAAAGATTAAAATAAAAAATTAAGCATTAGTGAATGATTCAAACGCATCAATTAATCTATATTCCTTTCCACAATTCACACAAAATGTTTTTTTGGAATTAACTATTTGTTGGACCATTTTATCTGTGAATTTTCTTCCACATTCACTACAGAATATTGTCTCATATGTTTTTTCATTGGAAAAAGTTTGTTCACTATTTTTTCCTAATTTCTGTTTGGTTTGGTATTTAGTTTTCCCTGATACCAGATTGTAAAAACCTTCAAATAGTTTATAGAACGCAAATCCAATACCTTTAAGAAGATAATATACTCCCTTAATTATGTAATATCCCAAATAGACAATTCCTTTTACTATGTAATAAATGAGCGTAACCGCCAAAGCTAAAAGGGTTATAATCCCAATAATAATGAATAATTGAGCGAAAATTGGTTGTAGTAAATACCATTCAATAAATTCATTATACCACATTTTTATAATGTCAAAAAAATTTATCATATCCATTATTTTTCACAATTTTATTTTTTTATACTACTATAATAAAAAATTGGCAAGGGTTGATTTTAAAAAAAATGGAGTCCAATATTTAAAAAAGATCAAAATTTTTTGATTAATTGGTATTATACAGTTTTAATCAATTTAGGCCAATCTAAAATTTTTACTGTATTGTGGAGAAAATGATCATCATTAACAATATTATAAGTAAGATTTGTAAAAAGTGTCTCAGCATAAGTTTTAGAATGTTTTATTGAAACTACATTATCATATTTTCCGTGAAAAACTATAACAGGCATATCAATTGGTGAATATTTTTTAAGATCTAATTCTAAAGTTGATAGATAAGGAGCTAATAAAATTAATTTAGATATTTTCTCAGGATTCTGACAAGAGTAAATTGTGGCCATCAGTCCTCCAAAACTCGAGCCTATTATTACCCAAGGATGTTTCTCTTTTAAGATTACAATTAACTGCCCCATCCTTTTTTTTAATAATGATTTATTAGAAATTAAAGTATTATATTCTTCAAAATTCGGAGTAAGACATCCAGGTATCACTTTTTGAAATAATCGTCCCTTAAAACCTTGCCCAGAACTTTTAAGTCCATGAATAAAGATAATGTTTTGCATCTTTAAAACGTGAATTTATAAAGCTTCTTCATAAGAAAGCTCATCTAATTCTTCTTCTAATAGTCTCATTTCTTTTTTGTGTCCAAAATATGCTAATAAGAAAAATATTGAAAAATAAGCAATAAGAATTAGCACTGTATAAAAATATAAGTCATACGTAAAGCTCATAAAATGGAAAGCCAAGCCAACGATGAATCCGGTAAGTAATCTTGATTCAGTAGTAGATTTTCTTAGAAGTAGCCTTTGTGTTCCCCAATCAATAAACACTGGTAAAGGTAAGATGATAATTAATAGTAGAGCAATTCTTGCATCAATCACAATACCTAAGATTTTTTGGGTTAAATATGTAGTAAATAAAGAAATTAATCCACCGATAATTACACCTGAACATCTAGTACAGAAATAAATTTTTGTTCTACCAAATTTAAGGTAAAATGTGTGATCACTTGCCGAGATGGGGTGGTGTGTTAACCACATATAATATAAATCTTTTTCATCTTTAGCAAGTATTTTATCATATATAACCAGAATGATAGGAACTATAAATATGATTGAAATAAGAGAGTTAAGAAAATAATTAAAGCCGTAATTGAGAATTATATCTTCTATACTATAATTGGTTTCATAAAACATTGATTGAAATAAAGTGATTAATCCAGAGATAATAAATGAAATTACGATAAAATACATAAATGTGAAGTAAACTTTTATCCCTTCGTGGTATTTTAGAGGTTTATATTTATAAAGACCGAATAGAAATCCCAGAATTGCAACGATAAAACACCAATCAATAAATATTGAATTATAAAAAGCCAATTCGACAAGCAATTCTCCTAAAAATCCAGCGATAAATCCATTCACTGATCCTGCTAATACCGAAAAAAAAGAAAAGATTAATAAAGTTATACCAAATTGAAGAGAAAACTCTTGATTATTTAAAAAAGGTGTAGATATTGAGCCAATTGGCTCAGAAATATACACGTAAGATATTGTTATAAAAGCGATAATTAATAAATTTAAGAAAATAACTCGTAAAAGATTGTGATGCTCCTGAATTTGAGCAGTTTCTGTCAAAATAGTTTCTTGTTTTTTTTTTTAATAATATCAAGACCTAATTATGAGAGGTACTAATTAAAAATAGTATCAAGATTTTCAATTAAATTTTTCTTTGTGAGTTCGAACCCTGAACGTAAAACCTTTACAATAATATTTTTTCCTACAGGGACTTTTAATATTGTGTCATCCATTTCTACAATTTTAATTCCTTCATCATTAAAATCGAGCTGGCGTTTTAGTGCTTGATACGCAATTTCTTTTTCTCCAAAAGCGAGACGGGATAACTCTTTATAGTCTTTTACTTCTTCTTTTACCTTCAAGAATAAGATACATTCTTCAACCTGTGATATAAAACTCTTCTTAGTGCCATCTTTCAATAATTTGTAATTTTTGTGGCTTCGTTTAGTTTGAATATTAGTCTGATCATTATCAAGATATGTTGGAAAATTCTTTTCAATAATTTGATCAAATTTTTCCCTCGAAACAGATCCATTTTTCACTAACTCTTTTGCTGAATCAAGAGCCAATCTTATTTGTGCTTTTGTGCCTTTTTTTGCTCCCTTTGTCCAATGGTCATAAAATGACTTTACAATTGGTTTAATTATGATATTCAAGACTCCTGCATCTAATTCTGAATCAATTAGATCTCGTGCGTAATTAAGTGAAGTTTCCATTTGCTCAATCAATCGTTTCTCTACGATTTTATAGTTTCTTTCTATGTGGTCCATTTTCATACTCCGATAGTTTTTAACACAAATTGTCATTCAAGTTAAAATATTTAAAATGGGGAACATCTAAACTAAGTTGTGAAAATCATTTATAGAATTAATACTTTAATCTTATTTTTCATTATATGTGTCATTGAGCGCTTTAATAAATTCTTTTTTAGTTATTTCGAATCCACGCCTTAATGCTTTCAAAATAATCTTTCTCCCTACAGGAACTTTTAGGATTGATGGATCTTCTTCAACTATCCGAATTCCTCTCTCTGTAAAATTCAATTGTTTTAACAAATTTTGTTTAGCAATTTCTTTCGACTTAAAGGCTACCCTACTTAAATCAATATAATCCTTTACATCCTCTTTAACACTTAATAATACAACTACTTCTTTTAAGTAATTAATAAATGTCTCTTTTGCTACTTGTGTTATTCTCTCATAATTTTTATGATCTCTGTTACATTGTCTCGTAGTTTGGTCTGCCTCTAGATAAGACTGAAGATATCTATTTAAAATCTTATCAAAATTTGCTTGTGAATTTTCAATTTGTAGTAACTCTTTTCCCGAATTCAAAGTTAATTTTATTTGTTTAAGCGTCCCAGAGCGCACATCATGCGAACTCCAATAATCGTAGAAAGCTTTAACAATCGGTTTTATAAGAAAATTCAATATACCGGTATCTAATTCGGTATCAATAAGTTTTCGCCCTAAAATAATTGAGTTCTCCATCTGTTGAATCATACGTTGTGAAACAATATGATAATTCCTTTCAAAGTAATCCAATATTAAATCCCTATTTACTTCTAAAAAAAGTTAAAACTAAGTAAACTACATTATTTATACTTAAAAGAGTTTAATAGTTTTAAAATAATTTTATTAATTTTATACTATTAATTTTAGATGTTTAATAATTTTTGATGGCCGGTTTAGACTAAATAATAAAACAATAATGAATAAAGATTTATTACATAATTAATTAAAAAAAAAATAATTTCTTCTATGCGCTATATCTTTAAAATTTTAATTCTAGGAGACCCCAAAATTTTGGAATTTTATGCTTTAAGAGCATTTGAAGAATTAGGGGAAGATAAAGGAACTTATTTAGAGTGGTATAAAGAAGTTAGAGTTCTAGAAGATGTATGCGATTTAGAAATTGACGTCATTTCGAGTATCTCAGCTGATTTAGATGATTTACTCCCTATGGTAGATGGTATAATCTATTTTTTAAATCCACAAGTAGAGGGTGAGTTAGAGCTTTTTGGAATGATTCTTCCAGATATATTTTCTGTAAAGCGAGATATTCCTACAATTGTAATATTTTATGATCAAAATGGGATGCTTCCAATTTCGGTAAATGAGCTACTTGAAAATGTTTGGGTTAATTATCCTAGTTTGGAAGCTTTTGTAAATCTCCTCCCTAAAGATTTTCATCAAGCGCTCCAATCATTAAGCTTAGCTATGATTAATGGGGATACACCGTTAAATATTGAAAATGCATGGATGAGATTTCCTATTTTTATCCAGATGGCAAATATTTATTACGATAATAAAAATTATTACTATGCAGCCCAAGCAGTTAAAAAGGCATCTATAATAGCAGAAATCTACAATAAAGAGGAGTATTTCATTATTTGTGAACAAGCAGCATTTCTTTATTCTAAAATTAATTTGTATTTAGAAGCTAGCAAAATTTTAGAAAAAAGTGATAAAATAAAATCGATAAATTTTAAAAATTTACACGCTGACGCCATGATAAGAGAGGGAAATCTTTTTTTTAATAAGAAAGAATATGAAAAAGCAGCTAGAAAGTATGAAATAACCGCACAATGGTCAAGTATTGAATCACTAGATACAAGATTGACAAACGATGCCTTTAAATTGGCAATTAATTCTTGGATTTCAGCATGTAATGTTGAAAATGCCTTCAAAATCCTTGATAATTTACGACATAAACTTGTTCTATCAATATTAAAAGAGATATGCGAAAAAATTCAAGCTGTCGCCGATTACTTAATAGAAATTAACAATTTTGAACAAGCAAGAGAACAATTGTATATTGCGGTAAATAAATATCAACGAGAAGGACTTTTTGAGGAATTGAAAGATCTAACATCACAACTCACAAAGATTCTAATTCATATTTTTAAGCATTTTGTTCAAGATGAAAATATATTAGCTGCAAAAAATATTTATGATGAGCTTGAAATTATGTGGGGGTCTTATAAGGTTGAGAAAATTAATTTAGATTCCCATTTAGAGAAGTCAATTATATTATTACTTGAAGAAAAAAATTTCGGAATGGCATCAGTTTTGATAAATAAATTAAATTCCAGACAATTAAGGCAAAATTTGGCAAAAGTAAGAGACGATTTTGATGATAAATTTACAGAATTAAAAAAGAAAGAAATACTTGACTATAATAATACTGGGATTGATATCATAAGGGAATATGTTGAAGCTGAAAGAGATATTATCATCGAGATGAATACGATAAAGATAAATGAAGCAAAATA
>CAZRBD010000008.1:0-11287 GCA_964598265.1 uncultured archaeon
AATAAATATCCAATTCATTATTTCGACCATCTGTCCAAACAACATGTGGGACACTATATTGATCAAGACGAATTGTAAGATAATCTCCTGGTCTTGAGAAACTACCTGAAGTTTCTTTGTTTGCGATAGCAATTGGGGTATTAAATATGGGATTATCTCGATTTTCGCCAGTAAAATTAACAAGACAGTAATTTGGTTTAAAATTTCCTTGAGAAGGAGCGTCATAGTAGACAATATGTAAATTTCCGTCAGAATCAATGTCCATATCAGGCATAAATTGATTTCCAGCTGTCAATGGGTTTACCTGAAAGCGCTTACTCCAAGTTTCACCGAAATCTTCTGAGTATCGAAGATAAATATCAATAGAATGAGCTTCATCCTCAAATACATCTGCCCATAATAAATAAAGTCTATCTTCTTGATCAAATTGAATAACTGGAAGTGTGACTTTACCTGAGGCTAAAAAAGAATAATTTCCATCGGTATTAATAAAACTTTGGTTTCCAAACGTAAATCCGCCATCTTGACTACTGGTAAAGTAAATGTTTCCTCCCCCATCTGTAATATCTAACCAAGTTGATGCGATATAGATGTGATTTTCACTATCTAATGCTATATATGGAGCGAGATGCCCATCTGATGGTACACCTACCACAGAAATCTCTTGAAAACTTTCTCCTGCATTGTTTGAACGTGTTAATCGAATAGTTACTTTACCCTCTGGAGTGCTAACATCAGCATCATCATAGACTACATATATTGTACCATTGTCATCAATATATATGGTTTCTTTATCAGCAAAATAAGATCCGAATGAGGCTGTTGCGGTAGTCCACTCTGTTATATCACCACTACTTTTAGCTACTGTTACTTGGGATAAGTAGTCAGTTGTTAAATATTGAAAATACTCTGGTTCCCATTCGATATACGCGTAGTAGATACTCTGATTATGCCAAAATAGCCAAGGATCTGATTGTTTAGTATTCAACCCATTATACATTGGCATATCAAATGGAGTTGTCCAAGAAACGCCTCTATCTATTGATTTTGCGATACTTACGCGCTCTCCCCCTCCATTATGAGTATTTGCGTTCTTCCACCCTACAAAAAGTGTCCCATTATCACCTACAGCAATCATTGGTTCTACATGATGATCCCAATTTCCATCGTCTGTTGATAATAACATATTCTTGGAAAATCCTTTAATTTGAAAAAAACTTTCTGTAGTTAATCCAGATGAGTTGATATTTAGATAATCTGTTAAATCGGTAGAAGCTACAAACCCGATAGGTAGTATAATAAAATTTAAAATTAAGACTAGTAAAAAGCTATACTTGTTTTTAAATTTGAACATTTTATTAATAGAACGCATTTAGAAACTTAAAAGAAAGGGGGATTTTTATATTTTTTTACAAAAAAATCATTTTTTTGTATTAATATGAAAGAAACATAGCACGATTTTGGAATTAAATCCCTTTTATTTCTCGCTTAAAATATGTTCGATTTTAGGTTTAAATTCAATACATCCTTTATTATATCATAATAATTTGATGAATTGAGAAGACCAATTATGAGTGAAAAAAAAAATATAAAAAGTGAAGTTTTAAATTTAGATTCGATGCTTGATTATCAAGAAGAATCTGTTGTTAGTAGAGCTTTGATGAATAAAGATGTTGGTACAGTAACTTTGTTTTCTTTTGATGTGAATCAAGGATTAAGCGAACATTCTGCACCATTTGATGCCCTAGTATACGTTTTTGATGGAGAGGCCGAAATTACAATTTCAGGAAAACCATTCATATTAACAAAAGGACAAATGATTATCATGCCTGCTAACGAGCCACATGCGCTTAAAGCAATTAAGAAGTTCAAAATGATGTTAATAATGGTAAAATCTTAAAAGATTACATATAGCAATGAATTTAAATATTATTTCTCCCTTTTTAAAATCGTATTTGGCAATAATACTTATCTTTACTAAAACGTATTCAAATATTTTCATAAAATAAATATACCTATGCAGAATAAGAAGAACGATGATGTGATATTTATTGGATAAAATCCCTTTAGGTCTTTATTTAACTAATAATTCAGTTCAACATTCACTAGATCTGGTGATCTTGGCAGAGAGTTTGGGATATGAACAAGCTTGGACAAATCACCATCTATTGGGGAGTGCTGATCCTATTGTATTATTATCTTCTGCTAGTCAAAGAACCAATTCTATACAATTAGGGATTGGAGTCTTACCAATTTACCACCGCGATATTGTCTCAACAGCTTCTATATTTGTGGCTTTGAATGAATTAATGCCAGATCGGATTAATTGTGGGCTTGGGACCTGGATTGAAGGGGGACTTAATCCCAAAGGAAAAATCAGACCATTAAATGATCTTAGAGAAGCGTTAACTACACTTCGAAAATTATGGCAGAAGGAATCGATATCAAATCATGGGAATTATGTTGATTTAACTGAAATAGAATTTACGCATCAGCATTTGAATGAAAGAACCAAAATCCCAATATATTTAGGTGCGGTTCAGGATAAAATGATTAAATTAACTGGTGAAATTGCAGATGGCTGGATTGCTGGTTTTGGGACATCCCCAGAATACACCAAAAGGGCAATGTCTATTCTATCAAATAGTAAACGTTTTAATGCTATAAAAAGAATTGGAATAATTCCAACCATTGTTGATGAGGATACAGATAAAGCTTTCGATTTGTCTAGGAAAATAGTTGCAGAGAATGTTTTAGGATGGGTTGAGTTACCTAAAATACAGTTTTTAGGTGTAGCAGAAGATTTAATTGAGGAAGTAAGAACAAGGTTAGAAAAAAAAGAACCTATAGATTCTATAGCTGAGTTAATACCAGATAATGTTGTTAAAAAATTTGTAGCAGTTGGATCAGTTAGCGATTGTCAAATGAAATTTAGTGAAATGAGAAGGAATGGTATTACTTGTCCATTAATATTACCTTTTGGTAAGGATGTACCGTTAATGCTCAGATCACTTATATCCTTCATGAGTTAGGATTGGAATTACGAAAAAATCACACAAATTTAATTATAAATTTAAATCAAAATAACATAAAATCTAATAAATCCTAAATTAGATTGATATTCTGAATTATACGCAAATAAGCACTTGAAATTTAAAAAAATCTTATAAAAAAAATGTTAATTATGGATTTAGTTGTTAAGAACGGAATTTTAGATTTAAGTCATAAATTTAATTAAATTTCCTTGTTTAAAATTGTTGAGCTTACAATTTTAGATAATATGATAATAACAAGTGTATATATAATCGATATAATAAGTATCGCGATGTAAACTCCAGTAATCCCAAAAATGTCTGAAAAAGGAGAAAGGGTTGTTGGGACTAATGCAATACCTATAAAATAACTAGCGGTGAACAATCCAGCTAAAGCTCCACGCCTTTCAGGGGACAATACTTGGCTATAATATGCCATAGAAGTAAATAGGATTCCTCCTGCAAAGCCTCCGGCTATCCACCCTACTGCGAGTGGTATGAATACAACTTCACGAGTGATATCACCAATTGTTATTAGAACAATCATAGAAAAAAACATCATTAATATACCGATGAAAATTGTAAATCTGACACCCTTCTTCCTAATAAGACTACCAGATAGTGCCCCTGTTATTGCTCCTCCAACACCAGCCAACCCAAGAATTATGCCTGTCAAACTCTCTTCAACAACTCCTGCTAAGGTTCTAGATGTCCAAATAGTGACTGCTAAGTATGTGTGAGAATACACAAATGTGGATACTAATAACAAGATCACGACCTTTTTTTGCATTTCCTTAGAAATCTGACCCATTAGAGCTTTAAAACTTGATTCTTTTGAAATTATTTGCGGTGGTCTTTTTGTAATAAACATGTAAATTAAGCAAAAGCATGCGATCATGAGAAATAAGATGTATACAGACCGCCAACCAATTCCAATCATCTGGGATGCAATTAGAGGGCCGATACCAACCCCTAAATTTGCAGTGGCTCCTAGGTATCCCATCTTACTTGGTATCATTGGAGGGGATGTTAAATCGCTCATTAATGCTATCAAAACAGGATTTATAAAACCAAATCCTATTCCAGCTAAAATATTAGATATAATGTATACTTCAAGGTTGAAAGACAATGTTGTAGTTAGCATGGCCAAAGTAAATAATAGTAAGCCAAATGTTAATACAGGAATCCTACCTTTTATATCGGAAATCGCCCCTGCAAACAATTGTGTTATTGCAAAGGGGAACATAAAAGCAGGAATAGCAATAAGTATTGCATTAATACTGACTTGAAAATCCTGAGATAAAACATGTAATAACACCATAATTACATTTCCCGTAAGGGGACCAAGGAAAAACAGTAAATATATAACAAATTCCAGAAATCTTGAATAACTAGAAACTTGCATTCGTTCATCTTGACTCATGCTTCTTCAATTAGTAAATTTTATTTAAACTATTGTCTTTTGATATAAAAGTAAAATCAAGGAAATTTTCTTAAGATTTAAAATAGTTTATTCAATCAAATTGAAAAATTGATCATTTAATTTACCGAATTGCATAAATCTAATTCAAATCTCTCAACAACATCTACTTTCAAATTTAGAAAAGTAGATTTATAAAAAGAAGGCTTTGATTTTGAATCGATAGGAGATCAACTATACATCATGTTGTCTAATGAAGCTAAATATACATTTTTAACAAAAGATATTCTTGATGGTATTAATCAACTGAGATACAAATTTTAAGTAAAATAACTTACCCAGAACTCTTATTCATTTATTATTACAGAAAAATAAAAGTAAATAAGAAAAAAAGAAAGGAAGAACTTATTTTAAGTAGCCAGAGGCTTTTTTTATACATTTTTCAGCATCTTTCATGATTGTTTCAATAATATTTGGAACAGATTCTATTTGATTGACAATTCCGATACTTTGGCCTAATGGAACTGCTCCATCATTTATATTACCTTGGTAAGCCAATTCATATTTTATACTTAATTCTCTTGCCGCTTCAGGAGTCATAGCAGCTTCTTCAGCCAATTTCTCTTCTTTATTAGCGACTACACCATGATGTAATGAATATTCGTTTTTCCATAACCGGATTATGCTCAATCCGCCTGTAGTTATTGTAGTATCTTGGGCTTTGGCAGGAGGGACTATATTTTTGTAATTTGAATGAAATTCACTTTCTTTCGATGCAATGAATCTCGAACCCATAGCGACTGCTCCTGCACCCATAGCTAAAGCAGCCGCTAACCCTTGACCAGTGGCAAAACCTCCACATGCAATTATCGGAACATCAGGATATTTTTGTACAACTTGCTGTAATAAAACAAGTGAACTAACACGCTCATATGATTGATGGCCTCCACCTTCACCTCCTGTAACTACTAAGCCATCCACACCAGTAGCAACGCATTTACCTGCTAGCCAAAACGCCGGAGCGACATGAAAATGTTTAATTTTGGAATCACTTTTTTTTAATTCTTGAAAAGACTTTGATTCTGGTAGCATTTTTGAAGACCCTGCACTCGTTACTGCGTATATGCATTGTTCCTTTACTTTAGGATTGTTCATTATAAATTCGGGAATCACTTTACAAAGAACTTTAGCAATAGGTTCGGTTCGAGAAGTTCTGATGTTAAATCCGAACGGTTTGTTTGTATGCTTGATTACTTCCAGCATATTATCTTTCATGATATCAACAGCATTTCTACCAGAGGCTTTATATTCACTGTATAAACCTGTATGACTTAAGACTCCAAGACCACCTGACTCGGAAACAGCTATTGTAAGTTCTGTTGTGTAAAAAGGGCCCATTGGAGCTGCAATTATTGGATGTTTAATCCCTAGCATATCCGTTATTTCTGTTTGAATAACCATTATATTTTCCTTTTCTATTTTTGTAATCAAATTAAATTTAATATCTAGTTCAACTAACAACACTAAATAAATTTAATTAAGATTATAAAAAATTAAGAAATAGTTCCACATTCTTGGATCCCTTTAAATAATGCAATAATATTCTCTGGAGGCTGATCTAAAAAGAAATTTGTTAGACCTGGGTTACCTAAGGATGAGATTAAACAAATTTTGAGAAGACTATTAATTCAAATCTTTTTATATGTTTATTTAAGAAGTAATCTCTATTGGGATGAAAGGAACTGGGAGAACTACTTTCATTTTTTGATCAAGAAATAATTTCTGAAAAAATTCTGCGTGCTCTGTATGAATGGGAATTAAATTTTCGGGATTTATTTCATCCACAAATCTGATAATATCATGTGGTTTGGCGTGGGCGGATGCGTGAATTCTATAACTTGGAACACCAATCTTTAATAAATCATTAGAAATTGTCCTTTTATGCATCCGATACTCTTCTGCATATGGATCTACATTAGAAGAAATAAACACTCCTTTCATATCTGGGGGCAGATATTTCTTGATTAAATTATAATAACTTAGAGATGTTATATACAAAAAGAAATGTTCCTTTAAATTCTTTAAATCTTGGACTTTTATATATCTATGAAAAATCTCACTGTTTTGAAAAAGTTGTTTAATCTCCTTTTTCCAATGAAAGTATCCTTTATCATGTGAGAGTACCAATATATTTTCAGTTTTTTCTATACTCGGATCTCTCATAGTTTCATAGATTGCTTTTTTATTCAATCGATTGTAAAAATATGCATCCTTTTCAGATATAATATACTTCCAATTGAACTTTTTTGCAATGTCTACATAGGATCTAAAGCGATCCCAATCTAGTCCCTCGTATTGCACTAGAGCATAATCAAAAGGCGTGTATTTAAATAATTTTCTTAAATGTCGCTTTACTATTCTTTCCGACTCTATTGAACCTTTATGAATATGAGTTCCTTCACATATTAAGGCGATGACTCTTCCTTCACTATAGCTAAAATCTCTTTCGATTTTTCCTTTCTTTTTACATACTTCTCTAACTTTTCGTATTAAATCACTTGTCATCAATTGAAGGTGACCATGCATTCGAAAATCACCAGAATATACTATTATACCTGCTGAGGTACAGATAATGAAACCGTATGCGCCAGGAATGGAATGATCTACATGAATTGGATATATTTCCATTTTCTTTATTTGTAGTGTATCACCTGTTCTAAAACGGTTCCATTTTAATCCAAATAGAAAATTTTCGAACCTTGGAGCGTTACTTTTTGAATTGGCTTTTATTATTCGTTTGGTTACCACCCCAGCATAAATTGGGATATTACGGTTAACGAACGATAACCCTTTATAATGATCTCTATGAGGATGAGATATAAAAATACCGTCAAGATCCGTTTGGGGGTCAATATTGTTTTCACATTCTCTAATTTTCTGTCTGTAATTAAGTGATTTATGATTGAATAGAAAACATTTTGAATACAAGTTTTTAATTGGAATGTCCTCTTCTCGAGGTAAAACATGATTATGTGTTAATTGTTGGATTTCGATAATATCATCCTCATAATTTCTACGACATGAGGATAATTCGTTAGTGTTAATCCCAAAATCAAGAAAAATCTTGACTTCATATCCGAGATCTTCTAAAAGAACCTTATTCCCCCCTACTTTATTAACGCCCCCACAGAAAGTTAACTTTACTTTATGTAACACTTATCTTCATCTCCTTGGTAGAATATCCTTTCAAAAATGACCCGAACGAATTAATACAAAAACAGAAGCATCCCTATATAAAATTTATAGAAAAAATATAAAAAGAGAAATCAAATAAAGATATGATCTTTTGTATTATCTTAGACAAATTATAATAACAAAATAAACACAATTAGGGTAAAATGACCTCTATTACAATTTTTGATGGAAATGATACAATTGGAGGAAATAAAATACATTTAGAAGAAAATGGACATGGAATTCTTCTTGATTTTGGAATGAACTTCAAAAAATATGGAGCTTTTTTCCAACAGTTTATTTCCCCTAGGCCGATGAGGGGAATTTATGATCTTATTCAGTTAAATTTAATCCCTAAACTTGATATCTACAGAAATGATTTAATTCCAAGGGGTTTAGAGGTTTCTTCATATCCTTCATTGAATATAGATGCGATAGTTCTCAGTCACGCACATATGGATCATTGTGGAAATATTGGATTACTTAAACCTGAATATCCTATTATTGCATCCCCTTCTACTATAATGCTTCTTAAAGCTTTGCTGGATAGTTCTTCTACGATGCTTGGTTCGGATGTTGTGTACTATGCATTAAAAAAACAAAAAAAAGATGGGAGAATATTAGAAACGGATAGATATAAAGACACTGGACGAGATTTCATATGTACAGAAAGGTTTTCCGATTCTCTTCATGATTTCTTTTCGATAACTACTAAAAGTAGAAAAAAATTTGACGCAGGTAATTTGTCTGTTCTGCAAGACTATTCTTCTCATTTTAAAATAAACGCTTATGAAGTGGATCATTCAATTTATGGGGCAACAGCCTACGTAATCTATGGTGATAATACTATTGCATATTCAGGTGATTTTCGCCTTCACGGCAAGAAGGGGCATAAAAGCGAAGAGTTTATCAAAAAAGCTAAAGATGCATCAATTTTAATAATTGAAGGGACCAGAGCTGCAAGAGAAGATGTTAATGAATCTGAAGTGATTGTTTATGATGAATGTTTAAAAGCTGCTGAGGATGCGAAAGGCCTAATTATTGCAGATTTCACGGCGCGTAATTTTGAAAGGTTAGAAATGTTTAAATTGATCGCAAAGAAGATTGGGAGAACTCTTATTATCACTTCAAAAGATGCGTATTTACTGAATGCGCTTGAAAAAGCTGATGGAATTGATAGAATAAAAGACTTAAGGATTTACGGAGATTTAAAGTCAACAAACAGAGGGTGGGAAAACTTCCTTTCGACTAAAGAAAGAGATATAAATTTTATAGACCCGGTAGAGATCACAAAAGATCCAGGAAGTTATTTAATTTGCTTTTCTCTTTATGACATAAAGAATTTATTAGATATTAAACCTAAAGAAGGGACTTATATCTATTCTTCAAGCGAAGCATTTGAAGAGGAGTCAGAATTCGACTTTTTACGTTTAAACAATTGGCTGAAATTTTTTAAATTTCAAATTGTAGGATTTGAAGTTTTTGAAGAAGGTGATAAATTTAAACCTCGATTTATAAAAGGATATCATGCATCTGGGCATGTATCGAAAACTGATCTAAGAAAAGCAATTGAAACTATTGATCCTGATGTTTTGATTCCTATTCATACTGATAATCCTAAATGGTTTAGTGAGAATTTTGATAATACTTTACTTTTAGAGGATGGTAAACCGCATAAAGTTTAATATGAAATATGAAATTTCTCTTCTTTTATACATAAGTGTCAACTGATTTTCCATGGTTATTAATGAAATCCTTCAATTAATAATTTATGTCAGAAGTAGATAATTATGAAATAGTACGGCAAAAATTAACATTAGGGCCTTTAACTACGCCAAAACATAGAAAAATAAGGAAACTGCTAAAAATATTTTGGAATGAAAAAGAAATAAATCTGCTCTCACATTTTGGACCTGCTGATGAATATAATTCATTAAAACAGTTACAAGAGAGATCTGGGTTACCTAAGGATGAGATTAAACAAATATTGAGAAACCCATTAAGAAAAGGCACAATTTCTAGAAGGGGAACAAAATATAGCCTTGAACCTGTTCTTCCCGGAATTTTTGAAAGATATTTTCAAAGAAGTAGAGACACTGAAGAGAATTTAAAGAAGGCAGCTAAACTGTATTGGGATCTTTTTAAAGAATTAGTCCCTCAAGGAAATAACCTTGCAGATAAGGATTGGAGTCTCTTTCGACCATTACTTCCATTAGAGGCTGATGAAAAAATTATTGAAATCAATGAGGAGTTTGATGTACAATCACAAACTCTACCTTATGAATCAGTAAAGAATCTTATTGACAAGTTTGAACAATTCGCAGTTATAACATGCCAATGTCGTCTTGTAGCCGAGTTATCAGGAGAACCATGCAAAGTAGCTCCTTCTGAAATGGGGTGTTTTATAGCGGGACCTGCTAGTCAAACGGTGATTGACGGGGGTATTCGTGGAGCGAGACTCCTAAACAAGGATGAAGCTATTGAATTCCTTAAAGAAACCGAAAAAAGAGGATTGGTTCATAATGCAGTTTTCGATAAAGGAGCACAATCTTCAATATTTTTCTGTAATTGTTGTGGTTGCCATTGCGGGGTAATATACCCACCAAGACTATTCAATAAAAGAGGTGCTTATCAATCTAATTATTCTCCTAAGTTTGATAATGGAATCTGTAATAAATGTGAAATATGTATGAAAAAATGTCCTCAAAAGGCAATCTATCACAAGTTTCCAGTTAAATCAGACTCTTCTGACGAACTGATGGTTGTAAGAGATGAAATTTGTATAGGATGTGGTGTTTGTGCCATAAATTGCCCTGAAAATGCAATTAAAATGGTGAAAGTACGTGATAATATACCCCCAGAAAAACAATTGATAGGAAATAAAACTTTTCTTGATATGCTTCAATAAAAATTAAATACTTTTTTTTATTTGTTGTCCACTTGTTTAGATGATTTTTAGAAAAAGAAATTATTTGTGAACTTAAATTAATTAAGACTGTAAAAGGCTATTAAATAAATAAAAAAAATGGAATAGTAAAGTAGAATTATATTACCTAAAAATTTTCCAATTCTTTTTCAAATTCTTTTTCATATACTTCAGATCTTTTAAAATTCCGTATTTAACCTATTAAATCTTTTTCCTATGAGCTCAATTGTAGATCCTTAATTAATAGAACGATCTACTACCTCTTGTATTCGTCCTAGGCCCTTTCTCCGTTACGACCACATCTGTGGCTTGTGGCCCTTTTTGTCCTTCAGTTGTCTCAAATTCAACAATGTCCCCTTCATAAATTGTTTTAAATTCACTTGACTCTGCCTTTATAGCAGAATAATGAACAAAAACATCAGGAGAACCGTCGTCGGGAGTAATAAAACCGTATCCTTTCTTGGAATTAAACCATTTAACTGTTCCTTTTCCCATTTTAAAAACCGGGTTGTTCTGTAAGTTTTTTCTGTTGAAATTGGCAAATGTTTAACCAATTAAGATTTAAAAGTATTCATTTGTAATAAATTTATCTATACTAAATCCATTAAATTTATTGAATATAGCTTAAGTTTTATAGATTAATCGAAGAATTTCACTTTAACTATAACTTTAGAG
>CAZRBD010000008.1:11297-24385 GCA_964598265.1 uncultured archaeon
TAACAAAAGAAAAAAAATTTAGATTTAACCATAATAATTATTAGACATAACCCTTCCAAATCATATTTTGTGAAATCCCGTTCTGGAAAAATCAGGAAAACTCCTTTAGAATACCATTGGATAAATGATGTAATAACAATTTTTTCTGGAAGAGGTGAAAATTCAGATTGGCTGAAAAATATAAATGCCAATCCCGATGATGTGTGGGTGAGACACGGATTTCACTCATTCCAAGCACATATAGAAATCCTAACCATTGAAAACGACAAACTGGAAATCGTCAAATGGTATGTTACCAAACACAGGAGGAGTGCTAAATTTCTTTTTGGCTGGAAACCAAAATTGGATGATCCTAATACTACTGATTTTTCGAAACTGTTACAGATAATCTCAATAATTCGTCTTTTTCCCAAAAATGAGTAAAATTATTCAAAAAAATAGAAAATAGAACAATGGATTTTATTACTCAGTCCATACTTTTTTCTTATTTAACTCTTCATACATATATTATTTTATTATATCTGAAGCAACAATGCAATTTTTTATCTCTTCTTATTATTTTTTGATTTTGACGAGTTTTTACAATCTACATCATATTGGTATTATCTCTATGCATTTAATTTTTGCATAAAAAATTATATATTGTGTAAAAAAATAAGAAAAAATACATAAAAAACATAAATTTAAATACCTTTTTTATTTTATAACACAAAAGAATAATAATTTACACAAAAAAATACTAAAAAAAGTTAAAAAAATGTTAGTTTCAAATTTAGGTTATGCTATATTGATGAGTTTGGCTTCAGTTATTTTTTTCAAAGCTTACAAGCAGAGAAAGGAATTAAAACTATGGCTTATCGTAATAATTTTTAATGCAGTTGGTTATATCGCAAATGTAGTGCCTGCTGGTCAACCAGGTACTACCTCTTTGAATCCATTTGCCATGATATTCTTTCTTGCAGGGACGATAACTTTAATAATTACAGTTTTTAAAGAATATTATCATACTTTTCTTAAAAAAGAAAATATGAAGTCGAAGTTGAAATATGGTGCTTCTCTTGGTATGCTTTCTGGATACCTTAGTTTCTATTTGATACTTCTAATACTGGTGTCTTCATGTGTTATAATGTTGATTAGACTTTATTTAAAAAAAAAATCAATGTTACATGCCTTTTTTATCCTAAGCTTAATCGGTGGAGTGCTGAATTTAATTGCTGCTATGGCAACAGAAATATCTCCCTCTGATTATACACAAGAATTAAATGATTTTATTGGAGTGTATATGACAACTGTATATTTAGTAATTGGCATTGGTGCTCTTCTCGAAAATAAAATAAACATTACTAATTTTACTCTAAAAAAAATAATTAATTCTGCCTTTGTTTCAAGTGTGAATACAGCAAATATAGCAACTGAGTTAGCTGCGAGTGCGAGTGAAGTTAATGCAGCTTCAGAAGAAATCTCATCAGCTACGCGTGAAATGGCTAAATTTTCTCAGGAAGTTATGGTTTCTTCAAATCAAATACAAAATATTATGGGAATTATTACAACAGTTTCTGATCAAACCAATTTGCTGGCTTTGAATGCAAGTATTGAAGCAGCAAGGGCTGGAGAATGGGGTCGAGGATTTGCGGTGGTAGCGGATGAAGTCAGGAAATTAGCTGAAACATCTAAAAATGCGGTAAATGATACTGGTTCAAAAATTAATGAAATTTTATCAAAGATAAAGTTTTCTTTTAATTCAATGGAGGGAATTAACGCATCAGCAGAACAACAATCGGCTTCTATGGAAGAAATTTCGGCTACTGCAACTAAATTAGGAATTTTAGCTGAAGATTTAAAAAAATCACTTGGTATGGAAGATTATTATAAATAAATATTTAAAAATTAACTATTCAATCCCAAAACAACAACCAAATTGAAACCAACCTCCCAAAAGAAGGGGATGAAAATCCCTTTCTAAAATTCAGATTATAATAAACGAATATTATTGTTTTAAACGAAATATAAGGTGAAAAATTAATTGGATTGCATTGACAAAATCTTGCATAGTTATACTAAGAAAAGGAGAAATCTACGAGATCTTGAGATATGGTTTTATGATTATTTTTTAAAGTTAATGAAATGTTTTTCGCGAAATTCTAGCAGTAAAACATTAAATGATTGTTTAGTGTTGTTATTAAACCTGTTTAGGACGGATTTTAACACTAAAGTAGGTAATATTATTATCACTAATGTCTCGTTTGAAAAGGTAATAAGTGAAAGAGTTTTAAAGGAATAGATTAAAACGTTACTTTATTAATATATTAAATTAAATTCCATTTACTTATTTTATTAAACTTTCTTCATTTGAATTAACGCTTATTTACTAAGTTTTCTCTGATTTTAAAGATCTTAAAAAAATATTTGAAGCATACACTATTTTGAAATTAAAATTAGAAAAAAAAATGAACGAGAGATATAACATCAAAAATAATAGACTTACATACTAAAATGAGTAACCCTAGCAATTCATCTACACAGGACTACCATGTTTGGCCTATATTCATGTTAGCATTCATTCGCTTATTTTACGTATCTATTTTTGAAAGGGCTTTGTCTAATTATCTTTACTTTACTATAGGAATCAGAGAGAGTACTTTGGGGTTTATCTCAAGCGCCGGTGCTCTTTCCTATATTGTAGCCCCTGTGCTTGGACAAATGTTAACAAAAAAAATAGGACTTCGTAATGCACTTATTTTAAATTCGCTATTAACTCCTGTCTTAAGTGGGGCTCAAATATTATATTCTGCACCATGGTTCTTAATTATTTGTAGAGTAGGGCTCGGACTCTCGATAGGCCTTTTTTGGCCAAACTGCTTATATTTATTAAGTAAATGGCAACGAATCAGCACAGTCAAAAAATCAAAAAAGAATTTTGCTCTTTTCAATTTTTCTTGGAATTCTGGCTTCATCCTTGGTCTACTCGTCGGTTTTATCTCGGCTTTTTCTTGGAATGATTTTTTCACTATGATAATTTCATGGGTTTTATCTTTTCTATTAATACCTGTGAGTTTTTTTGTAGCTAAAGAATCTAAATTACCTGATTCTAAAGAAAAATTGATTTATCAAACGGAAGATCCTATTTCTCACTTGGATATAGAAGAGGATTTAATAGTTAATTCCCACACTCCAATGATCGTTTTTCCTATTTTATTCTCCTGGTTGGGAATTATGCACTTAGCGATATCTAAATCACTTCTTGCCTTTGGATATCCAATCCTCCTAAAAGCATTTGACAGCCCTTCATACTTAACCTATTTAGTACAAGGTGGGTTGCAACTTACTCAATTAATTAGTTTAACACTGGTTAATTCTATGAGGGTATTTACAAGGAAAATCGCTAGTATTCTTTCGATTTTGGGATTGTCGATATTAGCGATAACAATTATTCTTGTAGAAAATATCTTTTATATTTCTATACTGATCGCGTGTTCGGGATTATTGTTGGGATTTATTCATGGGACCAGCATGAAAATTATGCTTGAATATGGAACTGCAAAAGATTCAACAAGATATTCAATTATAAATGAAATATTAGTAGGTATAGCTTTTGGGTTCACACCTATTATAGCCGGATTTGTCGCTGAAGTAAATTTATACTATAATTATCTATACATAATTATTGTAGGATTTTGTATGTTCCTCGCTTTACTATATATTTCACGAAATATTAAAAGAAATTAGCCATTTTATAGATAGAGTTTAACCTTTGTATCATTAATTAAATTTTTTAATCGAAGAGAAGATTTTTTTGGCTACTCAAGAAATTGGGACAAATTTTAAAGAAAATATCTTTAAAGCATGGCAAAAGCTTATTTGGGGTTTTTTTCAAAAGTCAGAAAACAATCTGGATCCAAATAAAGCTGAAGATCTTTCAAAAGTTAAGCACGATACAATAATTCTTCTATTTCGGTTCTTTTTCGCACTCTATGGAGAAACTAAAGGGATTTTGGAACCAAAAAATTCCTTTTATTTGCGTAATTATAGTTTCCATCAATTGAAATTAGAGATTGTTAATAAAAAATACAAAAATTCGTTGGGTACGATACTTTGGTATAAAATAAAGGAACTTTTTAGTTTGATTAATAGAGGGAGTGAATCCTTGTATCCCTATGATGGGGATTTATTTGATCCCACAAAAAATCAGAATTTAAAGGAGTGGGAAATAGAAGATTCCTACTTGTCTGATGCAATTGATTTAATTTCAAGAATAAGAGATCCAGATTTTAAAAAATTAATATTTGTTGATTATTCAGACCTGAAATTTAGATTTTTAGGAACTTTATATGAAGGTTTGCTTGAATTTGAATTAATCCATTCTAAGAATGGAGAGATCTCTCTAATAAAAAATAGAGGTAAGAAAAAACATAAAGGAACATTCTACACTCCTAAAGAAGTAGTGAAAAGTATTGTAGAGGATATTCTTAAACCTATGGTCAAACAGAAATTGAATGAAGCAAAACATAATACTCAAACTAATTCTGAAGCTCTTTTATCAATTAAAATTCTTGATAATGCTATGGGTTGCGGTTATTTCTTAGAGGAAGCTGTTGAGTATCTTGCAAAAGAACTCAATACGATCCTTCTTAAGGAGAAAAATTGTGAAGAATCATCCGTAATCGATTCTCCTACATTAATTTTGGCTAAAAAAGAAATTCTATCACAGTGTATATATGGGGTAGATTTGGATGATATAGCTGTTGAACTTTCTAGGATGATGTTTTGGTTCACAACACTTTCTCAAGATTGTTCAGCTAACAACTTAAGGAATAGATTAAGAGCAGGAAATAGTTTGGTTGGAGCACTTTTCGAAGAACCTGATATTCTTTATTCACTGCAACAAGAATACATACGAGTGAAAGATTTCAAAAAAAGCCGCAATTATGAAAGATTCAGAACTATTGCTGATATGAAAACAGCCATAACTTATGGAAATTTGATAGAACATGAAAAATATAAGGAATTGTATAAAGAGATCCTGAATTGTAATGAAGAAACTTGGGTTCAAATTAAACAATTAGACATTATAAAGAGAATAAGGCAAATTTCCGAGGAAAAATTATTTTTTCATTGGCAGTTAGAATTCTCCGAAATTTTCTTTGAAATAGATAGTTTTGGGAAACAGAGGAACGGTTTCGATGTAATTCTAGGCAATCCTCCATGGGCTTCTGTTCGTGGAAAACATTCAGCACAAATGTTTGATGATTATGATATCGCGTATTTACAAAATAAATTTCCGGAAAACACTTATATGCCAAATGCTTATGAGTATTTTATCCTTCAATCTTTAAAGTTACTAGAGAGGGGAGGCCGGCACTCTTATATTGTACCCGATAGACTAGCTTTTAATGAGAGTTTACAATATTTAAGAATAATTATGCTAGATCAATATTCACTGACTTCCTTGATATTTAATCCCCCATTTCCATATATCATGGCAGATACTTTAATATATTCTCTTACAGCAATAAAACAAATTAATAGTTATAAAATATCCGTTAGGAATTATAAGAATGAGCCTGTTTTAATAAACTCTAAATATTTTCAAAGTGCTAGAGAAACCATATTTTCATTCTTTAGGAGTATAGAAATATTCAAGGCTATTAAGGCAATCGAAGCAGCTGATACAATTAAAATGGATCAAATTGCCGAAACTACAAGTGGTTTTGGAGGAAAATCTAATTTAATTACAAAAGTCAGAGTTAATAACCAACAAATAGAAGTAGTAAAAGGTCTCAACATTGGACGTTACTTCCTGGATGGAAAACTCTATTTTGAGTTTAAAAAAGAAAATATTACAGGAAGAACAACCGATATAAAAAAATTAGGAGCAAAACCTAAAGTTTTATTGAGAAAAACTGGAAAGGTCCTTTATTCTGCTTATGATGAAACAGGAATATATCCAGAACAATCCCTATATTTTCTCTATAATTTCAAAGCAAAATATTCGCCATTTTATATACTTTCATTAATAAACTCCTCACTATTCAAGTTTTATTACATTGAAAAGCTCGTAACAAACAGAGATACAACCCCCCAACTAAAGAAGATTCATTTAGATCGATTTCCAATTAAAGAGATTGAATTTACCAAAAGCGAAATGATAATTAAATCTTTATATAAAAAATTGATTGAATTTTATGAATCTTTCTTAAATAATGGAGATTTGGCAAAATATGAAAGTTTTATAAATAGGCAATTTGAAAATGATGCTAATAATCCGATAAAAAATGATGTCCTCCACGGAGTTTTAGTCTATTTCGCCCAAAAAATGTCAGACTATAGTAGTGGTAAATTAAAATACAAAAGTATCGAGAGGAAGTTAAGTCTCACAAACAAGTTAATTGATTTTCTCGTTTTTAAACTTTATAATCTTAACTCAGACAATGTAAACACTATAAATGAAGTATTAACCGAAAGAGATATTTAATTATCTCTGTTTTCTGCTTTCAATTTTTTATATATTTGTATCTGTTCTCTAATAAACCAATATCCATCTAATTCTACAAAATTTTCATTGAGTATTTTATAAAAACCAGTAGAATTAGAGGTGATTTCGAATCCATTCTCAATATAATGTGCTAACATTTTTGAGAATAGCATTTTATCAGTACGACTTACCATTGGTTGGATAGGAAGACTTTTTAAATGTTCCCTCAAGAATTGAATATCTAAGCTTAAATCTGCACTTTTTAGAATTTGAGAAGAAATTTCATTTTTAGGCTTAAAAGCATTAATAATCAAATCATTTTTAACTGAGTTCGCCGTTGTTATTTGTTTAAAACTCCCTACTTTTTTATCTAAAACAGACACTAGAGAAATAACAAAACCAGCATTTTTTATTGCTGTCTGAATACTATTCCACACAGAAGCTTTTGAATTATGAAATTCAATTGTAATCCATCTATTCGGTTTAAGTATTCTAAACATTTCCACAAAACATCTTTCCATTAGCTTAGTATAATCTTGAAGACTTTTCCCTTGAACTTTATTTTCTATTGCTTCATGTTCATTATTAGTAAAAACTCTTAGAAAGGCTTCCCATATAAAATTTAATTCAGAATACATGATATTCCCTCCAAAGGGCGGATCTGTAAAGATGTAATCAATAGAGTTAGAAGGAATATTACTTAAATTTGTTGCAGATTGTGTGGAAATGATGAATTTTTTACTATGTTTTAGTATCTCTAAAGATTGTTTGAAAGAGGCTATATTTTTATTTAAAAAATAGAAAATATTTATTTCTTGTCTTGTTGATGACACATATAGGGTACCTTTAGTTACTCTACCTATGTAATCTTTATTTAGAGCCATTAATTTTGAAGCTTTTTGCAATAAGGAGCTAATTAAAAACCAAATCTTGAAATTTCTTTTTTTACATAAATCAAGAAATTTACAAATAACGTATAAGTTCCTTTTTGTAAAATATTGATGTACATAGGTTATATTATGGGATTTTAAAGCTTGAGTAGTACTACGACCTTTAGGCATTCTTTT
This sequence comes from uncultured archaeon, assembly GCA_964598265.1. Classification (GTDB taxonomy): domain Archaea; phylum Asgardarchaeota; class Lokiarchaeia; order Sigyniarchaeales; family SOKP01; genus Loki-b32. The sequence goes on from CAZRBD010000008.1 coordinate 18,837, forward strand.
ATTTGGTATCCAGTAAGGAATGCTTATACCCTCAGTCTTTTCAATTAAATGAAAGTCAAATTCATCTGGCTTTTTCCAAAAATTTGATTTCCCAACTGAATAGCTTATTAGAATAGGTTTATCCTTTACAACATCGATAGAATCATTTAAAATATCATCATATTTTTGGAACATCACCTTTTTTGCCTTCCTTTCATTGACTATTGAATCACAATAAGGACAATTAAATTGGTCATATTTTTCTCCGGGTTTTCTCTCGTTAGGAGTCTCTCCAAAACATATCTCATTATAACAGTATGGGCATTCATAAACATCATTCCATACAATATAGTTAATTTTTCCTATCTTTTCAAAGGCTTTAATATAATTAGCATATTTCTTTGTTCTTGTATTAATAGCTTTATTTGTATGGTTCGTTTTATACATCCAATCACATTCTTCTCTAACATCACATAATATTTCCTCAAAAATTTTCATAAATTCTTCAGGGTATAATGAATTTAAGAAATTATTAGCGATGAATGTAGCGAAAGGGGATATTTCAGAGATAATAGCCTTTCTATTAGATAAAGTTGCCGCAATCCCAACCATTCCCGTCCCACAAAACCCATCAAATATAATATCTCCTGGATTGGTATAATATTCAATGAATTTCTGAACTGCTTGATGAGGAACTTTAGTATGGTATGTATGAGCTAGATAAATTGGATGATGTTTTCCCTCTCTTATGTCTTTTATAAAAGGGTCCCTCTTATAAGTATCATTTATAGAATCATAAGGATTTCCATACTTCTTTATGAAGTCTTTAATAAATGGGTTTGGACAAGCAGTATATGATGGCGGCTCAGATAAATTTAAAATGTCATCGACTTCTGCTCTTGGGAACCCTTCAATATCTTTAACAGAGTCCAGTTGTTTTTTTAAATTTTCTGAAAATGATCCAGACTTCATTACTTTGATTTTTTTCTTCACTAAAATCTATTAATTTCTTTTAATTTTGTTTAAATAAAATAATTTTTTTAATATAATAAATATCCTACATTAATATCATTGAATTAAAATATAAATTTTCTATAAAGTTAATATAACTCTTTTAAGCGATTTACATGATTTGTTTTAATTGTGGACAAAAACTTGACGATGCTACCATATATTGTGAGCAATGTGGAGTGAAGGTTAGTAAAAAAGACGCTACCAAGTTTATTAGTGAATCTGAAGGATTAAATCGGTTCTATGAATTGGAATATGAATTAGGAGAAATTTCTGAAGAATTAGCGACTTTACCCTATAAACAAGCATATTTGGCTCGTTTGGAACAATCTAAAAGTCAAAAATTTAATCAACTCCAATTAATACGTCAAGTAATGTATAAAGAAAAAAAAGATTATGACTCCTTGCTTAAAGTAAGTTTCTCATCAATAAAAGCACGTTTAGGTAGTAATATAGATGAAAAAAAAAGAATTGAAGAAGCTGAATACATGGAGGCCCTTGTGAATTTTGAATTTGTAGAGAAGGAGTATTTGGACCTTGTTAAAGACGCTAAGTTAACTCAAGATGAAATTTATAAAATTGAAGGATTAAAATCTCGTATTCCATTGATTGAAAATGAAATGGAAAAAATTTTGGCTCAAATTACATCGGGAAAAACAAGTAATACGCTGAAAGAATTAGAAAATCAAAATACCAAAATTCAAGAAGAATTATCAAAAGCTCAAAATATTTTTAATAAGTTTCAACAAGCAGATACATTACTCATCGAAGCGCAAAATCATTTATCTAGTGCTGTTCAGAAATTAAGATCTGCAGAAGGTTTAGGAACATGGGATACTTTCTTTGGAGGTGGAATCTTTGTTGATGGAATGAAGCATGGTAATTTAGATAGGGCCCGAAATGAGATAAATAAAGCTCAAGCTTTCGTACGACGAGCAAAGGAATTTGTCGACGTTATTGATGATATCTATATTGATTTTGAAGCACCTAATTTATTTTTCGATATGTTCTTTGACAATTTTTTCTTTGATCTGTTTGGAAATTCAAAAATTAGTCGAACTCGGCAACGAGTTGAGGATTCACTCATCGAACTAAATAACAGTAGAAAATCATTATATCAACATCAAAACAATTGGGAGCAAAAGAGAAATCATTTATCCATTAAGATTAATAAAACAAGAAAGCGTATACGTGAAGAAAGACTATTACTCTTAGAACCTTAAAATTATCTTTTTCAATTCTAAGGAGAATAATTACATTCTAAAATCAAAAATGATTAAAAGAAAAATCTATGGTTTTCTAAAACTTATTAGATTAGGAGTTTCAATTTTTGGATGTATAAGTCTTATCATTTCTGGAATCCTAGCTGGAGATTTGAGAGATTTACAAACTGAATATATTTTAGCCATTTTAATTGTATTTATAACCGCAACAGGCGCTTTTGCTATAAATGATTATTTGGACTATGAGATAGATATATCTAACAACAGGAGTGATAGACCTATAGTCTTAAATTTAATTTCAAGAAGAACTGCACTTTTTACAGCAATGAGTTCCTTTCTTTTTGTTCTCATCTTAGGTATCTTTTTAAATCTTCTTGCTATGATTTTCGTCTATATGAATTTAGTATTATTTTATCTCTATAGTTTCGGACTAAAGAAAATTCTATTTTTTAAGAATATTCTCGTTGCCTACTCTTATGTAGCTACAATTTTATTAGGCTCGATCGTTTCCGATTCTGTAGTTGAACCTTTAATTATTTATTTCTCTATTATGGCTTTTATTGTGGGCCTCGCAAATGAAATTATGTTTGATATTGCTGACTTGGAAGGTGATCAGAAAGGGGGTATTAAAACACTTCCAATGACGTTAGGTTTAAAAAAAACTGCAATAATAGTGGTGCTCCTCTATGTAATAATAGTTATTTTAGATCCCTTGCCTTTTTTTGTAAATATTGACGACAGGTTGTATTACGATATTTATTTTTTAATTTTAATAATGATTCCTGTACTTTCCTATGTTATCCTTTCTCGTTCACTAATAAAAAATCATTCAAAAGAAAATATATCCAAGTTGAGGATATATATTTTTATTATAATGCAAATTGGAACTTTTTCCTATCTCATAGGTGTTATAATTTAAAGAGAAAGTAAAATTACCAACTTTGTAACCAAATTCTTTTTATTTATTCTGAATTTTCTGTTAAATGACTCAAATACTTATTATTAATTTAAAACAATATTAAAATTTTGAATTTTGTTGTGAAATGAGATGGTTAGACCTAAGGTAATAATCCCAGAAGAAAGTATCCCCACTGAAGACCTCCTCAATGAAATGGAGGTTATCCGAAAAGATGATATAAATTGGCGAGATGGTAAGGTATGGAGTTTAGTATATCATGCTTCAGATGAACATACAGAAACTATTAAAAAAGCGTATACAATGTTTTTTTCTAAGAATGCGTTGAGCCCGATAGTTTTCCCAAGTTTAAAAAAATTCGAAACAGAAGTGATTTCCATGGCTGTTGACTTATTTAACGGAGATAAAAGATGTTGTGGAAGTATGACTTCGGGAGGAACTGAAAGCATTCTAATGGCAATAAAAACTTATAGAGATTGGGCAGAAGAGAAGTTTCCTGACATAAATAAACCAGAAATGATTTTACCTAGCTCAGCTCATCCCGCTTTTGATAAAGGGGCGGATTATTTTAAAGTAAAATCGGTAAGAGTACCCGTCGATAGCGAAACTCATCGAGCAGATGTGAAAGCAATGGAAAAAACATTAACTGATAATACAATCATGATGGTTGGATCTGCTTGTGATTTCCCGCGTGGTATTGTCGATCCAATTTCAGAACTTGCTGCCATCGCTAAAAATCATAATATCGGAATGCATGTCGATGCATGTCTTGGAGGTTTTATGCTACCTTTTGCTAAGAAACTTGGTTATAAAATCCCTGAATTTGATTTTTCTGTACCGGGTGTGACATCTATTAGTGCTGATGTTCACAAATATGGTTATGGTGCGAAAGGAGCCTCCACAATTCTCTATAGAAGAGAACGAGTTTGGAAACATCAGTTTTCTGTATATACTGAGTGGTCAGGTGGGATATACATATCCCCTTCTCTGAGAGGAACACGTCCTGGAGGCGCAATCGCAGCAGCATGGGCTGCTTTGAGGCATTTAGGGATGAACGGATATTTGAATTTAGCAAAAATTGTTATGGATGCTTCAAAAAAGCTAATAAAAGGGATTAACCAAATAAGCGAGCTTTATATAATTGGAAAACCAGTAATGTGTGTTTTTTCTTTTACTTCTGATAAACTGGATATCTATCAATTAGGAGATCTTATGGATAAGAAAGGATGGCATTTAGACCGAATTCAATTCCCAAATGCTTTACATATGATGGTTAATCCACACCATGCTGAGATTGTAGATACATTCTTAAAAGATCTCCAAGAGACTGTTAAGGAAGTTATCAATAATCCTGGAAAATCTTCTAATGGAGATGCTGCCATCTATGGTATGATCGCTAGTTTACCTAATCGTGATAAAGTAAAAGATTACATTGTAAATTTCTTGAAAAGCCAGTACAAAATAAAATAAAAATAGTTCTCCCTTTTTTCTTGATAATTTTTCTCAATCCCAATGGGATCAATTCTTAAGTTTTAAACTATCACGGTAATAAACAATTAGTATAACGTTTTTTTTTCTTTTATCTACAATTTGAATATTAGTCTACATTTCATGATAGTCAATTTTGTTCTTTTACAGGATTGTCAATAAAATTAAAAATACTCCCAATTTCTAACATAATATTTGAAATTGATTAATTAAATTTATATATACATTAATGTCTTAATTATCTTATTAATATTGCTTAGTGATAATATTATGAAATCTAATAAACAAAAAATTTTAATACTTTTAGGAGTATGGATTTTATTCTTTTCAATGATTAGCTTTTTTTTTCCTAATAAAGCTATAGAAGATAAATATAATTCAAAAGATTCTGAAAGAAAAATAGAACCATTGACAAGTACAGTGTACTATGAACCATATATTCATATATGGAATAATTGGTCTGAAACAGTAATAGAATTTCCTTGGTGTTCTGGCGATGGATCATGGTCTAATCCCTACACCATTGAAAATGTTATTATTAATGCTACTGATGCTCCTATTTTTGATCCTTGGGATGACTATTTCGCTCCTGGTATTGTTATCGGTCCCGCATTGTCCGATTATTTTGTAATAAAGAATTGTACTGTTTTCACTTCAGATCCAAATATTAATGTTTACGGTATTTGGATAATAGTTTCTGATAACGGAAAATTAATAGATAATGATTTTTCTAATAGCTTTAATGGAATTCAACTCACCAGATCGGATAATTTTACAATTTCAGGGAACAAAATTAATAATAATTATCATAGTGGTATAAACATCACTTCAAGTAAAGATACAACCATTGCTGGAAATGCCATAAATGATAATAATTTTTATGGAATTAATTTGATGATGAGCAATAATACAGTTATCTCTGATAATAATAT
>CAZRBD010000008.1:24485-48662 GCA_964598265.1 uncultured archaeon
ATAATACAGTTATCTCTGATAATAATATGGGACAAAATTTTAAAAATACCAGTTCCATTTCTGATAGTGCTATTTATTTAGAATATTGCATCAACACAACAATTTCAAGTAATTTAATAAATAATAATTCTGGAACGGGAATTACAAATAATGGGTGTTTTAATACAATAATAACTGATAATACTCTCAAAGATAACAATATTGGAATTTTCGTAGAGTTGTCGGAAATTCAGTTTCCTTTTAATTATAACAACAATATTAGTATTATTGGTAATACAATAGAAAATAATCAATTTGGTTTAAGGGTGGAAAATGTTCATTGGGGCGTGATTAAAGACAATTCAATTAAATTTAGTAATTCTACTGGAGCTTCTATAAATAATGCTTTGTTTCTTATAATTTCAAAGAATTTAATATCTTCAAATGGTCAGGAAGATAAAGCTCATGGATTATTAAGTTTGTATCTTGGCGATAGCGAAATTTCAAATAATACAGTGTCTAATAATTCCGGTGATGGAATAGTTTTGAATGCTTGCTCATTTCTTAATGTTTCCAAGAATATTGTAGATCTCAATGATGATGGAATAAGTCTAATAAGTCAAACTAACGACAATGTATTTATCAATATTACTGATAATATTATAAGAAACAATAATGACACAGGAATAAAGATTGAAAATAGTAGAGTAATTCTTGTTACGGGAAATTTTTTACGCGGTAATGGGGATTGCATTAAAGAAATAGGGGACACTAGAGGAATTACTATAGAGAACAATGATTGTGGAGAGGTAGGAGAAAGTAATTTTATTATTCCAGGTTTTAACCTTTATCTAATATTAAGCTTAATCGGTATAATTTCATTAATCTTGATAAAGAGAAGGTATAAGGATTAATTTTTTTTTTTTTTTTTAGGTTTAAATTAGAAATCAGTTGATTTGTATATCTTTTAATTTATCTTTAAGTCAATAACCTTTAAAATTTATATAGTAATAGTAAGTTAAATAAAAAAAAAGGATTAAATTATATCTTTTAACTAACCTCCAATTGTTTGTCAATATCCAATTAAATTTAATCTCTCTGTTTTTTTATTTTATAATAATTACAATTTTTTTTTCTTTTATCCAAATTCTTAACTATAGACTATTTCATATTTGAAGTAAAAAAACACTAAAAGTGAGAGTTTATGGGAAAAGAAAAAGAAAAGGATAAAAAGGATAAAGATAAAAAAGATAAGGACAAGGATAAAAAATATAAAGAAAAAAAAGAAAAGGATAAGAAGGATAAAGATAAGAAGGATAAAGATAAGGACAAAGATAAAGATAAATCTTCTGAAAGTCAAGAGTGGAAATTATCTGTAAGTAAACATTTAGACAACTACACACATGCCTATGAAAAAATTACTAACAAGTTCAGAGATATAGATAATTATGTCTTAAAAGATTCCAAATCAAAAGATGATTTCATAGAAAAGGTAAAAAAAACTATTGAAGAATTACCAGAACCTTCCCAACAAATCTTTTTAGCATTTTTAAAATCAATCGATTGAATTTTTTACACTTTTTTACCGAATTTTTTTTTAAAGAATAAAAGGTTTAGACAGCTTCTAACTACATTTTTGACCTAAAATATACATTTGTACGATTTAGTATCGCGAATATAGAAAAAAATAGATAAAATTATCTTAATGTGCTCTATTTATCTTATATTTATAAAAAGAGGAATAATTTAAATGGTATATTTTCAGCTCACCAGAATAGGATACGATTGTGGATTAGATAAAGAGAATTGCATAAAATACCCTAATTTCTGTATTGAATGTGTTAAAACTCAACTTAAAAAATATAGTTTAGATATCACTCAAAATATTAAAATCACATTAATAGATTCTGAAGAAAAAAGAATACAAATGTTTCAGGACTTAATTTGGCAAAAGTTTTTAGACGTATTAAACATAAAACACATCGTATTACTGGCAAAAGATTCCGGATTACTTGTAATAGATTATCCTATTTCTGGTGCTGGAGTAGATATAGAGTTGTTATCGGGTTTTATACAAGCTAATATCACTTTCTCAGAAAGGAGTAATGCAACAAATCATAACACAGGTTTTGAACAAAAAAAGGTATTCTATGATTTCCAATACCAAAATTTCAATATTCTCCTAAAGAATGGTGAATTTCTAAGAGTTGCGATGGTTTTAGATAATAAAGCTTCAGATAGTTTGAAAATTCTTGTTACAGATTTTTTAAATGATTATGAAGGTCGATATCTTGATAAAATCGGAATACTTTTAAGAACAGGAATGCTTGAATTTGACCATACTCTTGAATTCATTATAGATACTTTTAATATCAAATTAGTCTTCCCCCATATTCTAACCCACACTTTTTTACCAGGGGTTTTAGAATCAATTGAAAAGAATTCTATACAAAAAGCAATAGTAGACTTAGCAAGAGAATTGCTCGCCTCAAAACAATTCTTTTTTCTCATAAATTTAATTGATGAAGTACAAAAAATAGTTAATATTGGGGCAAATAGAATCCTTTATGAAATTCATCAATTAATTGATAAAGAAGTAATCATCCCAACCACAATTGAAACAGCTGAAAATTCAATTAGCAATTACCGAGAGTCTCAAGCAATTAGAATTGCAAATAATGAACTAATTTCTCCTATTATTGCTAATGATGACGCAATAAATGAGTTAAAAGAAAAAGCTAAATATATGAGTGAAGAAGAAGTAAAAAGCTCAATAGGCTCTTTTATTAAAAAAGCAGAAGCTGCTGAAAAAGGCTTTGCCTATAAGGAAGCTCAAAGAGAATGTGAGAAAGCGCTTTACTTAGCAACGGGTTTTGATTTAATAGACGATATAGGGAGAATCTCCTTTATGAGTTTAGAGCTTGATAAAAAAATTAAGGAATTAGAACTAGAATATGCTTTAAAAGTAGGAGAAAAAGCTGCAAAGAAGAAGAATTACATAAAGGCAATTAATTATTATAAAGAAGGATTAATTATTTTAGAAGACTCGTCCATATTTGAAGATTCGGTATCTAGAATCAAAAAATTAGAGAAAAAACTCACCAATCTACAAAAACATTTAAAATAATTATACGTCATTTAATTCTCGTGGATAAATTTTTAAAAAACAGTAAAAATCTATGAGAATTAAGAAAAATAAAATCCAACTTGAGAAGAAATCTATAAGCAAGCTAATAGGAAATAAGTTAGATGAAATTGAAGAAGTTGGAGTCCATATTGATCGAGATGAAGTAATAGCTTTTGCTAGAAAAGAAGGTATAACCTATATTGAAACTTCACCAAAATCAAAGGAATTGATAGAAAATACTTTTCTCAAATTAACTAGTAAGATAATTTCAAGCAGTAAGAAGAAATAGTTTTTTTTAAAATCTCGAAAGATATAGAGATTAATATTAAATAAAAAGTCAGAGTATTTCTCTCTCATTAATTTTGATATGATATATTTTGTTAGTTCTAAATTAAGTGAATAATTAACTTTGGCTAAAATAATTAGTTAAGTGAGTCTAAAATCTCCTATTATTTTTGATAAAAATCCTAATCATATATAAAACATAGATTTATTTTTAGATTCATCTATTTATTTTCTATTAAAATGAAATTTGAATTAATATTAGATGATTTACTGACCATTCCAAAAGTTCTTCTTAATTTTCTGAAGTATTATTTATCTACGGAAGGTCAGGAAAAGTTAGAATCACTTAGAAGAGATTGTAAAGATCCAAAAATTAAACGAATTTTAATAATAGGTCATGCTTACAATTACTTTGCATCTCTTATCCCCTTCAGATATTTAAACTCTCGATATTTCTCAAGAGTAGAAGAAAATCAAGATTCTACAGAAAAAATATGCGTTTTGTATGAAATTGATGAATTTAATTCATATTATAATAATCTACAAGATACTCAAGATACAATTTTTATATTTGTTGCTAGTTTAGGAAATTCTATTCAAATTCGACAAGGTTTAAAGAAGTTATTGACTGCTAAAGTAGATGCCTCACATATTTGGGGTGTATCCGACTATGAGGAATCCTTTTTAGGAGTCAATTCTCACCATTTCTTGAACTTGAAATATGGAACCGAAAAAATAATGGGAACTAAATCATATATAAACGCTATTCTTCTCCTTTATTTAATCGGTAGAAGTATTATGGATAAAGAAGCAATACCATCTAAAAGGGAAGAAGATATTCGCCAATTAATATTTGAAATAAAGTTTTATACTCAAGATTGGGAAAATCACACACAAAATCTAATGAATTTTTTAGGTGAAAAAATCGATAATCTATTTTTCCTTTCAAAAGGGGCATCTTTAAGCTCAGCTTATCAAATATCTTTAAATTTTAAAGCGATTACTCAAATCTTTTGCGTTGCATTATCTATTGGTTCATTTTTACACGGTCCTATTCGAATTGTAGATAAAAACTTCCGATGTGTGCTTATTATAGGAGATGAAACAAATTTAAAAGAAACAAATTTATTGATTAATAAAATAACGCAAGAGAAAAATGGAAAAATAATTCTACTCAACAATAGTAGAAAGTTATCCTCGATAGGGCGTTCAAATAAAAATGTATTCGTATTTGAACATACTACTGAGAACATGTATTTAGCTCCAATATTTGAAATAATAGTACTTCAATATTTAATCCTTCAAATTGCTAAAAACCGAGGTTTGATGAATTAAATGGCAGATTCAAATACTAAAGAAATCGAATATTCCTATAAATTAATCTTAGATGATATACTTGAATTTCCCAGAAGTTTAAAAATATGTGTTGATAACTATTTTAGTTCAAATTATAGGAAGTTATTTCAAGAGATTAAAGAGCTATTGAAAACATCAAAAATTTCTAGAATCTTGTTTATAGGGAACGATTTCAATTATTTTGGAAGCTTAGTAGCAGCACACTGTTTAACATGTTCTTCATTATTGCCCTTTAAATTTAGCTGGGAATCATACGAAGTTTCTGAATTTTGCGATTATATCCTCCCAAAAAAATATGACAATGGTACATTATATATTTTAATATCTAAATCTGGGCAATCACGATTAATTTCTAGAATTGTCGAAAAACTCCATCTGTTAAAAATTGATAAAAATTTAATATGGTTTGTTACTAACTCTCCTGATTCTTCAAATGCGAAGAAATGCGGTTTCGTTTTTCCCACATTTGTAGAAACTGAAGTTGTTCATGGAACAAAGACATTTCATAATACTGTTTTTGTCTTATATCTAATATCAGAATTGCTTTTAGATCGGGATCCATTAAGTGATGGAAATTTTTTAAGAGTAGAAGGATTTTTAGATGAAATGCTTAGTAAAATCTCTTTATATCAAGATCTCTCAGCAAAAGCAGCAGAGTTTCTTGGTACTGACTTTAGATTTTTGTATTTCATTTTTAAAGGAGTATCGAAAGGTACTGCTTATAATTCTGTTCTCCTGAGTCTCAGCCTGTATAGAATTTTTGCTGAAGCAATTTCGTTGGGACAGATTCTTCCTCGCTCATTTGAAGTATCAGATAAAAATATTTGCTGTATCTTTTTAGTCAACAATGAACAAGCAGATAATCTGGATTATCTCCCAAGGAATGTAAAATCCATTACCGATCAATTGGGAAGACTGATTTTAATTAGTAATAACAGTACTCTTATATCATCTCTAAAAAATAATCCTAATATGTTATTAATATCTTACCAATGTGAGATATCTGCTCTAACACCAATATTTGAATCGGTAATCACCCAATTAATATTATTGGAACAAGCAAAAAAAGCTGGTATAATAATTAGCTAAATTAAAAAAAAAAAAAAAATGCTATAAGTTTTCTCCTTTTTTATAAATCTCAATAGCGAGGTTTTTAAAGGCCTTGACTACACCTTCACCTGTTTTAGCTGAAGTTTCAAAATAAAGCAAACCCTTTTTTTTGGCGTATTCTTCAGCATCTTTTCTTGAAATATTTCGGTCAAGGTCAATTTTATTCCCAACTAATAGAATCGGGAGAGTTTTTCCTATATTATCTTCTAATTCATTGATCCACATATCTAAATTTTGGAATGAAACCGGATTTGTGACATCATATACTAAAAGAGCACCCTTCGCTCCCCGGTAATACATCCCACGAATTTTATCATAATGAGCTTGTCCTGCAGCATCCCAAACATTCATTTTAGCCTTAAAACGATGCGATCCAGTAAAAAGGACATCCTCACTTACATATTCACAACTCAATTCTTTGGAACCAAAATCTACTCCGAGAGTTGTTTTCAAATCTTTCTTGAAATAATCATCCGTAAGCCTTACCTTTATTGCAGTTTTCCCTACGGTTGAATCTCCGATTTCAATTATCTTATATATATACTCACCGTATAGAAGACTTTTTACATCAAAATTTCCCCACTTTTCAATGTTTGCCTTCCCACTTACTAAACCCTTCTCAATTTCATCAATTGTTTCCATTTCAAGGAGAAAACCTTTGGTATAAGTATCATGTTCCATGTCTTTTAATGCGTTTTCATTCCCAGTTCTTAATCTTCCTTTAATAGGAGATATCAGAGTCGTAATCCCGTTATCTGTAGTTATCACAGCTATCGGTTCACCAATTTCAATTGAATTTTCAACTAAGATTTTTAATTCTCTTGGATTCTTAAGAAATGCATACCCAATCTCATCTAAACCAACTAACTTACTGTCCGTATTTACATATATGTGTTTCTGTGAATAATAAAGATTGTCTGGTAATTCATATCTTCCATCAGCAATTATAACCATTATTAATCCCTAACTGTTATTTTTTGTAATTATTATAGTAATATAAAATGATTTTTAAAATCTCTATTAATTATTTATAATCTGTGCATAAACGTATCTAAACAGAAAACTAAAATAACTCCTATCCTTTTAAAAACCCGTAATTTAGGTTATAATCATAAAAAAATAAACCTTAAAAAGATCAGATTGAACACATGAACTAGAGTTAACTAAAGGTCATATCCATCTTTAAGAGCTTTTAGATTTAGTTCCAAAGATTCTCCACTAAAATAATTCTTTAATGAATCCTCAAGATCCTCCTTATTTATAGGAAGGTATTTTAAGATATAACCTAAGATAATTATATTTATAATTTTTAAATTCTCGTAATTTTCTACAAAGCTCATGACTGAAAGAATGTAAAAATTGTCTGAATTTTCATTGAGGATACTTAAAAATGATTCTTCTGATGGATAATCAGAGTTAAATACCTTTTTCTCATAATCAGAAATGATTAAAATCGAATTTTTATCTGGTTTAGAATATTTCAAAACATCCAAAATTGTGCTTTTTTCAGTTGCGATGATCAAATCTGCTGTCCCTATCATGGGTATTGGTGCATCCCTCTTGTTTCCGAATCGTAAAAAGCATACTACCTTACCGCCTCTCTGACTTAAACCGTGTGTTTCTGAAGTTGTTACCTTAAATCCTCTTTTCACCAAGGCATTTCCCAAAATCTGTAGTAAACTTATTAAACCTTGACCACCCAGACCAGTAAAAACAATTGTATAATTATTTGCTTTAATTCTTCTCCTCCTCCTTTATTGCTTCATTAGGGCAGATTTCTTCACAAATACCACAACCTACGCAATCATTGGGGTCGATATAGGCCATACTGTCATGTTCACTAATCACTGGACATAAAAATTGATTATAGCAAATTCCACAATTATTACATAAATCTAAATCAACCTTTTCAGGCGTAGATTTTTTTCTCTTAATAATTTTCTGGATGCATTCATCTTGTACTAAAATAATTTGTAAGGTTTTATCCTCCAAAACTTCACAACCTTTCACGTCAATAAGTTTTTGTAATCTCGAAACATACTGTTTATCTTTATTCTCATTACGTTTTATTACGCTTACATTAACACCAGTACCTTTCAAAAACTTTTCTAACTCTATCCTGTTTTTGAATTGTCCCTCCTTGTAGTAATTAACATCACTTCCGGGGTTAGGTTGTTGTCCTGTCATTCCTATCCATCCATTATCCAAAATTAGAACTAAAATTGGAGCTCTATTATATATTCCGTTTAACAATGCGGGTATTCCGCTATGAAAAAACGTTCCATCACCTATGATTGCAATATTTAAACCTCCATTTGTATGGGCAACCCCTTGAGCTAAGGCTATGCTTGACCCCATACAATATTTCACGTTAGCAAATGACAAAGGAGGATATGATAAAAGAGTATAGCATCCAATATCTTGATAAAAATAGACATTATTTCCTGTTTTTGATTTAATTTTTCTAACTGCTCTTTGTATAGCATAACCCGTTGTTCTATGAGGGCAACCGGGGCACATTATAGATTTTCTTTTCACCGTCTCATAATTCTTACTATAGATATGCTCTAAATCAATTTTTAGTTTAATCTTTGTAATACTTTGTATTGTTAAAGCAATCTTAGTTGGATTTAATTCACCAACCATCGAGAGTAGTGTTTGATCTTTATTAAATGCAAAAGGATTTTTTCCATGGATTTTTAGGTTTAAACCATTTTTTTGAGCGATTGCCATGATTTGTGTTTCCATATATGCGTCCATTTCTTCTACAACAATTACATGTTTGAATTTTCTTAAGAAAGACGATATTAATTTTTCTGGAAGTGGATTAATAAACCCAATTTTAAGAACCGGTGCCTTTAAGTTAAGAAATTCCAAAGCTTCAATTACATAGCTATATGAGACACCACTCGTTATAATCCCTAGCTCTTGTTCATTTTTTTCATTTTCATTTTTAATTTGATTTAACGAACTGTGTTCAGACAATTCTAATGCTAATCTCATTCTATTGTAAATTTGGTCTTCTTTTAACTTTAAGAAATAAATTCTTGAAGCCACATTCACTTCTTTTGATAAATCAAAATTATCATCCATTTCTGATTGTTTAATCTCTCCAATTGTCACATTACTTCTGGAGTGGGAAACCATCGTAACAGTCCTTAATATTACCGGTAATTTTAATTCTCTTGAAATCTGAAAGGCTCTTTTAGTAAACTTTAAACATTCCTGGGGATTACTTGGTTCTAACGCGGGTATTTTAAAAATCTTTAAGTAATTTCGCGTATCCATTTCTACTGCACTCGAATGTTGTTGAGGATCATCAGCAACTAGAATAACCAAGGCAGAATTCTTATTTTTAGGGCGTGTAGTAACAAGAGCAAATAGAGGATCTGAGGCAAGATTCAATCCTACATTCTTCATACCTACCATAACTGACGCCCCACGAGCATAAGCAGCACCTGCAACTTCAATGGCAACTTTCTCATTAATGCTACTTTCCACCCATTTCATTCCAATCCTTTTATATATGTCTGTAAAAATCTCTCCAACTTCAGAACTGGGGGTGCCTGGATAATAAGTGTAAACATCTATACCACTTTCTAAAGCACCACGAGCAACTGCTTCATTTCCTAGAAGGAACTTAACATCACCAGGTTGTCCTTCAACAATTTTGTTGTAACTCATTATCTTGTATTATTAAATTGGTCAATTATTAATTAGTGTGTTGACAAAAATTTTGTATGCCATATATTTTTAGAATTTAGGAATTAAATAAAAATCGCTTTTTTATAATATTTTATAAAGAATAGAGATAATAATTTTCAACATCTTGTGATACTTAACCTAAAATATGCAGTTTTACTTATCAGAAGGTGATTTTATCGCTTCAAATGGATGGCTAATCGAATTAATTGAATATACAGATCCCTATTGTACTTGGTGTTGGGCTTCCGAACCAATCCTTAGAAAAATTAAAGAACATTTTGGAGAAAAAGTTAAAATTTTATTCAAAATGGGTGGATTAGTAGATGATATCAAAACATTCTATGATCCATCGAATAATATTGGTGGAGCAAGTATGTTTGAACAAGTCGCAATTCATTGGGATGAAGCTTCCTCACGACACGGAATGCCTGTAGATTCAAGAGGATTTTCTGATTTAAAAGATAGTTTTACATCAACACATCCTGCCAATATAGCATATAAAGCTGCTCAAATACAAAATCAAGATCTTGCAGATAAATTTTTAAGGAGAATGAGAGAAGCAGCAGCAGCAGAACGAAAGCAGATTCATAAAGTGGAAACCCAAATTGAGTTAGCAAAAGAGATTGGGTTAAACACCGATAAGTTTTTAGAATCAATAGAAAGTGGAATAGCCAAAGAAGCATTTCTAAAGGAATTAAATGTGGGTAGAAAACTTGGTATAACTGGATTTCCAACTTTTGCTATTACAAGTAGTAAAGGAAAGTCGATTCATTTACATGGATTTCAACGATATGAACGGTTTGAACAAGTATTTGAAAGCCTATTGGGAGAAAAAATGAGAAAACAACAATTCCCATTAAATGACGAAACAGTTTTAAGATTCATTGAAAAATATCAGAAAGTTGCGACCCAAGAAGTCGCGACATTATTTGAAATAAAAAAAGAAGATGCCTTTAAACTCCTATCCAAACTACAACATGAAGAAAAAATTATTTCAATACAAGCCGGTAATGATTTCTTCTGGGTTTTTCCCAAAAAATAAGATAAAAAGAAAAGAATGAATAAAACTGGATTTTACTTTGGAAGGATTTTGAAGATTCCTTCTAAATTTTTAGAAATTGCCTCACGTGTGAATAAAAATGGAACGTATTTACCCCTCACCCATAATTTCATCAAGTCGTTATAATGTTTATGAAAGGGTAGTCCAGATTGCCCTCCCGGCAAAGCAACTAAAGATTTATCCCAATCAGTTAAATCATGAATTTGGCGATACGAAGGTCCGGCAAAAACTTGAAAGTCGTTCTCAGGAATGTAATAACCATTGCAAAGAGTATTTGGATCTCCTCCTGTCTTAAAAGGTCCGATGTTTAAAACCTTTGCTTCTTCACTTACAGATGAAAACGGATGAATTAGCGTAGTCTTATGTAGATTACCCCATTTCCATTTTGTAAAATCAGGCGAGAGTTTCTTTGATAAGAAGTTAATTGTTATTTTTAGTGTTTCATTAAGAAGATTCCTAAGTTCTGCGTTTTTATTATCATACAACTTCACCAATCTCTTAAGATCAAAAGGACTGGAAGCAAGATATGGTTCAACAAGGTCTTTACCAATTAGCGGAATTAAGATCTTTTTTATCGTTTCGTACAACCAAATTTTATAAATCGTTCCTCCAATACTGGTCTTTGTTAACTGGAAATCCCAATTTTCCAAATATCTTAAAATCTCAGGATTAATATCAGATGTATTTACGTACTTCAACATTAAGGGTAAGTAGTCTCGTGCCTCTTCCGTGTAAAGATCATTTTGGAAGTCCATAAAATCTTGCTGTGAAATTTTATCCTTTGATTGAAGCAAATTCTTCAATCTCTTCTGTCTATAGAATCCATTTGAGTCTTGGGATATGAGGACACCATTTGGGGCTTTATTCTCATTGTAGTTGGCTGTATATACAAAATTATCTGAGGGATTATAAATGCTTAATAATTTTTCGAAAGGAGCTAAACCCTCCCAATTGAATTTCTCGCCTGTACCGGGAGTAATCATTGCACCATCTCCATATTTTCTGATGGGGATTTTCCCTCCGTGTTGAAGTCCAATATTACCCTCAATATCGCCGTAAACAAAGTTTTGAGGATTCAATGCAATAAGACTTGTTCCCTCACGAAATTCTGTCCAATTTGAGGCTTTATTGATCTTGAGAAAACCTTCCAATGAGCTTTCAAGATTTCCTTCATGACTTACCCAACGAAACGCAAACTTTCCTGGAAGAGTTAGTTTTTTCAATTTCATACTGTGTTCAACAAATTCTAGAACTGGGCCATATTTCGTCATTAAAACTTTAAAAGGGATCGGCTCAGTTTTATTCCTAACAGTAATAGGATCTTCAATAATTTCAAAATCTAACCATTGTCCATCAAATCGGTATTGATTGTTATTCTCAGGATTAATTTCTAATCTGAATAAGTCAATTGTATCCGCTCCTACATTTGTGCAACCCCAAGCAATCTTTTCATTATGCCCCAATACAACTGAAGGTAATCCCGGAATTGAACTTCCAATAGAATTGCATTCAGGACAATGTATATGGACTAGAAACCAAATTGCGGGTAACATTAGAGGTAAATGAGGATCATTTGCAAATAACACCGCACCTGTCGCGGATTTATCACGACTAACCGCCCAGGCATTGCTTCCACCTGGTCTTTCCAATTTGGCACCGGAATAGAGAGGGATGATTTTATCAGCCAATTCAAGCCCTATTTTTAAAACAACTTCCTCACGTAATAGTTCTAAAGAATAGTTCCCTGAAAGTCCCCAGTCTAGCAAGCATGAAATTCTGAGAGAGTCTTCTATACACCAGTCTTGTATTTTTAAATTAAGAGCCGCAAATTCAACAGGTGGATTTTTTCGAGCTTTTTCAATACCAGCATTTACTCCTTTTACATAAGATTCTAACATACGAAGCTGTTCGTTATTAGGATCTTTTCTTAATCTCTTCGCACATTTTCTTGAGATTCTATGCATACCTATTGTTTTGTAGTGTTTATCCGAGTTGAGAAATTCCTCTCCTACAATTTCTGAAAGCTTTCCTATTGTCATTCGGCGAAATTGTTCTAATTGAAACAACCTATGGCGTGCATGGAGATATCCTTGAGCGATATAGGCATCATTTATTGATTTTGCGTAAATGTGAGGGATACCCCATTTGTCCCAGAGTATCTCTATTTCTTCTCTCGCTGCTTCCAAAACCTCAGAACCTTCGGTTGGTGGAAAAGCATTCTTTGCGATTTTAATCAGGTCTTCTACTGATATATTTACATCTTCCATTTTTTTATCACTTATACTAAATTTAATGAAAAAATGATTCATGAAAAATAAATATCGATGATATTTGAAAGATTAAAAATTAATCTACAATTAGTTATTATGGATAGATCAAGGTGAAAATCACCTTTCCTAAGGAGAATTTATTTCTTAACGAGTCAGTTTAGAATTAAGTAATCAAAAATGGCAAGTAATATTCATAAACCTGCTAAAATTTTATCTACTTTTTGTTTGATGTCTAATTTTGCGGCACTTGGATCTTTTAAAACGTGTTTCGTTTCAATAAAGATGTTGGTGCTTAACCGTCTCATTAATTTAAGATCCGTGTCTCCCTCAACCAAAAAGACAAAATAAATAGTCTTTTCAATTTTTCTCAGCTCCTTCGTAATAATAGTTATTTTATATTTGTCTCCATAAGTAATTGTCGCAATATCCTCATTGAATAATTGTTTTCCTATAGTACTGATTGCTGATATTAGCCCACTGAATATAGAAGAGTCCATTTCAGTCATAGTAGGGTCAATCTGCTTCAAGTAAAATGGATAACCGGTGCTATCGCAAATTAATATTGATTTAATCATAATTACTCTATTACTTTTAATTTTGATTATTCATATTTTTTGCTTAAATAATTAAAAGATTTCTTATGTTTTAATTTTGGAGTTTCTTTAGTTTTTATTTAGTTTTATTAAAACAACAATCAAAAAAATCTCAATTAATTTAATAAAAAAAACAAAAAAAAAGTTTTAGAAATTGATTAGATTAAGTTTTTACTAGAAATGTACTATGCCGAATAAATTTCGAACAGTATCCGCTTTATACCCCTGCTGAAATTGAATGACATAAAAATTACTATTCCATTTCTAATTTTTTCTTCTGAATATATCCAATAATTCCTTTAATACTATTTTCTGCATAAAACCTTTCCCTTTTTTTGAGACTTTTATCAATATAAACAAAATTTGATAAAAACTTATCTCTTTTCTCTAACGTTGCGAACAAAATATCATTAAAATTATCACGTGTCCTCAGTTCAAATAATTCAGTTATAACTTGAACCCACATTGACAGTTGTTCCTGAGCTGATTTAATCATCATATCTGCATTATCCCTCATTCCAAAGTGACTATAGCATATTTTATAATCCGCTAAATTTTCTTTTAATAATATTCGAATTGAGGAGATCCAGTTATCATAATTGAAAATAGGTGGCGTCGCCGGACGAATGTGGAAATAGTCTTCTGATTTAACATGAACTCCTGCAGCTTCCCCAGCAAATAAATAGTTATTGAATAAGAATGATTGATGATGAGGGGCATGACCTAGAGTTTCAATAACTTTTATTTTACCATCCGCGACACTCTCTTGGAACTGAATTTTATCCTCTGGAACCGGTAGTATCTTCCCATACATTTCAACAACTTTTCCAAGAACTTTTATACTCCCTTCCCATAACTTTTCAGGGTTTATTAGGTGTTTTATTCCTCTTTGATGGCAAATAACTTGAGCTTGAGGAAAAAATGAGAGTAATTTTCCAACACCACCAGCATGGTCAATATGAATGTGGGTTAATAAGATATAATTAAGGTCTAATTCGCCAACACTCAAACTGTTAAGGGTTTGTGTTAATGAATTAATAACTGAAGCAGGCCCCGGGTCAACTACAAAACACAAATCATCATCTTTATAAACCCATGTGCTTAAGAAATTTTGAGATTTGGTGCCATCTTGAATTGCACGGACATCATAAAGATTTGGGGTCTCATTTTTCCCAGATTTTTCTATTTCAAAAACCATGAACTCTTGAGTAAATTAGTTTAATTGAAAATATAAAATTATTTACTCAAATTAATCTGTTAAGTGATCCACTAGAATTTTATAATATCTAACCTTTTAATTTTAAAATTTTAACAATGAATTAATTATGAATAGTTTTGATCATACTGAATCTCCCTTCTTATAGGAGTTGCTGTTTTTCTGTTAAAAAAATAAACGAACCAAAAGTTTGTGATAATAATCTATATTTATTTCTTAGGTTTCTTTAATTTCTTAAGTTTCGATTTAAATTTTGGTTTTAAGTTGGAATTTGATTTGATATGTTTGACTTTGACTTCTGTTATTAAAATAGAGGGTATTACTATACAAAACCCGACAGTGGAACTCATTATCATTACAAAAATGTTTTCTGAGTTGCGATTATTTAAACCCTCCGTATTATCATACTCCTGAATATCACTGGTTACTAAAGGGCCATTAAAAGTAATTGTAGCATTGGTGAAGCTTCCATCACTCCACTCGAATGAATATCGATAAGCTTCTAAAGAGGGAGCTAATAACGATAAAAATTGATACATACATCCATCCGTGTAATCATTGTCATTAGGATCGGTCTTTTCCATAAAAAATTGAATACCATTAATTATAATCTTTACAAAAACAGGCCTGTTATTATCCAAATCTTTATAAATTACTGTAAATTTAAAAATTGTTTTCTGATTACCTGTTAATGCTGAAACAGTATATGATATTAACTGAGGAGAGAATGAATTTCTTAGTAGGTTTAGCTGAAAGTAGTTTGACCAAGCTCCATAAAATTCTCCGTAAGAGGGTTTTACACGCCAATAATATATACCAGATGGCAGGCTGACATTCAAAGGAAAGTATGTGATGTTAGGCATTTCATTTATATCAGTAACTTCATATAGAAGAGTTGAGAAATCATTTGAAGCTGAAAGTTGGAAAGTAAAGTTTATCCCACTAAATACAGCATCTACACTTGTCCATGAGAAATTTATCAAATTTGCATATAATTCATCATTGTAAAGTGGGGTTAAAAGAGTGATAGCATTGATATTTAGAAATGGACTAACTTCAGGGCCAATAAACCAATTCGTAGAATTTAAATAATTTCCATCGGAACAACTGAACATGAATGATTTGTTTCCAAAATCAAGAGTAGTTGTGAAATAGAATAGTATTCCATCTGTTGCGTTAATATCTAATATATCAAATTGAACCATCGAAAATTGAGTCCCTTCTACGATTAAATTGACGAAAACTGGTAAATTGTTGTCAATATCATAATACCATATCGTAAAGCTAAATATTGTTTCATAATCACCACTTTGGGGTGAATACCCGGGATTAACAAGCTGAGGGTTAAAATAATTAGAAGGATTTACTTCCAGATTGTTATAAGTCGGTGAAATAGTTGAATATTTTCCATCACTGCTAGAAAATGAGTAGGAATAATTGCTAGAATCAATAGGGAGAAGTGTTAAGAATTGGTAAGTACATCCATCAATGTAATTAGTATCAAGTAAATTGAGTTTGCCCATAGCGTATGATATCCCATTTATGGTAACATTTAAGAACTGAGGTGAATTGTTATCCTGATCGAAATACTCTACTGTAAAGTTAAAAATTGTATTTTCATCACCACTAGTAGGAGTCACTAATGGATTTATTAAACTCGGTGAAAAATAATTAGCTATTAAATCGAATGTAAAATATCTTGACCAGTTTCCTATAAATTCATTAAATATAGGACGTACACGCCAATAATAAATTCCTGACGGTAAATTTAAGTTAACAAAAATTTCCGTCACACCGGTTATCTCAGCAATATCTATATGTTCTAATAAAATATTTGAGAAGTCTGAAAAATCTGAGATTTGAATTGTATAATTTACATTCCCAAAAGGTTCTTCTAGACTAATCCAAGTAAAATTAACCCAATCTGTAAAGAAAGATGAGGAATTTGTCGGTGTTAATAATGTGATATCTGTACTATAATAAAAAGGATTAACTTCTGGACCGAAAAGCCAACTCGTTGAATTTTTGAATACACCATCTGAACAATTAATCTGGAATTGATAAAATCCAAATTCAAGCGTAGTGTTGAAATAATAAAGAATTCCATCAGTAGAAACTAAATCAAATGGATCCACTTTTTGCATTAAATTAATAGTTTGATTTACTGTAATATTAATGTGTTTTGGTAAATTATTATCATCATCATAATACTAAACCGTAAAATTAAAGAGAGTACTATTTCCTCCAATCGTGGGAGAAATTTGGGGACTTACTAGAAATGGGGAATAAGTATTAGTTTCATCTACTTGCAAATTACTATAACTATCAGTTGAATTTAAAAATGTGCCATCACTAGTATCAAACTTATAGGTATAATTATACTTTGCTGGAAGTAGGTAAGTACTATAGTTATAAATGCACCCATCAGTGTAATTATTATCGGAGGGATTTAATTTAGTCATTGTATATGTGGTGCCGTTTATAACTACATGAACAAAATCAGGTTGATTATCATCTATATCTGTGTAATTAACTTTAAAGGTAAAATATGTATTTTGATCACCAAATGTTGGTGAAACCAATCCATTTGTCAAAATTGGGTTACTTCTACTTGTATTAGTCATTTCAGAACCTATACTTACAACTGAATCTGTTTCGTTGACTTCGTGGATAAATACCCAATCTACCCAAACCCGCAATGCATCGTCATCAACCAACCCATCCCAATCTTGCCTGGTAAGCATCCTGAGTCCGGTGCCTAATTTATTTAGATTATCATTGGATTGTATGCTGTTGTGATAATGATTTCCAGCTGGCCAATCATAAGTCCTGACCATGAATTTTATCGGTATTGATTCTGATGCAGGAAATGAAGCTGAATCATCACGTGTTGAAATAAGTGTACCGTTTTCATAGAATTGTACTAGTGAAGAATTTACGTAATAAATATCTTGGACAAGCCACTCCCATTCAGCCCCTGCCACACCAGAAAAAACTTGTGCCGTCCCGCCTTCTGTATGTGTCCGCGTATCCTGTTTACGAATATCAATTCCGTTAGGTGTTACATCACCAAAGATACCTCCTGTAGTATAGTAATCATGCCACCCAATCGCAGTCCACTTAGAGTACAAGTCAAAATTACTCATAAGTACTTTTACTAAACTATCTTCAACAGTGACAGTAAATGTACCACTTCTAGTAGTCTTATCCTCGTTCCATTTACTCGTATCTAAATTAGTTCCCTCAAAATCATCAAAAAACACAAATGTATTTGTTCCATTGCTTAAGGAAGTTGCATTTGAATTTCCATAATACATATATATATAAGTTGTTCCTAAATCGGGAATTTTTACCCAAATTACTGAAGTTCCGCTTGTATCCCAATTTTCAATCCAATAATTTAAGAAAATTTGATTACCATCAAAAAATCGAATGTCACTACCATCTGGACTTGCTCTTGGATAATTAAAATTTGAAGTATTTAATTGTACTTTTATCTGATAATCTATTTCAGGAGTAGCAGGATTTATGTTAAGTTCACGATAATACAACCATCCATTGCTAGGTTCTGGAGTAAAATCA
This sequence comes from uncultured archaeon, assembly GCA_964598265.1. Taxonomy (GTDB): domain Archaea; phylum Asgardarchaeota; class Lokiarchaeia; order Sigyniarchaeales; family SOKP01; genus Loki-b32. Next base: position 42,769 of record CAZRBD010000008.1, read on the forward strand.
ACTGTAAAATATCTTAAATCAGACTTGTATATCGTTCCCAATGAATCATTACCAAAAACTCGAATATTATGGATTCCTTCGTTTGGCATTAGAATTGTGGTATTTCCAAGAATTGTTTTATTAATTTGGTCATTCAAGGAGTATCCTATCCAATCTAAATAAGTATTGTTATTGAAGCTAAGTAATAACCCCTCATTATAATTATCAAGAACATCATAACTTGGATCCCATGAATATCCAATTGCGTCCAGATATGTATAATAGTTAGTAGGAGTATTTGAAGTTCTAATATTAATATGACTTATACTCGCAATACCATTTACAATAGCATAGTCGCTTCCTTTTAGCTCGCCATCTATATAGATATCAAAGGTGCCATTTGTACAATTAAAGTCCCATCTGATATGATACCACTTATTATCTAATGCAGGAGCTACAAGCGTCTGCCAACCATTACCGGCATCGATTGCCCGTATAATATCATATCTAATCTGAGCTTGAAAAGCCACAGTCCCACCATCTATATCGCTTAACTCAAAAACAATACTATCAGTTGTATCAGATATCCTAACCCATAATTCGATTGTTCCATCAACCTGAGCGATAAAATTATTATTTATCGAAACATCATTTGTACCGCTATTATCGTAAAATTCTACAATATTTTTGTGTCCATCTAATTCAGAAATTATCTGTATAGTTCCTGCAGCCTCATCTATAGCCCACTTAGCAGGATCATCTCCTAAATTACCATTTTCAAATCCATAAGTTGCAGGATAATATCCACTCATTGGTTCTGTGTACGTCTTATTTTCTGGAGTGTTTATTGTTATATTAAAGACTTCACTTGATGATGAATCTTCACTAAATATTATATCATCAATATATCCGGTGACTCCTTGATGTGCGCTTATAATCCTAACATGGGTAATCTCAGATGGATCATTAAGAATTGAAGATTCCCCCATATAAGTACTATCTAAGTAAACTTTCACAGACCAACCTGATATATTGACCACCATTTTTAAATGATACCATGTAAAAGGTGTGTAGGCTCCTAGATCTATGTAAGGGGAAACGCTTGCTAATAAAATTCTTCCATCATTATTCAACACTAAAGAAGCGTAATGTCTCCCCCATGAACCAAGATTCGGATTCGCAAATGTTAGTTTCATATTGGAATTATCCTGCCCTCCCTCTACTATTCCTGTTGGTGTTTCACTCATTAAGTAAGCTTCCAATGTTAAAATATTAGAAGTATAGGAGATGGTTTTATCAGCTGTTGCCATCCAGTTATCTCTACCTTTTAATGTGAAGGATTGTGAGCCACTTACCGCTTGTGTATCTGTAATTTTTTGATAACTGTTTCCGGCACCATTGTATGTCAGTGTATAACCCGTTGGAAATGTATTAACGGGGTATGACTCAAAATCATCTTCAAAGATGAGAATGCTAGAACTCTTAAGTTTTATTTTATAATTATCCTCATTAACAGGTTTAATTTGGTTAGGTTTATCAAAAAAATTTAATTGACTATTAATTAAAATCTGAAAGAAAATTATTCCTAATATTAAAATTGCTACTTTTCTTCTTTTGAGAGTCATGATAATTTTATCCAACATACATTATATTTATTTTCCATTAATTCTTAATTTAATTCAATACTCTACCGCAATTATCACATATTTTCATTTTTGAATCAGATTTATTTCCACATGTTGGACATATGTAATCTTCAATGACTTTATCCTTGTTCAATTCCTTAATATCATTATTTTTTTTAACATCAATATCTTTATTATCATCTATACTTTTGGGGGGGGGTGAAATATCTCCCTCGACTTGAACATCTTCTTTTGCGTTTTCTACTTCTCTCTCTTTTTTCAGTTCTTCTGCTTCCTTACGCTTCTCTTCTTCTATTAGTTGTTCTTTTTCTTTAGTTTTCTCTAAATTAATCTTATCTACAAATTCTGCATAGTTTTTGTTCGTAAAAGTCAATTCAACCGAGTCATAACTTTTAAGACTAACTTGAAAATAATTGTTTAAGTTGATTTTAGTTTTAATTTTTTTTTGATAATTGAGATATGCAAACAAAATGAGTATACTCAGAATACTAATGCTAAAAATTACGGAGTAAAAAATATAATAGAATAGAATTGAAAGAATAATTCCAAGGAAGGAACTGAAAAGTAATAATTTACCGCTCTTATTTGCAAAACCTGTTTTTAAATTTACTTTTGAATTACAATCTTCACATACTGGAATATTAAAAAAATAATCCTTCTTTGTATCTCTAGTACCTATATATGATCCATATTTATTTTTTTTGACTCGATTCTCAGTTTCTGTACCACATATTATACAAACGCTTGGAAAATAAATTTCTTCAATATTCTTAAGTTCTACAAAATTTTTATTCAGGATTTTTGAATTTTTCATGCTTTTCATAATATTCCCCCGCAGTCCAAACAAAATTTATAAGTCAATTGATTTTGTGTTCCACACCTAGGACATTTTTTCATATTTGGCAAATTACTACTGTAATTTGAAGTCCCAAAAGAATTTGATGACGGTAGATTAGAAATTCGGTTAATAGCATCTAAAATAATATTCTTTATTCTAGTGTTCATCGGTTCTGGAACACCCAACATTAGCGCATTCACCATATATTCAAGTGATTCAGTATATTTACCTTGGTTTAGTAACTTAAATCCTATATTGGCTGCTAAAGTTCCTCTTCTTCCTTCCACGCTGTTTCTAGACTTAGGTGGTGGGACTGCGTATTGAATTATATCTTTTATCCTGGTAATATCAATAGGCTGGCGATTAAAAATAGGTTGAGTGCTTGGATAACGTGGTAATTGAGGTTGTTGATAAATTGGTCTTTTTACTATTGGCTTCGGTTTTGGTTTAACCGTCTTCTCAACCGTAAGACTATTAAAAATCTTTACTTTTTTATCAATCTTAAATTTCTTGAACTTATCTTCTTGACTGAGGTGTTTATTTTTTATAACTTTAGTGCGTACTATGTTATAACCAGAGCCTCCTAACAAAATTAAGCCGGAAATAGTAAAGATTTGAGTGAATATCGTAATTTTTGAATTTAGCGGGTCCGAATACCATAACACTTCAAGCCCATCAGAAAATCCATCCCCATCAGTGTCTTTATTCAATGGATCTGTTAGATGAATTAATACTTCATCCCCATCTGTTAATCCATCATTATCAGTATCAGGGTTTTGAGGATTTAATTGAAGAATAAACTCTTGGTAGTTATTTAAATCATCTAAATCAGGATCTAAACTAGCATCATCTAATATTAGATTTAAATTATGATCATATTCCCAACCATCAGGGATATTATCATTATCAGAATCTACATCATTTGCTAAGGAACCTAATAAAAACTCTAATAGGTTTTCAAGTCCATCATTATCCAAATCTAAATTAGCATCATCAATTTGTGAATTTAACCCACAAATATATTCATAATAATCACCCATAAAATCTCCATCAGAATCAGCCAGTAACGAAGATGTACCATATTGGAACTCTAATAAATTAATCAATCCGTCACTATCTTTGTCTAAATTAGCATCATCTAATAGAGGGTCTAACTCATTTAATACCTCATAATAGTCATCTATTCCATCACCTTCTGTATCTACACTTAGAGGATTTGTAAAATATAATAAAACTTCTTCTCCATCGGACAATCGATCCCCATCTGTGTCTGGATTTGTTCCGTTAGTAAAATAGATCAATATTTCTAACCCATCAGACAATCCATCACTATCTGTGTCATATAATAAGGGATCTGTATCTCCATAATATTCAAAATAATCGTCTAACCCATCCGAATCAGTATCGTTTTGTGATGGATCTAACCCAATTAATATTTCAAAGATATCCTCAAGTAAATCACCATCCGAATCCTGTGAAACGGATTGATTAAGGTATATAACTCTATTTCCGCGGATTTTAGCAAAAAATCCATAACTATCAATATCTAAACCGCTATCTAACTGAATTGTACCTGAATAGGATCCAAAGCCAGTAGCAGTAGGTGAACTCAGTGTTAAGTCTTCAATTTTAGAACTTAAGTTTTCAGAAACATTAGCTACAACAAGAAACAATTCCTCGATGAATCCGGCTCCATAAAGATCAAAGGAGTATGATAAGGTATTTCCAGTAGGAATTAGAGAAAGGGAACCTAGAGAAGGATATAAGACGGCTTCACCACTTATTCCATCATATTCTTGCGGGTGATGGGTATATCCTACAGATGATGAATAAGAAACCGTGTTTGAATACGTGTAGGAGTAGCTTTCTTCCATTGAAATAACTCCATCTCCATTTGAGTCAGGAGCATAATCATATGATCTAAGAAAATAATTAGTAAATACACCATGCTGTAAAGCAGAAGATTCTAAGCTAAGTTGATCACCCAAACTAGCAGTCATAATATATCTCCCTATTTCTTGAACTTCTGGTATCATTCCTCCAGTATTACAGGCATCTAAAACTACATATTTCTCAGCACCAGCAGCAATATTATCTAATTTAGAGTCTAAAAGAGTGTCTATATAGTAATTACTTGGAGTATTTGGTATAGAATCATAGGGCACCAGATAATGTGTGCCATCATATGTTTCAACTTCATACTTATCTACTCTAAATCCCCAGTACGTATAAATATAATCTGAAATGAATCTAACAACCAAACTGTTATCATAAAGAAGAGGAATCCAGGATGACCAAAGGTTAGTGCTATATCCCGTAAATTCATCATAATACCAATCAGAAATTAAATCTGAATCTCCCACGTATACATAATCATAATTAGATTCTACATCAATTACACTAAAATGAACTCTCATATAGGCAGCATTCGGATGGTATATGCTCCAATAATTGTCATAATTATTTGGATAATCGTGTGGAGAGTCAATTGAATAGCTGTAAGTTCCACCATTTACTACATTAGCTCCCCCATGACCAGAATAATAGAAAAAAAATATATCGTTTGCTGTGATAACTGAAGCCATCTGATCTAATGCAGCAGATATTGCACCTTTGGTAGCAGAAGAATCTATTAGTCGGATTATATTACTAGGTTTGAAATTATAATCATTAACAAGCATACTATACACATCATTAGCATCATCATCGGTGTAACTTAAATCATTATCAGCCCCTGGGTAGTCAGCCACTCCAATTACAATTGCGTATGCTTCTTTAGGGGTTAAGGCAGAGGCAGTTTTAGGGGTAATAATAAATTCTTCAGGATCATCCTTTATTATGGGAAATAATTCATCTTTCATCCTAAATTATTATCGGAATTCTTAACGTCAAAAATTTTATAAGGAAATGAAAAGCTATACACTCCCAAACATAATAAAATTATACTTATCAGAATTTTTCTACTCTTAATTTTAATGACCCCTTGATTCTGTTATGAGACATTACACAAATAGTGTTCTGAGAATAATAAACACATTTGCAAAATAATTTTGTCTAATTTTTAATATTGTTTTTTTTCGTTATAAAGTCTTTGGTTGAAATAATTTACAAATAAACAAATAAAAATAGAGATAGATAAGATTAAAAGAAAATTAAGAGGAAGGAAATTATCAAAATTTTAAAATTTAAAGGTTAAAATATATTATTCATTTATGTTTTTTTCTTAGATTCAGTAGATTCAAAATTCTTAATCTTTTAATTTTAGCACATCCACAAAGAATTAATCATGAATTGTTTTGATCGTATATGGACCGCATTAAACCTTGAAGAACCTGATAGAATACCAACTCACACAATAAATATTGATGGAAACGTCGCTGATAAGATTTTAGGAAAATCAGAAAGGTCTGCTTTTGATATCTTTGATGAAA
>CAZRBD010000009.1:0-39632 GCA_964598265.1 uncultured archaeon
ATTTGGGTTTTATTTTAATTACGCTTTAATTACATCAATTAACTTGGGAAAAATACGTGTATAATGAACCGCCATGCAGTGTACGCCAGCCAATAAACCTTTAGATTTAAGCTCGGTAATAAATGGCTTGAAAAACTCATAATTTAATTGGTCATAGATTTCTTTTTGCTCTTTTTTATCAGAAACATCAGTTTTCACCCGCTTCCATCTTTCAAGAATTTCTTTTGGAACATCAACACCAGGTACAAACATATCAAAACCTTTTGCTATACCATAGCTTTTCATGGGAAAAATACCGAGAAGAATCGGTACGTTATATTTTTTAATTTCTCGTAAAAACTCAGCCGTCATGTCTACATCATAAACTACTTGAGTTTGTAAAAATTCGGCTCCTGCCTCAGCTTTTCTCCCAATTTTTAATATCTCTGCTTCCATAGGATCAGCATTTGGATTAGCAGCTCCCCCTACGTGAAATCTTGGTGGTTTTTCTATTTCATGCCCGTTAATAGAACCGCTATCTACCATCTCTCGTACAAGTTTAATAAGTGTTGCAGAATCAAGATCAAAAACTGGTTTTGTTTCAGGACAGTCACCTAACGCTGTATGATCACCGGTAAGCGAAAGAACATTACTTAGCCCTAATGCTTCAGCTCCCATAATTTGGCCTGCAAGACCAATTTTATTGGCATCTCTAACGGTTAACTGCCATACACATTCCAAGCCCGTTTCACGCTGAATAATATGGGAAGCTGCCATCGAGTTAATTGTGACGATTGATAAAGGACTGTCAGTTACATTAGCCGCTACTATGTATGGAGCCATTTCCTCGGCTTCCTGAATAGTATGGGATAGGTCACAGGTTTTTTCGGGCTCTAATTCACCAGTTAATATAAATTCGCCCTTAGCAAGTTTCTCACCTAATTTCGAGTAGATTTTTTTTTCTACCATTCCGGTTTACCTCCACACTACTTCACGTTGATGTCCCGACTCACTCCAGTTTACAGGGTCTCGTAATTTAGTAAATAAGTCTAATCTCCCTAATTCCTTCAGTCGATTGAAAATTAATACCCACCCACAATCCTTTTCATAGTTCCCTACTTCGCACATACCCCTGACCATTCCTCCACAGGGGCCATTCATGAGTGCTTTCGCACATGTAGTTAAAGGACAAATTCCACCAGTTTCGTTTAATAGACAATCACCACAACCACGACATCTCATGTAAAATCTACCGATTCTCTCTGTCATTCCCATGAACTCTGTGTTGTTGCTTATAAAAACAGGAATATGAGAATATTTTCTGGCAAGAACTTGGGTAATACTCGCGACTCCAAGCCCACAACTAAGACTTAATATGGCATCAACATCCCTCAACTCCTCGTCTGTTTTCCGAAACTCCTTCATCATTACTCGATTATCACAAACCTCATCAGGAATCATGATTAATATAACTTCAAATCCTTCCTTTTCAAGCTTTTCTGCCATTTCATTTGCCCCTTCTGTACCGCCTGTCTGACACATCGCAGCACAAGAACCACATGACACTATACCAATTTTATTCGTATTTTTTATCGCATTTAATACTTCCTCAAAAGGTTTCTTTGTCGTAATTATAGTCAATTACTTTCACACTTGTATTTTAAAAAAATATCTTATCTTAAGTATTGATATTAATCACAATATTTATTGTTTTCAATTACGAAATGTAATACTTTAAAAAGCAAAATATTGAAATTAATAAGTTTTGCAAAAAAACAGACATAAGAAAAATTAAAATGTTAAAGATTAAAACGTTTCCTTATCTTTTCCTCCCAGTGAGAGATTTTCTCCTTATCAGTGCCTAATTCCCCGTCTATAGTCTCCATCATCCGCTTAAAAAGGGAATCTATTTTCGCCACCGTGAAAATAGGGGCACAACTTGAATGCTCCATCTCGGAATTGTTTTTTGCTAAACCAATCATTTTATCAACCTATAAAACTACGTAATAAGTGTTTTGGTAAATTTGCTTTAAAATGAAAAATAATAATTGTAAGTACTAAAAGGGAAAATTCTTCTCAATTTCCGCCTCATCAAATTCCAAATTTCTGAGACGCTTCCTGAATTCACGAGGATTTACTTTTTCTAAAATGTCTAAAATATTGTCATGTACGGCTTGTAAGTTATCCATAGCCGCTAAATAATAAAAATCCTTTTTTGAGAAATTAATACTCAGAATTTCAGAAACTCCAGCTAAGGCTTCCCGAATCTCTTTATAAGAGTCCATTTTATTATCCAATCCTTCCATCCGTTCCTCTTCAATTTTGGTTGACATTTTTTTTTCCTCACTTTTCTTTATGGTTCTTCATATTATGATAATAAAGAAACATATAAAAGTGTTGACATTTTCGATCATTATGTTGCGATAATACGAATATTAATTATCATCATCAAACAAAGCTTTCTTTTTCAAAAAGAAAAGCGATCGAAATTGAAAAGTAGCATTTCGGAAAATCTTGAGGTTTTAACAAATTGGTTTAGTCATTATTGCCTTTTTCGATCGTCACCGGGTGACGAAATTTTATTCTTGATCATTTTTTGGTACATTCATTCCGAACGGGTGACATTTCCCACCCTTTATTGACAGATCCACGACTCTTTATGCCGATTACAGTCATAAGTTACTGAGCAAAAAAAGTATAATTTATGAAATTTTGATGAAAAAGTCCAATCTTAATATGTATTCCTTTTTCAGTCATGATCAAGGCAAAAAAAGTTTCAAAAAAGGAATTATGACTGAAAACGGAATTTTGTTGCCTTTTCACGACCGAAAACATTTAAATATGCGAATATAATTATGATAATTAGGTAAAAAAAATAGAAAAAACAAATTAAAAAATCATATCATATAAAAAGGATGGTACGAAAAATGGAACAAATACATGATGTTGAGGAAAAAGAGGCAAGGCTAAGCGAGGTCCAAAGATCCAAAATTTATGAGTTAGCGAGACGGGTAAGTCATGAAATGTTGGATGAAGTATGTCCCGCGCTCCTTAGGGCTATCATGGCCACCGACAGTAAACTATTAAAAAATCAATTAGGGATAGTAATTTTCCATTTACAGAAGAATGACCGTATAAATACGGTGATTGGATTACAGAAGTTATTGGAAGCCTCCCTTAAAGTCGCTCCCGAAGAATTATTCAAGATTTTGGAGAGCGCAGACTCGGACGCTCAGGAGTTAGCCGAGAAAATAAAAGCTTTATTATAAAATTTTTTTCCACTTATTCTTATTTTTCAAATTTGTGAGAACTACCAGTTTAAACTTTCTTTATATCTCTCTTCTATCCTGTATTTTTCCAAATACAATAGACTATATCAATCACTTTTGATCTGGAATAGTAAATATATAGAATTACCTAATTTAAAGAAAAAAACTACTTATTATTTAAGTGAGAACTTAAAAAAAATTTGGGAATTTATAAATTAAGAGGATAATTCATATCCGATGTTAGTAAGTATTCATTTCCTGTATATCTATCCCATTTCGACATTCAAGAAATTTGAATATAATTCTTTTCCTTTTTTATTTACAATAGAAAATTTTAAGTGAGGTGTACCTGCTAACATTAGTTTAAAATACTGATCAATATTTTCTTTACCTTCCACTTCAAATTCAGGAATAGAGAGTTTTTCCTCATGTTTCACTTCAGATAACATTGATTCAACCATATATTATCATCTCTTTATTTTCAATTTATATTAAATATCTTTACCTAAAAATGAATTTGCAACATTACTATATAAATTTATCATTTATTCATTATTTTAAACCACGCTATTGATAATAGTTTCAATATTTTACTAAATATTCCAAAAAAAGTTTCAGCTTGAAAAAAAAATCTTTGAAATTCTGGGTTTTCAAAAAAAAGCACGCTTAAATGCTTAATTCTCTATTAAAAAATTTATAAAATATTAGGTTGTAAATCTACATCTTATTTCATGGCTAAAAATAGGAGGTTGAAATTTGAGTTATAAAGTTTAAAATGAATGATAATTTAGAGCCCAATTATCTTAAAATTTCCTCATAAAGTTTCTCGATAAACCCCGAGGAGTTATTTAAGATTTTGGAGAGCATAGACTCGGATGGCCAGGAGTTAGCAGAGAATTGATGCTGCAAGGATATTGAAATAATTTAGAAATTCTATGTTAATATTATCATGGATCTAATTTGTCAAACTTGGGATTCAACCCTTGTTCTTAAAGTAATTAGATTTATAGCTCCAGGATGTAAGAACATATAAATAATTTAAATGTATGGATTTAAGATTTATATTGTACTATTACAACTTATTTTTTAACTTTTTTTCAATCAATTATAACTCCTCTATTTCTTAACTCTTTTAAAATTCGCTCTACTTTTAAACTCGGATTGTTATGTATTGGATTTCCATCTATCTGCAAATTTTTGAGGGCGTCCAATTTTAAAAATGACTCGGGTAGAGATTCTAAATTATTCTCATGAAGCCATATTTCTTTTAGCGAAGAAAGTTTACCTATAGATTCGGGTAGCTCAGATAACTGGTTTTTAGACAAGATAATACTCTCAAGTGAAGAAAGATCACCAATCGAGTTAGGAAGGCTTGCAATTTTATTCCAACTCAAATTTAATTCTTTGAGAGATTTTAATTTTCCCAATGTATCTGGTAGTGAAGTTAATTGATTCGATGACATGTATAAACTTTCTAGTGCTTCTAATTCTGTTACTACTTCTGGAAGATGAGAGAATTTATTATCTTGAAGCATTAAAGTTTGGAGTGTTTTTAAGTTTTTTAATGATTTAGGGAGATTCGTGAGTTTTCCGTTATCTACTGCTAACATTTTAAGATTAACCAAATTACCTATTGATTCAGGGAGACTTTCTAATTCTGTAGAGCTAAAGTTTATCGTTTCGATGGATTTAAGTTTTGTAATTGCTTCTGGGAATGTAGAAAAAGGATATTTATGCAATGTTATATGCTTAACTCGATGATCTTCTGCAATAAATTGTAAAGGGACGAACATATCGAATGGGTCAGGTCTAGAAGTAGATTTCAAACCTACTTCAGCTTCAATTTCTTCAACAATTTTAACTTCAGATTCTAATAATTGACTTTCTCTAAATAAAACAACCTCATCAGGAATTTTTAAATCCACCTTTATTCTATTTTTTACTCATAAATTTAGAATTTTATTCACTTAAAATATGATTAGGATTGTTTCTAAATCTTTCTTTCTTTATTTTTTCTCAAAGTTTGTCAATATTGGGATCATTAAGGAATTTAGGAATTTTAAAGCAAGTCTTAATGTCTTAATAGGATTTTACTATTCCCATTGCTCCTGGGAGTCCCTGATATATCAATAATATTCATTCTTTTTCACACTTAATAAAACTATTGTTTACAAATCAAATTAAATAGTAATTTAAAACTCTTCATGTTTAAATATCTTTTTTTTATCTGTATTACCTTTAAGACTTAATCATTTTAAGTACAAAAAAAAGAAGATAGAATATGAATGAAAAATTGCAAGGATTTAATATCGTAGAAGAGATACCCGTTCGATGGGGAGATATGGATGCAAGAGGCCATGTTAATAATACCGTATATTTTAGGTATTTTGAGAGTTCTCGGATTGCATTATTCCATAAATTAAAAGTTTATGAAGAGATGGATGTAATTGGTGATGCTCCAATACTGGTATATACCCATTGTAATTTTAAAGCCCCAGTAACCTATCCTGATACTATTTATGTTGGTGTCAAGATTACAAATATAGAAGAATCGAAAGTGAAAATGACACATTCTATTGTAAGCAAAAAATTAAATAGAGAAGTAGCCGAGGGTGAAGCTCTTGTTGTTTGGTATAATTATCACGAACAAAAAAAAGGAAAAATATCTAAGAAACTAAAAAAAATAATGCTCGAATTTATTGGCTAGGCTAAAGCGAGCTCAAAATTTTATGATAGAAGTGTGAAAAGGATACAAATATAAAACTTAAATTCTTCCACACCAAAAAACTTCCTAATTTTACCTTAATAGTTTACCTATTATTTACATGATTCAAGAATGCTCTCACAACCATATGAAATTTACGGTCTGGGACTACAGTTAAGTGATCTTTTCCTTGAATTTGAAAATGACAAGCATTTGGTACTAATTGTGCGATTAATGTTTTATCTCCAGGAATAAAATCATCTGTTCCAACAACAGTCAATACAGGTACTGAGATTTTTTTTAATGCAATTCTCATTTCTTTCGAAGTGGCGGGCAATTTATCGGTTCTAGCATAAAAACCCTCTTTCACTGCTGCTAGAGCTTCTAGATCGCCACCTTGAGATTCAGCAAATAATCGGAATCCTTTAGAAATAGGATTTTTAATGCTATCAATATCATCTGCTCTCAATGCCGCAGCTGTTGCCATTTCTTGTTGTTTCGCAGCTTCTGTTCGCTGTTCACTTGGTAAGGACATAACAAATCCTCCTAAAATCGCAGATTTGACTAATAGAGGCTGTTGTAACAAAACATGTAATGTCAATCGAGAACCCATTGAATATCCAAAGAAATTAGTTTTCTTTATTGATAGGTGATCCAAGAGTTTGATGATATCTTTGACCATATGAGGTCCGTATTGATCAGGATTTTTTGGTTTATCACTTTCTCCATGTCCACGACAATCCATCAAAATTAATCGGTTCTCTTTTTTTAAAGTTTCAATCCATTGTGTTTGACCCCAATTACTTTTTATGCTTGAAGCGAATCCATGAATCATTAACAAATCTGGACCATCTCCTTCAATTTCATAATTAATTTTTATTCCATTATTCTCAAAATAAGGCATATAAATTCCTCCTAATAAAAATTTGATTTATTTTTGATTTGATGTTTAATCATTAAAAGCTTTTTCTTTCAGTTAAAGTAATTCACCATTTAGAATAATCAATTTCACATCCTCATATATTGTAAAAATCTTAGGAAAACCGATCTTTCTTTCTTTTATAATATTAATTGGTGTCTATTGGATCTTTTTTTTTATATGAAAAACATTTAGATTGACCTATTAGATATTAACTACTCTTTCAGATGAGATGATAATTTTAAACTATTTAAAAAAATTGGAATCGTGATCTTTTAAAGCATCTGTGAGTACTAAACATAGTTTTTCTAATAATTGTGTATCAATCTTATCAATTGTATCATTAGGAGTATGCATATAAGCGTATGCTTCCACTTCACCTATTCCGTATCCTTGGAAGCCTCGGTCGCCTAAAAAACCTCCATCGGAATGAGTACCAAAAACTCTTTTAGTATTAAAATGCGGGATCGTAAGATTCCTCTGGTTGTTCAAAATTAAATAATCTACATCTTTGGCATGTTCTCCTTCATTTCCTCCTGGAAATAGATACATATGATTTGCAATTGACTCAAAATTAAAAATTATCGATTTATTGGGATCTAAATCAATCAAATTATTATAAAAATATCTAATACCCATTGTTCCGCATTCTTCAGCTCCAGTAAAAAGAAACCATATATTATAATTAATTAATCTGTTTTCTGGGATACTATAATGATTTAACAGTTCTAAATTACACGCGATACCTGAAGCGTTATCAACTGCACCATCAGAACTGTTATCAGTAGTGTTAAGAAGCATCATTATTGTTGATAATAAATTAAAAATTAAAGGAAACAGACCAATAATATAAAATATTAATTCAAATCCTCTTAAAATTGAGTTTTTAGAGATTATTGTAGCAGTTAGACTTATTGAGGAGGTGATCCAAAGTTTAAATATTCTTATCCGGATTTTAATTGTGAATCTTTGTCCCTTTGAATCCAAATGACTTATAAATAAAGCAATCCTGTCGTAATTCTTCTTTTCTTTTGATAAAGATTTAATCTTTACTAATACGTTCTGCGAATCCATCTTTGTAATGAATTGAATTTTTTCGGGTTTTCTCGTCAATATGATAGAAATAATCAATATCGTAAATAAAATAAGAATCAAAATAATTGACATAGACATATGTATGTTCAAGTAAAATAAAAATAAAATTATTGAAACAGATGAAAATCCGATTTTCGGATATATCCTCGAATAAAATGAACTAAACGTAAAAAATTGGACTTTATATTTCAAATTCAAATTCTCTACTTCTTTGGTTAATTTTTTATAAGCCTTAATTTCATAATCTGTACCAGATAATCGGGGAAAAGTAAATTGTTTAAGGTTTTTTTTAATACGGGCTTCTTCAATCATTATAATCTTTAGGAGTGATACTATTACTTTAATTTATCTAAATGAAAATCCAGCGTATATTCTTAAACTTTTTGTAACACTAAACATCTAGTGTTATAAAATTAAAATTTTATTTTGGTTCGAGGAATAATTTGAAAGTAAATTAGTTTCTATTCCTTTTATATTCTATTACCTCGATTGAAGAAAAACTTTGCTAAGACTAAAAAATCTTGTAAGAGGATCTTCTGAATCTGTACAATTATTCTTAATGGCGTATGCCCAACCATATACTAGATTCCAATCAAATTCTTGTTTAAGCCAATCACTAAAATAATTGAAATCAGGAACATTTTTCTCGATTATGTCATGTATTTTTAAACACGTTAAATACCCAAATAACAAATTTGATAATGACTCAATTGATTTATCAGGAATCCACATGCTAGTTCGTTCTTCTATTTTATCAATCAAATCAAAGATATTCTCATTTTCGCTCATATTACTGTTATTCAATAACTCCACCACATCTTAAGATAGATAAAATATTCACCTAAAACTATATAAATTTTTTATTAACTGGTGGCAATTGAAGAAAAGCTTAACTAGTTCTACCTTGATATTTCGTCCGAAATATATTTTTTGAAATGGATATTGCGCAATATTTTCCACACATGGAGCACTCTGATTTTAGGTTCGAATAATTTTTTTGGAGAGTCTCAGCATCTAAACTTAATTCAAATTGCCTCTTCCAATTTTTAAGAGATCTGTTTTTCGAGAGTTCAAGATCGTTATCAAAAAGGTGATTTAATCCAAATTTTAAGGAATCACCTACATGTGCAGCAATTTTACAAGCAATCAAGCCTTTTTTAATATCTCTTGCGGTAGGGAGCCCAAGATGTTCTGCGGGAGTAATAGCACATAAATAATCTGCTCCAAAACCAGATGCGAAAGCTCCTCCTATAGCTGCTGCGATGTGATCATAACCTACTGCGATGTCAACTGGAAGGGGTCCTGAAACAAATAAAGGTCTATTACTAGTCAATGTCTTATGTATTTTAATCCATTCAATTAAATCCTTTGCATTTACATGCCCCCCCAAACTCTCCAGAATAACTTGGATACCTTTTTTATTAGCTTTTTGGGCAAGTTTAGAATTTAATAAAATTTCATCGAGCTGGAATTCGTCAATTTTATCATGTATGCATCCACTTCTCATTGCATTACCCAAATTAAGTACAATATCTCTTTCTTTGACCATTTCAAGAATATTATCAAAATTTTTTAAGAAGGGATTCTCCCTTGAGTTTTCACTCATAATCGAAGCAGTAAAGCTACCCCCTTTGGAGATAATCCCCATAATTCGTTTATCTTTCATTTTTCTTAAATTTTCAAGAGTGAAAGCAGCATGTATAACTATTGAGCTTACTCCATCCTTTAATTGTTTTTCAATTACATTAAAGATTACATCTTCAGAAACATTTACAAGAGAATCAGTCTGCTCCACAGCTTGATAAATAGGAACAGTAGTAATAGGTAGTTTTGAATTTTTAATAATTTCTTTCCTTATTTTGTCTATATTTCCTCCCATAGAAAGGTCAGAAATTGTATCGGCACCATATTTTTGAGCAATTCTTACTTTATTAATTTCATCATCAATGTTGAATATAGAAGATGAGGTGCCAAGATTTACATTAATCTTGGTTCTTAAAGAACCCCCAATGCCTAAAGGTTTAGAATTTAAGCTTTTCATTATAACTAATTGGCCATTTGAAATGCCTTTCATTATTTTGCTAACATCTTTATTTTCTTCATTAGCAACTTCATTCATTTCGTTCGTTATATTCCCTTTTAGTGCTTCTTCATAGATTGTCATTTTAATGTAAAATTAAAGGTCAATTCTTAGTTTTAAAAATGAAGGCTACTTAATTTATTTATAGAATAACATACCATAAGAAGACAAGTAAAACTACTTCATTTCGTAGGTATATTTAAATGCTTTCATTTATAAAAAATAACATCAAATTAAACTTTTAATAAGAAATTATTAAACTTATTTTTTTATCATGAAGAAAGTCCCCTATGATCATTTCGGTCTTTTAATATTCGGTCAAGGTATATGGAAAGAAAATTTTACGCAGAAAATCTCTAAGGATACAAAAATAAATTTTTTCCATCTCTCTGGGTACTCAAAAGATAGTTTATTTTGCACTTGTCCCGTTTGTAATGCAATGGTAAAATTATTCGATCCCATGAACCCTGATTGTTATGTCGATTTATGTGAACTCTGTAAACCAATATTTAAGAAGTTTGAAAAAATAAAAGGAAAAAATGAAGGAATAATATTCCTATCTCATAATATTATAAGAGATTTTAAATTACTTCAAAATCTTACAGGTGGTTTGCTTTCAAAAAACCAGATTAAAAAAATATATATCTTAGAAATTGAATACAATAAAATACTAAAACCTATTCCAGTAATAATTGACTCGTTAGGGCATAAAAGATTATCTAAATCAGAGTTTCAAAGCTTCTGGAAAATAATTTACATCAATATGATGTTATATATGAAATTTTTAAAGACAATTATTATTGAGTATAGCACAAGAAAATATAAACTAAATGAGATCTGCTTATGAGAAATGAAGTTACTATGAGGTTTTTAGCTGCACTTGGAGGATTATTTACCTTAATTGAGGCTTTCTTAGGACTAGATCAAAGGAGACCTGAAGATATAAATGTTGTTTCATTAGTGATTAGTATTGCCTTAGCAGTTATTATATTAATAAGTGTAATAAGACCTGAAAAACCCATTCCACTTAATTGGATGGTATGTGTAGTTTTAGGAATTGCAATAATTGTCTACAGTAGCTTAGTTGGTGGAGTTTTAGTATTGGTTGCTGGATTTGTAGGATACACTGAGAGTGTTTACTAAAATACTTATCAAGTAAATTGGATTTTGTTTTAATTAAGGATACGATTTATGATTACCATCTATTTTTGAATCCAGTACATTAATTAATTTTAATAAAAGATTGGATTTTAAAAGTCTAGGTTTAAATTTATGATTATGATTATTGATCACTGCGATAAAACTATAAGCATAAAGATTGTCTATTTTGGTCCCGCTTTTTCGGGGAAAACAACTTCAATTAAAGCTTTGTTTACTCAACTTGGTAGAGGTGATAAAATACATAGCATTGAGAGTACAGTCAGTCGAACGTTATTTTTTGACTATGGGACTGTTACTTTTCAAAATCAAGAATGGAAACTTAAAATACATATCTATACAACTACAGGACAGGACTTCTATTTTATTACCAGACCGATTACATTACGAGCAGTTGATGGTGTAATTTTAGTACTAGATTCTCAAAGAGAAGTGTATGACCGAAATTTAGCATCTTGGAATGAGCTTATATCATATTTTAGAGAAAGTATTGAGTATATCCCTATTATTATTGCTTTTAATAAACAAGATTTACAAGAAAAGTTGAATCCGGAAGAATTTTTAAGAGAAATTAATTTTAAAGAATATAAAAATATTGAGTCACGTTATACTAGTGCTCTTCTTGGAGAAGGTATCTTAGATTGTTTCGAGGATATTTTAGGTTTAACTTTAGAGAAATATTATAAAAATAAACTAATATCTGTTGTAAATTAAGGATTTCAGTAATTTTTTTAGGGAATTAATTCAAGGGAGAGAGTTTTGTGTTTTTAAGGGAAAGCACGAATTGTACTTTGTTTTTAAGTAAAGTTCAAATTATGTTTATTGTTTCAATGTAATATGAAAGAAGAAGTCATTAAATGGGATTTAAGTGATTTTTATTCTAGTATTAACGATTCCAAAATTGAAGATGATATTCAGCTAATCGAAAAAGAAGCTGATGAGTTTAATAGAAAAGTAAAAGGTAAGCTAATTGATCATTCCCTCACTCCTACCCAACTAGTAGAATGGTTTAAAGCTTATGAATCAATCAAAGAGAAGCTATTTTACTTAGAACTCTATTCTACACTAATTTATAGAATAAATTCTCTTGATGATGATATAAAATCCTTTTATGCGAAAATTAATGAGTTTAACACCAAAATTGAGAGAATTATCTTATTCTTTTATTTAGAATTAAATACAATTTCAGATGATAGATTTAATGAATTTGTGAAAGCTCCAGAATTAACAAATTACTCTCATGAACTTAAATTTAATCGATTAAAGATGATGCATCAACTTTCTGAAAAAGAAGAAAAAATTATTTTAATGAAAGATATCACCGGAGTAAGTGGGTTCAATAAACTATATGGAGAATTAAAGAGCAGTTTTATATTTGATTTTGAAGTGGAAGGTGAAATGAAAAAATTAACTGAAGCAGAATTATTTTCGTTTATGTACCAAGGAGACAGGAATATTCGCCTTAAAGCCCTACAAAAAATGATGGAAGAATATGAGAAATATAAGTTGATATTTACCCATATTTTCAATAACGTATTAAAAGATTGGGATTTAGAGAGCAAAGAGAAAAAATATGATAACCCTATTTCGGCAAGAAATCTTGAGAATGAAGTAAGTGATAAAAGCGTCGAAGTTTTGGGAGAAGTAACCACTGAGAGCTACCCAATTGTGGAGAAATATTATAACTTAAAGAAAAAGATTCTGAATCTTGAAGAATTGCATATGTCTGATTTATATGCACCAATCGGCCAAGTATTAAAGGAATATACATATGAAGAAGCATTAGAGTTAATTAAAAACGCAGATGAGAAATTTCATCCAGAATTCCGTGATATCGTAGATAAAATGGATGAATTAGGGCATATAGATGTGACACCTCGTAAAGGAAAGAATAGAGGAGCTTTTTGTGCTAATGGCAAAATGAATAAATACCCTTTCGTGTTCGTTAATTTTACAAATAATGTAGATTCAGTAAGAACACTAGCTCATGAACTTGGACATGCATTTCACGCGTATTATATCCAGAGAACTCAAAATTTTATTAATATAGATATTTCCTTAGTAGTCGCTGAAATCGCATCAGTATTCAATGAAATCTTAATTTTTGATTATTTAATGAACACAGATTTATCTAAAGAAGAAAAAGTTTCATTGTTATGCGGTTTTATCGAGAATAAGTTTGCTACTTCACATAGACAAAATGCCTTCTACAGGTTTGAAAAAAGAATATATGATTTGTTAGAAAAAAAATTACCATCCACGGATGATATCAGAGGTACTTTTGTTGAAGAAATGGAATTAATGTTTAGGAATTCGATGATAAATATTAAGGAAGAATATCAGAATTACGTGTTTATCGTATCTCACTTTTTACAAGTTCCTTTCTATGTTTATGCTTATAATATGTCTAACCTTTTAGTAATTTCAATATATCAACAATATCTTGAGCAAAGAGAAGTTTTTGTCCCAAAGTTTCTAAAATTACTCTCGGTAGGTCGCTCGCTTACTCCAGAAGAAATGCTTTCTGAAATAGGTATTAACCTAGATGATTCGAGTTTCTGGCAAAAAGGAATAAAATATCTGTCTGACAAAATTGATGAGTTGGAACGATTAGTAGAGAGTTAATTTAGTTAAGAGAGCCCTATTAGTAATAAATAAGAAGAGCGAGAAAATTTATATGTTTTTAGAAAATAGATGTGAACGGTGTGGAACGTGCCTTGTGGAGTGCATGTATATAAAGGTCACAGAGGAGAACGCTATAAATGACATATTTAACATGATAGAGACAAGAGAACCAGGAGATATTCTTAAAAACTGCATAGTGTGCCCGCTTATTGTAATAATGTTTGCCCTACACAGTCAAATCCTCGTGAGTTGTTAAGAGAGATAACTATTAATACGATTAATAGTTATTTATCAATAGGAAAACCCTCAAGAGAGAGAGAGATTGAATCTTATCATTTAATTGAGCTAGCACAAATGGCAATAGGGGAAAAACCGCCTTATCGAACTACAGAATTAAGAGATAATTTTCATGAGTTTTTTAGAAAAAACTATAAAAAAAATCCTAATTTACTAAAGGATAAAGTCGTTATTAAGGGAAAGATAATACATGTATAGTCAACGATTTACAAAATACGACTTTTTGTCGTTCTGAGCACTACACAAACCCTTTCAACACTTTTTATATCAGCCCGGGCTTTAAATGATTCAATTAAAGCATCTAATTCAATAATTTCAGGTACATTAACTTTTATCAAAACACCACATTCTCCAGCAAGAAAGTAAACTTCTTCACATTGAGGAAGAATTTGCGCTTCTCTTAATAACGCTTTTGTTTCGGCTTGGGTTTTTGGAATAAGTGTGAGGAATGCAATAATACATCTTTCATCTTCACGACAAATTTTAATAGTAAATTTTTCTATTACTCCTTCTTGCTGAAGTTTTATAACTCTTTTTCTTACGGTAGATTCAGATAGACTTACTATAGAGTCCTCGGCAATATCTTTATAAGTCCTTCTTGAATCTTCAAGGAGCATTTCAAGTATTCTTTTATCTTTAATATCTAAATTTTTCATATAATTCCCTTGTATAAATTATTCAAAACATTAAAAAATTTCAAATTTAATTAAAAAATTTCGTTTAATTCACTAATTCTTAGAAATCTTTAAGTAGCTCTGAGAAGATTCTTTCATAATGAACACTCATGCAGTGTATCCCGGCGGCCTTCGTAGTTTTCTTGATTTCTTTCATAAATGGTTCGAAAAATTCAAGATTAATCTGGTCTATCCTTTCATTTCGTCTTTTCTTATCTTCTTTAAAATCTTTTTTGGCTTTCTTAAGGGCTTCAAGTAAGGCTTTTGGAACGCTGACACCAGGAATATATTCATTGAAATACCATGCTATACCATAATTCTTTAAAGGAAATAAGCCAAGTAAAACAGGTATATTATATCTTTCTAATTCTTTTAAGAATATCTTCGCCTCATCAATGTCAAAAGCAGTCTGTGTTTGTATAAAATCTGCTCCAGCTTCAACTTTACGTCCTACTTTAAGGATCTCTGGCTCGAGATATTCACCACGTGCATTTGGATTTGCAGCACAACCAATATTCATCTCAATTGGTCCACCTTTAATCTCTTTCCCTTCTAGGTCTGTGCCTTTATCTACTATTTTTGAAACCAATTCAATGAATTGGGTGCTATCTAAATCAAAAACCGGACGTGCTTTCTTATTGTCTCCAAGCCCACTATGATCTCCACTGAGTGTGAGTATATTTTTAAGACCAAGGATAGCAGCTCCAACTACATCACCAAATAAGGCAATTCGATTTCTATCTCGCACAGTCATTTGCCAAACTGACTCTAAGCCTACTTTCTCTTGGACTAAGTAACTAGGTACCATTGAACATGTGTATGCATCACCTTGGGGGCCATCAGTAACATTTGCAGCAACAATTTTTCCTGTTTTCTTCATTTCTTCAGCGGAATGAAGGACTGCACTCAAATCGAAATCTTTTTCAGGTTCAAGTTCTCCAGTAATAACGAATTTTCCAGCCCGGATTTCTTTCATTAAATTACTATATGCAGGTCGTTTTGTCATTTTAATTTTTCTCCTCCTTTGCCTTTTCTTCCTCATTAGTAAAGACCTTATTTATAGCTATGTAAGCAGGACTTGTAGCAGATCGATAATCACGAGGGGGTCTATAGATCTTGAAAAGATCAAGTCTGTTAAATCTTTTTAACCTCCTATAAATATCTATCCATGCACATGGATGCTTGTATCCACCTACTTCACACTTTCCTTCTACAGTTCCACCACAAGGTCCATTATTCAAATGTTTGGCGCATCCAGCAATGGGGCAAACACCCCCCGTAACACCAAGAAGACAATTTCCACAGGTTTCACAGTACTGAATGAATGAATTTTCTCCGTTATTTTGAACTCCACCAAACATACTATTCTGGGCAGGATATGTTAAGATCTTATCTGCTACTGTATTCATCATAACTACACCGAGACCACATGCTAATGAGACAACTGCCTCATAATCCTCTAAAAATGGCCTAACCGTAGTTGCAGCAATTCTATCGTCACATTGCCTTAAAATTGTTATCGCTTTCCACTTTAACTCTTTACCAACAGTCCTAGCTTTTAATTCTAACAGTTGACCAAGCAATTTAGCTTCATTTATAGATCGAGGTGGTTGGCAACATCCATCACACCCCGTTATGAGTATCTTATTGTAGTCTTTAATCATTGCCCATATTTCATTAACATCTTTTTGTTGTGTAATAATCAATTTCTACTTCTCCATTTTTTATTTAATTTTTTTTTGGATTGAAAAAACTCTTTTTCTTATATTTTTAATTTTTCTAATAGTTTTTTTGGCCGAACACTTCGATTATTAAGACCTAATTTAACTGGCTCAACACCGAAAGCTATTGCCATTAATTCAGGTAAATATAGAATTGGGATATCAAGTTCTTTACCAGTTTTTCTTGAGAGAAGACGTTCTTTCCTGTCATATTGCCCACAGCAAGCGGGACATACACTAACCATTACATCTACATCTTCATCCATCTCTTTCAATTCCGTCATCTTATCCTCTACAAGTTTGAATCCAATCTCTTCCTGCAATCTAGCACAGAATCCACAGCATTCAAGTTTTCCAGCAAATGCTACGCTCTTACCTCCTAATGCTACAATTATCTTATCCATCGATTCTGGTCGTTCAGGATGATCAAAACGTAATATTTTACTTGGTCTGATAAGATGGCATCCATAATGAACTGCTACACTGATGTTATCCAAAGGTTTCATTAGAATATTCTTTATCTTCTCTAGCATTTCATCTTGAGAGCATTGCTGAACAAAATGAAACACATTCGAAATTCCCTTGTATTCGTATCCAATTTTTTTTAACACCTCATTAACTCGAGCTTTTGCCACGGGATCTTCTTCTAAAAGAACTTTTGTTGTTTTTAGGGTTTCAAAACAGCCAGAACAAATAGTCATGATATCTAACCCCATTCTTTCTGCAAGGCAGAGATTTCTAGCGGCGATTGTCAGCCATGTATCTATATTTACGGATTGAGTTGCTACAGGGTCTGGACAACAGCTTGCTCCTTCCATCTCTTTAAATGTCATACCCAAAATATCAGCGATCTCTCTAAAAGCAAATTCAAAATGTGGCATTTTCAAGGGAATAGTACATCCTAAATATAGTGCATACTCCATTATTTATCCTCCTCCTTATCATCTAATGCTTTATGAATTAAATTTCCAATTCCAGTTTCTTCCATAATAATATCAATTTCTTTTAAATCGGGTGCAACAAGCTTTGGTAAACCAAATCGTTCCCGACGTCTATTAATATTTTTAGCTAATCCTCCAATGTAAGGAACTACATATCCATTATCATGTATTGTTTGGATTGTGATTCTATACTCTTCAGGACAGTTTCCTTCTTTACAAGCAATATTCCTTAATAATGCTAAGATAAAAGAGTAATCTACTCCCTTTGGACATCTCTCTGTGCATCGATGGCAAAGTGAGCACGTCCAAATTGCGTTACTTGATAGCACTTTATCTCTTAATCCTAAGAGGCAAGAAGCCACAACTCTGTGAGGTTGTAGATCCACATACTCTGTCACTGTACATCCAGAGGAGCAGACTCCACATTGAATACATTTTAAAAGCGATTTTGCGCCGACCTTTTCACTAATTTCATAACGAAAATCCTTATTTAAATTCTCAGCATCAAATATTTCTTCTTCTGTCATTATTTACGCTTCCTCCTTTACCTTTTTAGGCTTATCGCCAGTTTTACTTAGGGGACCTAGTTCTTTTATCTGATTAACAAAATCCGTTACAACCACAGAGAAACGTTTTCCCTCACTTGCAGATATCCATTCAAGCCGGAATCGATCAGGATCGATCCCTACTTTCTGAAGGATTTCATTTATTTCATTATATCTGTAGAGAGTATCATAATTGCCCTCTAAATAATGGCAATCTCCGAGATGACACCCTCCAATAAATACTCCGTCAGCACCCTCCAAAAAAGCTTGCAAAATGAATCTTTTTGGAATTCTACCAGAGCACATAACTCTTATTGGACGTATATTCGTTGGGTACTGGAATCTACTCACTCCACATGTATCAGCTCCAGCATAACTACACCAATTACATAGAAAGGCAATTATTCGAGGTCGTTCATCCACAAATTCTCCCTTCAGAGCTTCAGTTATCATTGGAGTTATTTGGTCATCAGAATAATGACTCATCGTAATGGCTCCACCAGGACATGCAGCTGCACAATCACCACATCCCTTACATAAAAGAGGGTTAGATTCTGAAACTAATATATCATTATCAAAATTGACTCCAATTGCTCCAAAATTACATACTTCTTCGCACTTTTGGCAGGCAATACATAATGCGGGATTAACAACTGAAATTAGTGGCTCATTTTCAACGACACCAGCAATTAGCGCTATTAAAGCGTGAGCTGCAGCCCCTCTCCCTTGAGAAATGGCATCTGCAATACCTTTGGGACCATGAGCCGTCCCAGCTAAATATATCCCGTCAGTGGCGAAATCAATTGGACGCAGTTTCACATGAGCTTCTAAGAAGAATCCATTCTGGTCTCTTGGAACCTTGAGTAATTCTGCAAGTACTTTATTGTCATTAGGTTTCAGTGGTGTTGATAAAATAGCTTTATCAGCTTTAATATTAAGGTGAATCTGAGTTAGAATATCATGAACCTTAACCTCAATCTTACCATTAATAATATCAACTTCAGGATAATCATTAAATCGTATATAATTGACATTTTCCCGGGCTTTCCAGTAAAATTGTTCTTCATCAGTCCCTACTCGAATGTCCCGATATAAAACAAAAACTTGAGAGTTAGGATATGTTTCTTTTACATACAAAGCATGTCTGATTGATTCGGAACAACAAATTAATGAACAATACGTGCATCCATTACCACCTTCTGGTTGTCTCGAACCAACACAATGAATAAATACCAGAGTTTCCCCATCTTTTAAATCATTATTTCTTAATTTTTCAGAAAGTTCCAATTGGGTCATTATTCTCTCATCCTCACCATAGTGATACCAACCTTCAGGTTTGTCTTCATATGCTCCAGTAGCAACAACTATTACGCCGACATTAAGGTCAGAAATACTATTGTCTGATTTCTTCTTAACTTGTATTTTAAAGTGTCCAATTGATCCTTTAACGTCAACCACTTCAGAACTCAAGTAAGTTACAATATTTTTTATTGAATTATATTCTTGTAGCGTTTCGTCTAGAAATTCTTTTGAATCTATCCTATCAAAATTAATTTTATAAATGAGGTTCAGTTGTCCTCCTAGCTTATCATCCAATTCAACTAAATGTGTTTTATAACCCTTTTTGGCGATTTCCATTGCGGAGTTAATGCCTGCTACCCCTCCACCTATCACAAGAGCTTCAGGAACTACTTCTCCTTTAATTTTAATCTCCTGTTTTAAAAATCTTGTTCGAGCTACCCCCATTCTAATTAAATCTTTAGCTTTATCTGTTGCCTTATCTCTTTCTTTCATGTGCACCCATGAATCTAACTCCCTTATACTTACAAAATTAAATAAATATTCATTCAATCCTATCTCTCTTATAGTTTTCTGGAATAAATGTTCATGTGTACGGGGAGTACATGCTGCTACAACTACTCGATTCAAATTAAATTCTTCAATCTTTTCTTTAATGATATCTTGACTCAAACTAGAGCAACTATACTTATTATCCATTGAAAAAACTACATTTGGAAGAGTTTTTACATATTCTACAACTTCTGGAACATCAACATACCCTCCAATATTTACACCACAATGGCACACAAAAACTCCGATTCTCGCCACATCTCCCTCATGCACCACTCTCAGAGGAGGTAGATCAACTCTTTGTTCTCTCTCACTTAAAGGCACAGCATGTAGTGAAGCTAAAGCCGCAGCACCACTCGCTTTTGAAACTGAGTTAGCAATATCATCTGGAGATTGGCAAGAACCAGTAACATAAATTCCCTCCTTTGTGGAATGCAAATTTTCGATAGAATTTTTTGTCTTAAAAAAGCCTAATTCATTAGTTTCAATACCTAAAATTTTTGCTAGTTCTTCTGAGTCTCCTCGAGGGGTTACAGCACTTGCTAAAACAACTAGATCAAAACGAGCTGTTTCCACCTCACCTGTGTCTAAATTTACATGTTTTACAAGGAGATCTTGAGTTTTAAGATCTTGTCTGATATCTCCTGGAATTCCATGAAAATATTTTAGGTTATATTCATGTTTCGCTCTCTCAATGAATTCTTCTTGGTTTTTACCAACTACTCTAGTATCATTGAAGAAGATTGTGACATTTGTTTCTGGAGAATGTTCCCTTGTCACTACTCCCTCTTTTGCCATGTACATGCAACAAAACTTTGAACAATATGGATAAAATGATTCACTTCTAGAACCTACACATCCTATAAAAGCAACTTCATGAACATGTTTCTTGTCTGAAGGACGTAGTAATTCACCTTCAGTAGGGCCTGAAGCACTAAGTAATCTTTCGTATTGCATAGAAGTAATAACATTGGGGTATTCAGAGTAGTGATACCGAGTTAAGGGAGCAGGGTTAAAAACATCTATACCCGTTGCTACAATAATTGACGCAACATTATAGTCAATTATTTCATCTTCCATCTCAAAATCAATTGCCTCCGCCTCACACGCCTTCAAACACAATTTACATGCTCCTTTTGTTAAATAGAGACAAGTTTCCTTATCAATAGTTGCTTTTCTTGGAACTGCTTGAGGAAATGGAATATAAATTGATGTTCTTAAACCTACTTTTTCTTCAAATTCACTTGGAATCTTCTTCATCGGACATTTCTCGCTACAAGCGTTACATCCTGTACATTTATCGATATCAACATATTTTGATTTTTTTATAACCTTTACGTTAAAATCTCCAGATTCACCAGATACTTCTTGTACTTCAGAATAGGTAAGGAGTTCAACATTTGGGTGTCGAGCCACTTCTACCATTTTTGGAGCAAGAATACAAATAGCACAATCCAAGGTTGGAAAGGTTTTGTCAAGTTGAGCCATCCTACCTCCAACTGAGGGAGATTTTTCAACTAATATAACTTTGTATCCCTGTTCCCCTAAGCATAGAGACGCCTCAATTCCCGAAATCCCCGCGCCAATTACCATTATATTACTATTCATAACTTTTCGATTTCTTTTGATTGATTATTAAGATTATGTTTCAGATTATTAATTTGTACGAAATACTCTGTCACATTTGAAAATTATTTTTAATTATGGTAAAGACGTAAAAATTATAAGTATTATTGTTATACGACTTAATTTGGTTATTAATAAAGAGAATATTCCAGTAAAAGTTGCTGTTCAAAGAAGTCTTTTTTTATCTTGCGAAAACTTGAAATGAAGAGTAGGTTTATTATATTTTAACCATAAAAATATTAAGAAATTTATAATAAATACCACAAAGATACATGTGTTATCTATATATATTATTATTTTAAATTAAAAATATTAATTTAAAATATGTAGTAATTTTAAAATTTTGGTGATTTTTCATAAAGATTGTCGTTTCGGGTCCATTACAATCGGGCAAGTCAAGTTATATAAGATCGTTAGATCCGGGTGCTTTAAATGTAGAAGCGAAAGGTAGGGACCAAAAACTATATACTGTAGGGATGGATCTAGGGAATGTTAAATTAAATGGATTTGATTGTTCATTATTTGGAACTCCCGGACTATTACGATTTTCTGTTATGAGAAATATCATTATTGGTGGTAGTGATGGAGTAATTTTCATCTTTGACTCAACTGCTCCTGAAAAGGACGATAGTGCGATTGTAATACTAAATTCTATAAGAAAATCATTGCCTTCTAATATTCCTATTATTTTCTTAGCTAATAAGCAAGATGTTGAAGGAGCACGTCCCCCAGAAGTAATCCGTTCACAAAATTACATATCTAAAGATAGTAAAATCTTTCCAACAAGTACGAAAACTGGTTTGAATATAAGAGAATCTATTACATTTATAGTAAATAACGTATATGAAGAATATTCATCATTACTTCCAATCCTGCGGGCTCATGAAAGCGATATAGAAGGACTAGCAGGGAAATTAGAGAAAGATAAGGTTCAAATTAGAGATTTTTTAAACAATTTAGAAATTAAGCGTTTCATTGAAATTGACAGGATTAACAAGACTTACCAAGTTAGAGCAGGATTAAAACACTTAGTCTAATCAATTTTATTGAAATTCTAATGTTGAAATTTCGTCTTCAATATAACTTTCTCTTAACTCAAGTAAATTAGATCTTTGCTGATTGACGATATTCCAAAAGAAATAGGGAATGTTTTTTTCAGCTCTAAACATTTTTTCTACACGATCTAATTTATTGAACAAATTTGAAACCCTGATTTTAAATTGCTCGAGGTAATCATTTTCAGTATATATTTTATTTAATTCAATATCAAACAAATGGTTTAAATCCGCAAATTTTGGTATTAAGCCTATGGGAGTTTTAATAGCATCAAAATCATTATGAGTGCGTCCCTCTGCCCAGATGAGCCATATTTTTTTGTCAAGCATTCCATTTAAGTACTTACCATCTTTCTTAAGAAAGTAATTTGTTGCAAAAACTTTTGGACAGAATTCCAAACTATTTCCAAATTTTTGATGATTTTTAAGATATTTCCCGAGAGGAATTACCAGGAAATCAAGATTTGCCATCGGGTTTGCTTTCCGTACACCGACGGTTCCAAGCGTAGCTGAAGTTGTTTCAGATTCAATGGATGCGCCCATAAAAATCCCATGCTCCCAATTTAGGCTTTCGAGTATGGGAGGTAATGTATCGCTGTCGCGTCCTCCATAAAAAATCCCTCTAACTGGAACTCCATTTAGATCTTCTAGTTTTGGATCAGCGTTACTTAACTCATTAATTCTAAGTGTATACCGTGCATTTGGATGAGCATAAGGAATTGAATTTTTTTTTTCATCTTTTTTGCCATCTTGCCAATTACCTGAAAAATTAATGCCTTTTCTAGGATTTTTTTGACCCATACCAATCCAATAAGGCTTTCCATCCTTAACTAAAACATTTGAAAAAATTGCCTCCCTTGGGGTTGTTAAAGCATCATAGATTACAGGATCATTTTTAGAGCTTACATCTTTAATAATTCCAAAAATACCTTTCTCAATGTTAACTGTATGGGCATATCCATCGTCCCACTTTCTTAAGTAAGCAATGTCATCTCCTATAATAAGTTGACCAGGAAGCATCGCTGTAGAAGTTTTTCCACACGCACTTGGGAATGCTCCGCAAAAATAACTGATTCTATCCTTACCTGTTGGACGAATACCTAAAATAAAATAATGTTCAGCTAACCAATCTTCATTATTGGATTTATTTATTGCTAATCTAAGAGCTAGCTTTTTTAAACCTAAACTGTTTCCTGCATACTGATTATTTACTGTTAAAACCCTATTTTCAAGTAAATCAATATAAATTCTTCTCTTATAAACATTTTTTGAAACATAACCATCAAGTTCCCCAGCAGAATGTATAAAATAAAAAAAGTTTCTTGAACCATTTAATTTTTTGAATTCCTCATAACCCGTACGATAGAGCAAATCCTCAGAGTGAGCAACGTAAAAAGAATCTGTAAGTTGTAAAGCACAAATAGTAAATTTTGAATCTTTTGGACCTAAACAAAAGAATCTTACTAGGCATTCCTTTCCGCTCATTACTCCATCCATAATATTCAAAATCTCTTTCAATCCTTCATCCCGATCAGCCGTATTTATCCAAGGGCTGGCATATTCGCCTTTAGGAATAAGGACTTTAGTTTTTTCTTTATCTCTAGCTTGATCATAGAATCCATCAAAATGAATAGTATGACCTTCCGTTTCTAATTCTGTTTCCTCCCCAACCTCAATTGCTTTCTGACGACAGTATTCAATATCTTCAAATATATCTGTTATAACTGTAACTTTAGAAGGTTTACATAATGTAATGAAATCTTGAACAATTCTTAAGATATGAGTATTATTTAAAGCTTTCAGTTTTTCTAGATTTTTTTTGTCAAGAATTTCCATTTTATCTTTCATTAAATTCTTTTCTTAAATATTAAAATACACGATTATGGATGTGTTACAGAAAATTCTAGAACCTTTTTAATTTTACTTTTTTAATATTTAGGCGTTTTTTAAATAATTATTAGAAATCTGAGGAGATATTGCCTTAATGATAAAAAGGAGTTATGTTAAAGATAAAAAGAAAAAAAATTTTAAAACTTTATAATCCTGCGGGTTTAGACCCCTTTGCGCTAATAATTCTATCTACTCTTAAAATCAAATTAGCTAACTCACTACCCGCTTTTATAATATGATTTACCAGTTCTGCAGGTTCTACAATACCTTTTTGGAAATTATCCCCAATAGTATTTGTAATAGTATCAATTCCAATCCATTTATCGTCATCAGTTTTATGTGCAGCTCTTAATTCAGTTATTTTCTCGATCTCTTCTAATCCAGCATTTTGTATTAAAGTCTTTGGTATTTCTTCAAGTGCTAAAGCGAAGGCATTAACAGCTAATTGTTCTTTTCCGCCAATTTTATTAGCATAAGCTTTAATTCTTTTAGCAAGTTCAATATAAATTGCACCTCCTCCCGCAACAACCATTTTATTGTCCATTACCTTGGCAATAACTGATAAAACATCATTTAAAGAGACTTCCGCTGTACTAAGTATTTTATCAAGACCACCCTTGAGTAAAATTGAAACAGACTTTGGGTTTTTACATCCAGTAAGTAAAACATAATCGTCATCACCAACTTTTTCAAATAGAACTTTTTCAGCAAATCCCAAATCATCTTCAGAAAGCGAGGTTAGATCATCTACTAATTTTGCATCGATTGCTTTTAAAATTGATTTGTAATCACTTTCTCCGACACTTTTAATAGCAGCGATTCCCTCTCTAGCTAAAAATGCGCCAAATTTATCAGATATGTCACTACTGTTCACAATCAAATTAACATTTAAATCTTTAAAGATTTTCAAGTAATCTAATAGCATTTTCTCTTCTTGATCAAGGAATTTTTGAATTTCTGAGGGACTTGAAATTCGTACTTGAGCATCGAATTCTGTTTTTTTCACATCCAACTTTCTTCTTATGACTGCAATTTTTGCGTTTTTTATTACGTCGGGCATCATGGTGTTTACTTTATCTTTTTGAATATACACCCCTTTAATTAACTTCGAATCATGTAAAGACTTACCTGGGGCTTTTACGATTTTTACATTACTTACCTTATTGAATGTCTTGCCATCATCATCTGTAACTTGTCTCATCGCTTTCAATGCTAAATCTGCGAAGAAATCTTTTAGTGGGGCAATATCCTTTCCGTTCATAGCAGTTTTAGCAACATTTTTAAAAACAACATCATCTTCATTAGAAATTTTTGTTGCTATTTCCTTGATGATCGCGAGTGCTTTATCTGCTGCTAATTTATATCCATGAGTTATAGGTTTTGGGTGAATTCCTTGTTCAATCAACTCTAGCGCGTTTTTTAAAAGAGTAGCAGAAAATATCACCGCTGACGTTGTTCCGTCACCAATATCTTCATCAATTGATTTTGCAATATTGACCATCATATTAGCAGCGATATTTTCAATATCAAGAGTTTTTAGAATTTCTGCTCCATCATTTGTTATTGTTACTTCTCCTAAGGAATCAACTAGCATTTTTGACATTCCTCTTGGTCCTAAGGTAGAACGAACGGTCTCTGCAATAGCAACCATTGCTGAAATATTCTGTTTTCTAGCTTCTCTTTCACGAACTTCCTCAGTTCCTTCCTTTAGTATTATAATTGGTACATTAGACATATTAATCCACTTTTAATGTAGTTTTGAATTTAGATTTTAAATATACTATTTATAGATCTCTAAGTCATAAAAATTTTACCGATTTTCGATCAGAAGTAAATAGAAATATCATAAAAAGGCTAAATTTCTACAGATGATGTGTTTTAATACTCATATTCTAAAAAAAACTATAGAAAATACCTTATAAAATTCAATATTTTATTAACATATAATTTAATTTAGCTTGAAATTTTCTACTTTAAAAGAATGTTTTAATTGTAGAAGATTATGAACACAATAAAACCTATAAATAGAAGTTTCGATAAACGACTTTTAATAATTTTTCTTATAATTTTTACTGAAACATTAGGGTTTAGTATTGTTTTACCTGTTCTTCCATTTTTAGCGTTATCATTAGGTTTGAATATGTTTCAGGTTGGTTTGGTAATGAGCGTGTTTAGTTTTTGTCAATTATTCGCCAGTCCGATTACAGGCAAGCTCAGCGATCGCTTTGGAAGAAAGCCACTTTTATTATTTAGCCAAACCAGTACTTTAGTTGGATTCCTTCTTCTTGGGCTTGCGAATAACGTCTGGTTATTAGTTTTAGCACGGTTTGTTGATGGTCTTTTAGGAAGTAATATGACAGTGAGTCAGGCGTATATTAGTGATACAACTGATCCGCGGGATAGGACTAGAATTTACGGATATTCAAGCGCAGTCTTTGGGGCAGCACTTATTTTTGGACCGTTAATTGGGGGTACATTTTCAGCAATAAATTACTCAATTCCGATGTTTTTTGCTGTAGGGATAAGTTTATTATCTATAATATTGGTGGTTTTATTTCTACCAGAATCATTAGGAGAGAGAGAAAAACACGTCAAAATCAAGTTTGAAGATATAATACCTTTTAATGACATTTCAAAATTTTTCAAAAATTCTAAGATTAGGGGGATTTTAGTTATTTTTTTTACTTATACATTTGGCTTTATGCTTTTTATATCAAGCTTTGCTCTATTGGCAAAAAGTCAACTTCAAGTCACCCCACTAGTACTTGGTTTTTACTTAGCATGGGTAGGAATTCTTCGAGTTGTCCTTCAAAGTTTCCTAATCTCACCTTTGCAAAAAAAATTTGGCGAGAATAAAACTTTAGGAATGGGGATTTTTGCGATGCTAATTTCTATGATAATGTTAATATTTACCACCAACTTTTTGTTCGTGTATATTCCACTTATTTTTTTAGCATTTGGGACAGGTGTGAGTCGTCCTATTTTAACGAGTAAATTAACAAAAAATGTTAAAAAAGAAGAGACAGGTAGTCTTTTAGGTGTAAACAATTCACTCAGTAGTATTGCCCAGATTATAACCCCTATTTTAGGTGGTGCAATAATCCAATATTTACCTTCTCAAATACTCCCCGCGAGTTCTGCTATATTCTTCCTCCTCATATTTCTCCTGTGGAAATGGGGATTAACTAATCCCGTTCAAGAAGAGAAGAATATAATTTAAACCAACAAAATCACATTTTATTTTTTTAAGAAAAAAGAAGACTTTTCATTACATCCATCAAACCATAACATTCCGCTTTAGATTTCGACGAAGATTGTGTTTTTGTACTCCTTAAGAACCATATTAGAAACGGTTCGTATAATATATTCTCTTTTATTAAGCGTCGTTATAAAGTCATGGACTTGTTCACTCTCTTGAAACCTGCAAACCAAAGCAGCTGATTGTTCTCCTGTGGTATGAAAGATTGAACATACTTCAGGAATTTTTTTAAGGTCTTCTAAAAGTTCTTCTGTATGCTTCCCATCAATATTGATTCTAATTAAAAATGTAAGTTTATATCCTAATTTTACGTTATTTAGTCTCAGAGTATATCCTTCAATTATACCATTCTCCTTCAATTTTGAGATACGGTTATGTATAGTTCCTATTGAGATTCCCAACTGTTCTTGAATCTCTCTGTAAGATGTTCGTGCATCTTTTTGGAGTATTCGTAGGATCTGTCTGTCTATATCATCTAGTGATTTTTCTTTCTTCATAGAGAAAACAGCTAAAAAGTATTATATTGTAAGATTGTAATATCAATATAATTTATTTTGAGAAATATATAAAATTTTAGAAATTTTAAAATGAAACCCAATTTTTTATGAAAAATGTTTAGAGATTTGTATTTTTATTATTATCTAATTTTAATAAGTCTTGGACACTCAATAGATAGATATATTTAAAAAATGGAAAAATATCGATTTTTTTTTACCAAATGATTTTGTGGAACTAATAAGAGACAAAAGTAGTTTAAAACCACGATCATTTGAGTTCGATGTTGGTTATACAGGTGATCTTGGTTCAGCAGTGGATTGCATCCGAGAAGTGTTAAAATCTTTAAGGGATGAGAAAATAAGCTTTTGGAAGGAAGTTTTTGAATTGTATAAGGAAGATAAAGAAGCATTTGATTTAGAATTTAGGACAAAGCAAACTCAACGCGAGGAGGATTTAGACAAGATTTCAAAAATAGATATCGAAGATTATAAAGACAAATTAGGATCGATAGGAAATAAGTAATCTTAAACGAGACCGGTTTCTAAAGATTTCCTTAGAATTAAAAGTTCATTAGGTTTATGATCTTTTGAGAATTTCATCATAGATATCAAAATTTATTATTTTGTATATATTTTTAATATTAAAAGATGTGAAAAGAGTGAAGAAAAGCATGGATAACGATTTCAAAATAGACCCTTGGGGGAGTTCAGCGCTCGATGATGAGGATTATATTAGATTAATGAAAGAATTTGGGATCGTGGAAATTACAGATTCACTACGCCTTAAGATGGAAAAGAATCGCTTCTTACGAAGAAAAATAATCTTTGGTCACCGTGATTTAAATCTCGTTTTTAAAGCTATTGATGAAAGTCAACCTTGGGCGGTTATGAGTGGGATTAAACCGTCTGGACCATTTCATTTAGGAACTTTAACTACAGCTTTGGAAATTATTGAATTTCAGAAGATGGGAGCAAAAGCATATTATTGTATTGCTGATATTGAGTCCTGGGAAGATAATGGGATTTCTTATGAAGAAGCGGAAGAAGATGCTGTTGATAATTTAGCAGATATCTTAGCACTCGGTCTAGATCCAAAAAAAGCATATATATGGCGTCAAAGTAGAGAATCGATTGTTAAAGATGTCGCATTTAAAGTTAGCAGGCTTGTAACCCAGAATATGTTAAATGCAATTTACGGTGAAAAAACTTTTGGACTTTATCTTGCGGCTCTTGTGCAGTGCGGCGATATAATCCTACCACAGTTATTAGATGGGATACAACCAACTGTAGTTCCAGTAGGTATTGATCAAGATCCACACATACGTCTAACGCGAGATCTAACGCGTCGGTACTACAAGAATTTTTTCTTACCAGGAGCAACTTACCATTACTTATTAGCAGGCATAGACGGATCAGAAAAAATGGCAAAACGAAATCCTAATAGTCGGTTTAGTTTTAACGAACCGTTCGAATCAGTTGAGCGTAAAATTAAAGGAACTTTAACTGGAGGTAGAAAAAATAAAAAAGAACAACAAGAATTAGGTGGAGAACCTAGAAAATGCATGATTTATAAGATGCTTATGTATCACTTTGAAGAAAATGATGAAAAGTTAGCTAAAGACTTTGAATTGTGCATCAAGGGTGAATTGTTATGTGGAGAACATAAACAAGAGTGTGTAGAAAAAGTATTGAAATTTATTAAAAATCACCAAGAGAAAAAAGAAACCTTAATTGATAAAGCTAAAGAACTTTTAGATATTGCATAATTAATTCTTTTTCTTCTAGAAATAATAATTTTAGACTAATAGTCTTAAAATTTTGGATAATTCTTCTAGAAATTCAGGAAATTTAATTAAAAATTCATCTTTACGTTTTTCTTTAATTACAGCTGAAACAAAAAACGATTCTTTATCTAAATTCAATCTATGTAAGTAGGATAATAATGTTCCTTCTATAGTTGAGAAGTTATAATCAGATGTGAATTTTTCTTCTTCCAATCGTTTTAGTAAAAAAAGGTGCTCTTTGATGGATTCTAATAACTCCACATAGACTTCAGGCTCTATATCGCTATAAAACTCGGAAACAATTATTCCATTCCGATCAAATACAATTAAAGCTTGACTTTTAAATAAATTCAAATATTTCTCTAATAATTCTGTAAGTTCGAAGAATTTTTTATCAAAAACTGAAAGTCCATATGACACAAGTTGAACTATGGAAATGATATCATAAATTGAGGTTTGTTGAAAAAGGATGTTGAACGTCTGATATTTTCCTGAGATCTCTTCTCTTAGTTTTTCAACGTTTTCCAATATCTTCTCATCATACCTCAAATCAGGATCGAATTTATGAAAAGTAATTATTATCGGTATATACATATCATTTTTCGTAAAAAATTGTAAAATAGCGTCGAGATACTCTAATGAATTTTCAAATCGCTCTGAATCTTGAATATCAATAACATATATCAGAAGATCAGTAGCATCGAAATATACATCTTCATATTGTTTGTAAATCTCTCTGTAAGCCTCTTGGCCCCCCATATCCCAAAAGATCGTATTATTCTTCAAGAAATTCATTTTATGATATTCTACTCGGATTGTGGGCTTAAGTTGAACAATATCCTTTTGAAAATCATATTTTCTATCTAAAGCCGTTAATATAGAAGTTTTACCGGCATTATCTAAGCCTGAAACGATAATTTTAAGCAACGATTCCATTTATTCCATCTCGATTCGATTTAAACTATGTTTAAAATTTGACAAAAGTCTTTTTTATTATAAAATAAATAACTTTAATATTTTTTAATTTAAGCAAAAATATAGAAATTTAACTAATAAAATTTCATCCTATATTTATTGAAGATTTGTTAAAATTGCCTTTAAACATAAGAAAAATTTATTAAAATTATATCTTAAACAAAAAACTAAAAAAAAATTATAAAAATCTAACTTAAAAGTTTAGAAGATCTAAACAAACTGAATTAATTTTTACTAATTTAAGCTTGCTTCTTACGATAATTTAATAAATTAGAATTAACCTCAAAAGGATTTATTAGACTTTTCTCTGAAAAATCTTCTCTAATATTTTGATGTCATGCTTGTCTCGAAATCGGGAAGCCCTTCAGTGTTGGATTTATAGTTAGGCCATACTTTACTAAATACCAAATAAATTCAATGAGATTATTGTTAAAGAAGTCGTAATGGGGTTGAATTTGTCTTATTTTAAAAGTCTGGTGAGTTTATTCAAGTTAAATTAAAACTCCTGCGAAAACATAATTAGAGATTATTAAGAACAATATAACTATGCTGAGTGATATTATGTATTATAATATCTAGGTATTATCTATATGATATTCTTTTAATTACAAATTCTACAATCTATGAGATAGGATTAAGAGATTATTGATCCATAAGGCTTTTTAATGACATTTGTATGATATACCAATTATTTAACTATTATTTAGTGATTTTACTCAAGGATATAATTCTTAAAAGAGGAAGAGGTATATGATAAATGTAAATATTTGTGCATTTTTAGAAAATTTAGAGTATCAGATTAGTCTAAAAGAAAAAACTTATAAAAATTTTAAAAAAATTCCTGTTTTTACTGAACAAATTAAGCAGTTTGATAAAGCCGTTTTAAATCTTGAAGTTAAATTCGA
Source organism: uncultured archaeon (assembly GCA_964598265.1). Taxonomy (GTDB): domain Archaea; phylum Asgardarchaeota; class Lokiarchaeia; order Sigyniarchaeales; family SOKP01; genus Loki-b32. The sequence goes on from CAZRBD010000009.1 coordinate 31,850, forward strand.
AAAAATCCAACTCCGAGACAAATATAAAATAATTATAACCGAATTGGATAGCTTAATAAAACAGGCAGGATAACACAAAATTCTTCTTATTTTTTTATTTAAAAGAAGGGCTCTAATCTCCTACAATCATACAATATATTGTTCTCGATCTTGGTTTTTCATCACATTCAATGAAAATAATTTGTTGCCAAGTTCCCAAAATTAACTGTTGGTTCTTAAATGGAAAAGACTGAGAGGTTTTGATTAAAAAACTTCTTAAGTGCCCTGCTCCATTGTAATCATGCCATGTTTTATGATGTGCATAATTTTTGTCGTAAGGAATTAGTTTTTCAAACAATTCTTTAATATCTTGCTTCACAAGACCAGGTTCATATTCTACAGTCGAAATAGCCCCTGTAGATCCGGCATTATGAACATTAACAATTCCATCATTAATTCCACTATTAATTATTGAGTGTTGGACTTGTACTGTTATGTTGATAACGTCACAATATGCTTCAGTTTTCAAATTAAACGATTTTAAAATGGCCGTCATTTTCTCTAACGTTTTTTCTTGCATTGATTTCTATTTAAAATTTGTTTTAAAATTGAACTGGGGAGGGTATTCTCATTTCCTTCTTTTAATGCAAGAACTTTAGAAATGAAAAGAAGTTCTGGTTGTTTAAATTCCTCTATATTAGTCCAACTCTTAGAATCTGCTTCAATACAAATAAAATAGGGAGAGTCTTTCTTATTAGGGCATTTTCTATTTTTACAATTCTCACAAATTATCGGAGAATAATATACATTACCATCTTTTATAAAAATTGAGAAAGTCCCAAATATTTTATTTCTAACCTTGACCCAATTAAAATGATCGAGTTCTACGTCAAAGTCTAACTTTAGAATAAATTTAACCAATTTTTCTGTATTTATAATTTGTTTAACTTTTGAATCATTAGATTGAGGTTCAAAATAATCATTACACTCATCAGTGATATATAACTTGGGTAATAAAGAGCTTTTCTGTATAAAATCAATGATATATACATTATTGACTTCCCTGTGCTCCATTTTGTCCAAAAAATTTGAACTTATTTGGTGTATTATCGAAATTGGTCTATCAATACTATTGATCTGAAACTTGTAATTTTCAATAAGTGAGTTTAATTCTTCATTTTTGAAATAATTATTTAATAGGGTATTTTTTTTAGAGTTTTCAAGGATTACGCAAAATAAAATATTTACGTTTTGGAGCTGAGTTTGAATTTCATTAAAATATTGGGGGATCTGATCGAGTTTCGATTCAGAAATAAAAATTATAACAGCTTCGGAGCCATTATAGAAAATATTCCTTAGACATGCTCTTCTTTGTCCACAGTCAATATTCCATAAAAGATATTCTATTTTCGGTTCATCTTTATATAATTTATCAATTTTGCTAATGTTAACTCCTATATTTTGCTTATTTTCTATTTCTAAACAACTTGAACTTATGAATTCTTGAAAAACATCCTTATATTTTTCAAATCCTCCTAGTAATGCGATTTTTTTCTTGAGGGTAAAAGTCTGTTCTTTATGTAGAATTTCATAAGTACTCAATATGCCAGCCTCTATAAATTAAAGAATATAGGATATAACCATTAAATAAAAAAGTTATTTATGAATTTTAATTTATTCTTTTTATATATTAAAAGATATTCTTAAAACGATGAGTGAAAAACTCAAAGAATTTTTAAAAAAAATTCATTCTCCGAAAAATAATATCCCAGTATACTGTAGCGTTATCGTGAGACCTGGCAAGAAGCTCTTAGATATTAAAATCAAAAAAGAAGATGCAAACATCTTAAGAGTTATTGCTCATGAAGATAAGAAGCCTGGTTGGTTTTTACATTCTGTTCACATTCCCCTTAAAAACTTAGGTTTATCTTATAATACAAAAGATAAAGAAATATTGGAATACTTATCTAATCCAGACAAGATCACAAGTAATAATTCAACTAAAAAGTTTATTGAACAGCTTCTCAGAAAATATATAGATATCCTTCCAGAGAAAAAGCGTCATTTCTTCAGAACTGAACGATTTAAGAAGAAAAAGGAATATAGGACTGGTGCTCAATTGAAGGGTTTTTAACTATTTTATTTTACGACTTGGGGGGAATTGTTCTCCTTTCATCAATCTTTAGTAAAAATATTTTTTCGTTAAGGACAGTAGCTAAAAGCATCCCTTGACTTATTAAACCCATAATTTTGTAAAGCTTTAAAAGTCACTCGTATATAAAACTTATAAAATTTATAACAATCAACTTCCATAAAGTTTTAACCTCTCAGGGGCATCCCGTCAAAGTTAATAATTTCTTGAGACTTACCTTTTCTTTCTCGATAAGGATTTTTCAGGTTTTCGATTTTCCTTCCAAATGTTAAATAACCCGAATGTGAAATCATTCCCTCAGGTCGAGTAGCATTTTCTTTAACTTGTATCCTTCTTTTAATTAATTCGTACGTATTAACCTCAAAAAAATCATTTTTTTTCAAAGCGAAAACTGTTTTCTTTACTTGTTCAATTGTCGGAGAAAAAGAAGCTAGCGTACCACTAAATTTTAGGTAAGCTCTAGCTTTTTCAATCGTATCCCAAGGAGTTGCTAAATCTAGAACAACAGCATCCACATTTGTGTGCTCAAGCTTATCATTTATAATATCTCCATATTGAATCGTAATAACATCATCTAAATTTGCCTTTGTTACATTTGATTTTGCTCTTTTGAGAGACTTTTCTCTTATATCATAAGAGTAAACATGCCCGGTTGGGCGGACGTAAGTCCCTAATATACAAGTTAATGCTCCCGAACCACAACCCGCCTCGATAACGATACTCCCAGGATTAATCCCTGAGTAGAGTAAAATCATCCCTGCATCTTCGGGATATATAATCTGAGTTTTTCGAGCCATATAAATTACATAATCCGAGGGTAAGGGCTTTAAAATAAAGAATTTATATCCTTGTGTTTTATAAGGCCTTGAAAAAATAACGCTTCCATATTTTTTTCCGATTATATCATCGAATTCAATAATCCCCTTATGTGTGTGAAAGTCTCCTCCGGATTTAACTTGAATTAGCCATCTTCTTCTTGCATCTAGAATTAAGAAGATCAAATCATTTTCCTTTATAATTTCAGAGCACATGTTAGAGGACACCTTTTAATTTTTCTAATGATTAAAGATTTTATTTCGTTATGAAATACCCTTCTTATCTAATTAATTTAAAATTACTAAATTTTAAAATGTATATAAAATTGTCTTTAATTAAACACTTTTAAATAATTCCTTTTTATAAAAACCCCTTAATGAAATAATATATGAGTAGAGAGAAACCAAACATTACTCAAACATCTAAAACTTCATTTAAAGACTTTCAAGTTCAAATTGAAGATTTAAAACACAAGAGAGACGAGTTAAATAAAAAAACAAAAAGTTTTATAAATGAACTTATAGAGGTAGAAAATGAAATATCAAATTCTCTTAAGGTAGCAAAAGAAAATCACAAAAAAAAAAGAGATTATTGGAATAAGAAAGTTAAACTATTGAAAGACAAAAAAATAGAATATAAAGAACTTCTAGATACATTATTTGAAGAAAAGAAAAAAATTCAGAAAATAAAACACGAGAAAAAAGAAAAAAAACAAATATTTTCTATAAAACAAATAGAACGTAAAATCGATAATCTAGAAAGAATAATCGAAACAGAAAAACTAGATATTAGTGAAGAAAACGAAATTGTCGATAAAATTCGAGAATATACTGCTATGAAACAAGAGTTTTTGTCTCAAGATCGGAATAATGAACTCTTTAAAATTGAGAGAAAAATAGAGATTGTAAAGATAAACTTGAATAAAATATATGAAAAATTAAATAAGTGGTCAGATAAATCTCAAGAAAACCACTCTAAAATGCTGGAAATGTTTCAAAAAGCCGATGATCTAAAAGAGAAGAAAAAAAGGTTAGAAGAAGAATTAATAGAAAACAAGAAGACTGCCGATCGTTATCATGAACAATATATAACATTGATGAATCAAAGAAAGAAGACTTATAAAGGAAAAGGCCGCTATAACACAAACAAAAAACATTTTGTAAGGAATTTCCAGACGACCAAAAGGCATGAAATGATGGCAAAAATTAGGGAAGAAAAACTAGCAGTAGCTTTAGAGAAACAGAAATCTGGTCAGAAATTAAACTTATTTGAAGCGAGATTAATTTTAGAAAAAATTAAAGACTAATCTTCACATCATTCAAGATCTTCAAAAAATTACTCAAATTTATGTTTAAGCAATTTTCCATTAGACAATTAATTGAGATAACAAATTTCAATTCAACTGATTAGGAAAACTGTCATAAGATTTAAAATCAATTAAATTTTATTTATCCTTAAAATAAAATGTTGGATTTGATTTAATTTGAATAAGAAAATAGTTGAAATCAGAGAATTTTTAAAAGAACATCATGAATTGTTTAAAAATGCTATTCCCTTAATAGCTTCTGAAAATATCACTAGTCCTGCCGTAGATGAAGCTTGTAATTCTGATTTTAGCCACCGATATGCTGAGGGGTGGTCTGGTCAGAGAGTTTATGCAGGATGTGAGTACATAGACAAAGTAGAAGATATTTGTATGGATCTAACTAAAGAATATTTCAAATGTATCCATGCTGATGTTCGTCCAATTTCAGGAGTTGTGGCTAATTTAGTTATGTATAATGCATTTACATCTGGGAACAACGGTAAAATGTGTTGCATGTCAATAGTTAGGGGAGGACATATATCACATGGGCCAAGATTTGCAAAAAGTGGGAGGGAAATTTTTGGTACAGCTGGAACAACGAGGGGAATAAATGTTGAATATTTAGCTTTTGACAATGATGAGATGAATCTCAATATTGATGCTTCAGCAAAAGTCATTCGAGAATTTGAACCAGAATTAGTCTTATTTGGGGGTTCAGTTTTCTTATTCCCGCATCCAGTTAAAGAACTCGGAGATGTAGCTAAAGAAGTTGGAGCTTATGTTGGGTATGATGCTGCTCATGTAGCAGGGTTGATTGGTTCCGGATTTTTTCAAGACCCCTTAAGAGAAGGAGTAGATGCGATGACTTTAAGCACACATAAAACACTTCCAGGACCTCAACACGGTACTTTAATATCAAATAGGGAAGATTTAATTGAAACTTTAAGATCCTGTGCTTTTCCAGCTTTACTTTCTAATCATCATTTGCATAATGTAGCAGGATTAGCAATAGCTTTAGCTGAAATGTTAGAATTCGGAAAAGAATACCATAAAAATGTAATTGAGAATGCTCAAGCTCTAGGGCAAGCCTTATACGAAAGAGGATTTAAAGTATTAATGGAACATAAGGGTTTCACTAAATCTCATCAGATTGTAGTTGATATTACAGATTTTGAGAAGACTATTGGATTAGGGGGAGATATTGAGAGACACTTAGAAAAAGCTAACATTATACTCAATCGAAATCTCTTACCATATGATCTTACAGAAGGTAGACATTATCAGAATCCAGGTGGTTTGAGAATTGGAACTTCGGAAGTCACTCGACTCGGGATGGGAAAAAGTGAAATGATAGATATTGCTGAATTTATTAGATCGTTGTTGATTAAAAAGAAAGCTCCAAAAATAGTAAAAAATGAGATTTCAGAATTTAAAAAAAGTTTTCAAGAAATTAAATACTGCTTTCAAACTACAAATAAAGCATATGAATATTTGAACTTTTATTAATATCATTTAGTTTTTTTTTTCTATTAGAACAATAAAACTTATCTTACAGTCTTCATTTACTCATAATTATAATTTCAATAAATGAGAGTCATGAGTCTAGAAGTTCTTGAAAAAAATGATCGAAAATTAGTTTTTTTAGTAGAAGGGATATCAGTTGAAATGGTAAATGCTATTCGCCGAATAATATTATCTGAAATTCCGGTAATGGCTGTTGATGAGGTAATTATACTAAAAAATGATTCACCATTATATGATGAAATTATATCACATCGATTAGGGATGATTCCTTTAACAACTGATTTAGAGGTATATAAATTACCACGAGATTGTAGTTGTGGGGGTTATGGATGTCCAATTTGCCAGGTTTCCTTAACGTGCGAAGTTACAAATACCACAAATGCACCTCTAGAGATTTATTCTGGGAATTTAAAGTCAAATGATCCAAAAATAGTTCCGGTGGATCCCAATATTCCAATTGTAAAAATAGATAAAGATAAGAAAGTCATAATTGAAGCTTACTCTATCTTAGGTTTAGGAAAAGAGCATACTAAATTTCAGGCTGTTTCAAATATATTCTATAGATTTTATCCGCAAATAGATTTTGATAATAAAAAATGTGCTAAATGCCAAGACAAATGTTTGGTCGCACGGATGTGTCCGGAAAGACTTTTTGATTTTTCTAACAAAGAGACTCCAATACTCACGGAAGATTTTTGGAAAGAATGTGTATTATGTAACTCATGTGAGAGGGACTGTTTAGAAGGAGCGATTAAAGTTGGTTGGAAAGATAAAGCTTATATCTTCTCTATTGAAAGTGATGGAGTTCTTCCCTTTGATGTAATAATAAAAAAAACTTTTGAAGTATTTCTAGAGAAGATTGATGAATTTGTAGAAAAGCTTGAAGCTATCGACTTGGAATTAATGATTGATCAAAAATTTATTAAAATATCAAAAATTTAAGAGATCATGTCTCATCGAGTTTCAGGTCCTAGTAACTTTTATCATAGAAAGTTAATAAGAGATTTATGGAAAACGAAGATAAATATATGGAAAAAAATCAGCAAAAAATTAAGTGGACCGAGACAGAATAGAATCAAAGCAAATCTATATCGTATTAATAAAAAAACAAAAGAGAATGATATTATCGTGGTACCTGGAAAAGTTTTAGGAATTGGAGAATTAGATCATCATATCACGATAGCGTGTTTAGAGTATTCGAAATCAGCAAAAAAGTTAATTGAATCTTCAGGGAGTAAGATAATTTCAATTGAGGATTTATTAGAACAAAATCCCAAAGGCAGCGGAATAAAAGTCTTCTATTAAAATAATATAATTTTGAGAAAGTGTGTTGATTTTATGGTAACTGAATATAAACTATATAATGCTTCAAATAAGATTTTAGGACGTTTCTGTAGTCAAATTGCTAAACGGGCGTTGTTAGGAGAATATATTGTTATAGTGAATGCTAAAGACGCAATTATAAGTGGTAGCAAGGGAGATATTCATACACGTCATTTGGCGAAGCTGAATATAAGCACCGCAACGAATCCTCGGCGTGGGCCGTTCCACGAGAGAAGACCTGATACATTTATGAGAAGAGTAATAAAACAAATGTTACCACGTAAAAAACTTAGAGGTAAAGAGGCATTAAAGAGGGTACATGTCTATATTGCAGATATCCCTGAAAGATTTAAAATCAGGTATCAAAATTTGGAGCCCAATGAAATTTTAAATGCTGACAAACAGCGCCTTTCTTATTATAATAGGTATATAACGTTAGAAAATTTATGTCATCGAATAGGTTGGAAAAAAACTGAAGTTGAGGTTTAATAAATGTCAATGAAAATAGTCCAAGCATCAGGTAAGAGAAAATCTGCGATAGCAAGAGCTGTATTGCGTCATCCTGCAAAGGGTCAAATTATAATTAATAATGTTCCATTGCATCTCTATGAACCCGAAATTGTCCGATTAAGAATCCAAGAATTTATTGAGGATGTAGATAGATGGATAGATGCATTATGTAA
>CAZRBD010000009.1:39642-48013 GCA_964598265.1 uncultured archaeon
ATTAAGAATCCAAGAAGTTCTTGAAATTATAACTCACCCAAAAATTGAAAAATGTGATATCAACATTAGGGTTAAAGGTGGTGGCATCATGGGTCAATCTGATGCAGTTCGAATAGCCCTTGCTAAATCTATAAATAAATTTATAGGAACAAAAACAATAGAGAGAGCTTTTAGAGAATATGATGTTTCTCTATTGAGTGGAGACTCGAGAAGAACAGAACCAAAAAAATTTGGTGGTCGGAAAGCGCGTGCTCGAAGACAAAAAAGTTTCCGGTAAGATATAATCATTCTTCTTCTATGATTACGCCCAATTCTTCCAGATCTTTAAAAAAAGTAGGATAAGAATCATTTACAATCTCACTATTTTCGATGGAAGAAGCAGAGGTTGCATTTAATGCTGCAATTACGCACGCCATAGCTATTCTATGATCGTTGGCATGATTGACTTTAATTCCTTTTATTTTTTCACATCGAAAAATTGTTAACTTATTATTTTCTTCAATAAGTTTTACTCCCATCTTTCTTAATTCCGTAGTTATACTTGAGATTCTATTACTTTCTTTATTTCTTAGATTGGAGATATTAAATAACACAGTTTTTCCTTCCGCAAAAGCACCGACAACAGATAAAATTGGAAATAAATCAGGAATATCAAGACAATCAATTTCAATTCCAGTTAAGGGATATTTATATCGATTACTGTTAATGATAATTTGATTTGATTTGTCAATATATTCAATGTGAGCTCCCATTCTAAGTAGTATATCAATAATTTTTTTATCTCCTTGAAAATTTTTAAAACTTAAGTTATTAATTGTAATGTTGGATTGGTATGAAGACAGAACTGCTGCTACAATTAAAAATGCTGCTGAAGAAAAATCTCCTGGAATTGTATATGACTGTGATCTATAAGATTGTTCATTTGTAACGTAGAATGTATTATTTTCGAAATCCTCTTGTATTACAATTCCAAATGATTTCAAAACATCTATAGTTATTTCTACAAATGGTTTAGATGTTAGTGGTGTTATAAGTTCAATTTCAATATAATCTCGATTTTTACACTTCAATAAAGGGCATATCATTAGTAAAGCGGTTATAAACTGTGAGCTAATATCTCCCCGAATCTTTATTTTATTACAAGAAAATCTTTTTCGTTTTATCCTGACGCCATCTTTTAGTCTAAATTTTCCTCCTAAATTTTGTAGAGCTTCCAAAAGGGGTAAAATTGGTCTTTTTAATTTAAAGAATTCACCTGTTAAAGTTAATCCTCCCTTGACTAACAAGCTTAAAACACTAAATATCCGAATAGATGTCCCAGAGTTACCGCAGTCTATAACCTTCTCAATTGATTTTAGTTCATTCTTATTGGGGTTAACAATATACGTGTTTTCATCTTTTTTTTGTATTTTTATACCCAATTTTTCTAAAGTTTTCATTGTAATCTTAACATCTCCAGTTGTTAATGGATTTTTAATAATTGAAATTCCATTAGCAAGACCTGCAGCAATAAAAACTCTGTGGGAATAACTTTTTGAACCTGGTGCTGTAATTTCACCATTTAAACCATTTGTTAACGGATTAATTTTAAGATTCATCAAATAAAAAAAGAAATTTAAAGATATAATATTAATTAAATAATAATGTAGATTAATCCTACTAATAATTAAAAGGAACTTATAAATATTTCATGGATAACTCAATTGGTACACTCTTTAAAATAACATCATTTGGAGAGAGTCATGGAGATCTAATTGGAATAATCTTAGATGGAGTTCCAGCAGGATTAGATCTAGATTTAGACTTAATCCAAAATGAACTTGACAAGAGGAGACCAGGAGGATCAAAATTAACAACACCTCGTTTTGAAAAAGATCAACTACAAGTCTTAGCAGGTGTTTTTAATGGAAAGACAACTGGGGCTCCATTATGCCTATTTATTGAAAATAAAGATACAGATTCCACCATATACAGAAAATTTAAAAATTTTTTACGGCCTTCTCATATTGATTATTCTGCTTTGAAAAAATATGGGGGATTTTCTGATTTTCGTGGATCAGGAAGGTTTTCTGGAAGAATAACGGCAGGTTTTGTGATAGCAGGGGCTGTAGCTAAACAGATATTAAAAAAATTTAATATTTTTATATTTGCTTATACTAAAAGTATAGGAAATATTATTGATGAAATGATCCATAATTTTGATGATATTCAAAAACTAATTGAACAAAGAGAAAAATCAGATGTTAGAGCTCTTAACTTTGAGAAAACAAAAATGATGGAACAGTTAATAATTGAAGTAAAAGACCAAAGAGATTCTATAGGAGGAACAGTGAAATGTATTGTAAAAAATTTTCCAGAAGGCAAAGGTGGCCCAGTTTTTAATAGCATTGAATCAAACATTAGTAAAGCAATTTTTTCTATCCCCGGGATTAAAGGTATTGAATTTGGAGCAGGCTTTAAAGGTGCTAGAATGAAGGGATCGGAACATAATGATCCTTGGATTTTAAAAAATGGGAAAATAATAACAACTAAGAATGACGCTGGGGGCATAATAGGTGGGATATCTACAGGTATGCCTATTGAATTCATGGTTGCAGTCAAGCCTACTGCATCTATTGGTATCCCTCAAAAAACTGTAAACATTGAATTAATGAAAAATGTTGAAATTGAATTTTCAGGTCGAAATGACCCTTGTATTGTTCCAAGAATCATTCCTGTAGTAGAAGCAATGACTGCTACAGTGCTACTTGATTTTTTATTACTAGAAGGAGATATTCCCAGAGTTTTTAAATCATAAATTAGGTAAAGGAAACCTAGTAAATTTTTAATTTAATAATTAAATAAAAATTATTGAGAATAATTGAAGAATAATAATTGTGATTGAACTTGACATCTCTTAATAAAAAAGAATTTATTAAAGAAATTTTTAAAATAATCGATAGATGGTCTTTTGAACAATGCGCTTATTGTGAAGATGGGACAATGATTTCTATTGATGGAATGCTAGATTTCAAATGCGGTAAATGCGGAAAGACGATGATTCCTCTTAATTATTTAGGAGAAATTGCTAAAATTATTTATAATTATAGAGAAAAAAAACAATTTCGCAAAACCGAATCAGAGAGTAAATAATTTAACATTGAATTATTTATCAAGGCTTCTTTCTTAATATTTCTTAATACAATTAATTTTAAAAATTTTTATACGACGACACCAATAATTATATTAATTAGGAGTGGGAAGGAGTGATTCACTTTTACTGCTATTAATGTTCATTTAAAAGCGATTATAATGGATATGGAAGGAGAAGATATTAAAATATTAAATTTATAATATAAGTAAATACTGTAAAAATAGGAACTTGGAGAGTCTAATTTTTAGTTAATTTTAATAGAATTGAGATCATAAAATAATATATATCTAAAATTAAATTTTGGATTCGAGAAAAGATATGAGTAGAAAAATTGATGCCAATTGATACTTCTAAGCAATTTATTGAATTCTATAAAAAAAAAGGAGACTATTTAGTATCTCTTTCAGAAAATCATTTCAAGAACATAGAATATCGTAAATGTCTTGAACTATTAAATCAGGCATACAGTATGTATAGAAAAGGGAGCTATACAGAACTCGCAGAGAATACAAAACAAAAGTTCTTAGAAATTAAAGAAAAGTATTTTAAAAAATAAACTTTCTATTCGGTTTTTAATATGTGATTTAATCTATTCTTAATATCTTCAATATGAGAGCCCTGCCAGTAAAGCTTTTTACATTGAGGATTAATACATTGATAAAAATCGTCATAATGAGAAAAAGTATCATTTGGCACTATCTCCTTTATCAAGTACTTATCCTTAACCTTCTTCAATTTCAAGTTACAAATAGAACATCTTGCTTTCTGTATTTCAAAATTAAAATCCAAGGTTAACTTTTTCTTGAGTTGTGCTAAATATATATATGTTCCTTCCCCATTTAAATAAATACTCATTTTTTTATAAGCATTATGTAAAGGTAAATCTTTAGTAATTATTATTCTCTTATGATTTTCAGCATAGTCAATTAATTTTTCATCTGGAACTGGATTAGTTTGATAAAAATCTCTTAAATCAGCCGCATAAACTGTATTGAATCCTAGAATTCTTAGTAAACGTGCTAATTTACCAAGCATTGCATCTACTAAAAACTTCATCATATACTAGAAGATTTTGTTTTAATCTGGTCTAAATTAAATATATTTATATCTTCTAATAAATTATATATTCGAAAGTTAATTGTAAATCTTTTTAGTTTATAAGGACTTTAAAATTCAGAAGTAAAAATAATTTCTTTAGTTGGTCTATTTGAGGATGATAATTTAAGAAATTGATAAATAATGTTTTTAGAATTTTTAAAATGTTAATATAATTAATCTATATTATAAGATTCTTTCCATTGTTTATTTTTCTTATAAGAGCTTAAGATAAAGGAAAAGTGAAATTTTTTGGAAAATAGTGATTTAAAAATAATACCTGGTGCAGGTCCTTTCTATTTTAAGGGAAATTCTGTAGGATTTTTGATAATTCATGGTGGAGGTGGGGGGACTTGTGCAGATTTAAAACCTCTCGCACAAGATTTAAATAAGGAGAGAGGATACACTATTAAACTCCCATTACTCCCCGGATATGGTACTTCACCAAGAGATCTAAGGAGAACTCCTATTTCGTCATGGAGATTCGCTTTAGAGAATGAAGTAAAAGCATTAAGAGAAGAGTGCGAAAAAATTATCATAGGAGGTCATTCTATGGGAGGGCTTCTTGCTTTAATATTAGCAGCTAATTTTAATTTTGATGCCCTTTTTACTATTAATGCTCCTATAGGAATTCGGAGATTCGGATTATGGTTAGTTCCATTCATTAATATTTTTATGAAATATCATTCTATTAATTCAGTACAGCTTAAGAAAGAAACAAACGGAAGATGGGTTGGATATGATAAGATTCCTATAAATATAGGTGTGAAAGTAAAGAAATTGATAAGAGAAACAAAAATGTCCTTACCGAAAATATTTTGTCCTGCTATTTTCTTTCAAGGTTGTTTAGATTCAGAGATTAAAAAAGAAAGTTTGAATTATATTTTTAATAATATTAATACTCAACACAAGAAAAAAGTTTGGCTAAAAAATAATGATCATTCAATATTGGACAGTCCAGATCATAAACAAATTGTTTTAGGCCTAACAGAATTCATTGATAAAATTTGTACTTAAATTATATATTTTTATTTAAATTACTTAAAATATCAAATTTCAGATTGATATAATATTAAAAATTAAGATTTAGTTTTAGATTTGAACATTCTAAAGCGAGTGACGTTAAAATAAATTTTGGGATAAGATGAATGTTTTATGATTAAGAAGATAGATAAAGGATATACTTTAGTAGTAAGAGGTCCTACAAGAATTACTTTATTAAAAGGTCAGATTACTGTTATTGGTAAAATATTTGTTTCTAGAGAGGAAATCAATACCTCAGAAGAAACAGATGTAGGGAATAAAAATGTTATTATAATTCCCAGTGCTCAAAGTTATCCAATTTTCGCTATAGAGGAATCGTCGTTAGATATATACACCAATAGTGAGGAAAATCTTACCATTATAGAAGAGAACACAATTTCTCCGAAGTGGGCTGAAATTAAGGATATTTTAATTGAAGATTTAAAACAAGGCTCTCACCCTCATTTAAAAATCATGGTTCTAGGGATAAGTAGCGGAAAAACAACTCTAATCAAATATCTCGCAAATAACTTTCTTAAAGAGGGATTAAAAGGAGGTTATCTTGATTCTGATCTTGGACAACAGATTATAAACATTCCAACAACGATAAATATTGGTACTATTGATAACTATATCGTTTCAAGTCACAATATTAACTCTGAGAAAACAGAATTTATAGGAGTTACATTTCCTAAAGGGAATTATAAATATATAGTTTCTCACGCTTGTAGAAAATTAATTGACGAATATTTAGAAAGAAACAAAGAAGCAGACTTTGTTCTAATAGATACAGATGGATGGATAAAAACTGAAGCAGGGATACTATATAAGAATTTTTTTATAAAAACTGTTGATCCTGATATCCTAATAGTATTTCATGATAATGAAGTTGAAGAATTAAAGATGATTGAAGATACATCATCTAAATTAAGAAAGGATAGAAAACTGTTTTTAATTAAAGAAAGAAACAAATATTTTTTTGAAAAAGATAAAGAGGAAAGAAGATTTTTACGCCAAAGTCAATTTTCAAAGAAATTTGAGGAGTTTAGAAAAATTTCTATTCCTTTAAATGATATAAAATTCATGAAAACCGAATATGATGAAGAAGAATATAAAATTATTGAAAGAGAAATTAATGTAAATGAATTGATTAATCTTCCTTATCATTACGTAATAATTGGTTTAGTAACTGAAGAATCTAAATTAGTTGAGATAGGACTTCTTTTCACAGTCAATATTGAAAAAAATTATATCTTACTATTTTCCAAATTAACCTATACACAACAACTTAGTGTAAAAAAAATTATACTGGGAAGCCTAAGGCTTAGTACTAAGGGGAACCACCAGGGTTATTTGTATTTATAGAATTTCCCCCCTTTCTGCTTATTTTCATCAATTTTTAATCTTTTCTTCCACAACGTTTAGGAGACCAAGTTACATTACATTGAAAATGTAATTCCATTAATGTTCCGCAGAAGTCGTCTTTTAAACGCTCCTTGAATATTTTCACAATGAGGACATTAATAAGTTGTTGCTCCCATATTATGCATATTCTTTAGTGACGATTTAAATTATTACTTGTTATGGTTTCAAAATCTCAATGTGGACACGCATAAATTTTTATATTAACATTATGAAAGTTTGCCAATTGTAGCTATACAGTCATATCGTTATATTTTTCTTTCTGAGGATAATAGTGCTTTTATTTCATCAGTAATAAAGAAACATCCTGAAAGTTTAAGCAAAGATGGAAATCGGATTGATATTGAGTTTTTCTGAATGTGCAAGAAGAACTGGGCTCTATCAAATATATAGCGATGGAGAAGCACCAATTGGGGATAGTTTTAAAGATTTTTGAGAGATCTAGTTGATGTACTTACGTTATAAGAGTGCTTTAAGGTTGTAAATATTCGATGAAAAAAACTTTACACCCTAAACCGAGAGATAAAAAGTTTGAGAAAAAACAACCCTTCTTAACCTTAGTTTCCATTGACGATTTAGATAAAAAAATTTCAGTCTTAGGAGAACCTTTATTTGTCAATGGAAGATACGGACATTTAGGATATTATCAGCCAGATAATGCACTATTAGAATGGTTGACTATGATTGATGAATTTAGCGATTGGAGAAAAATAGGTAATAAAACAAAAAGAAGGTGAGCAAATAAATGGTAAAATATAACAAAGAAAAAATGAAAAATTTTCTATAAATGTTTTAGGGAGTCAAATTTCTTTAATATATGATGAGGTCCAAACCAAAATGAACCAACCACTCAAGGTTGATGTTGAAATTATTGAAGGGCACGGTCAATATAATCCATTTAAAGCGAATATAGCTAAGGAGAATCCCCCAGAAATATATTTTGACGACTCTGTTTATAACGAAGAACTAGCCGAGAAGAAAAAAGACTTGAATTTTGCAATATTTGAAATATATTGTTATGCTAAAAAGCAAAAATTTGAAAAAGTGTTGGATGAAAGCAAAAATGTGATAAATATCTTTTTTACTAGTCTATATAACGCATACACTCAAAAAACAGGGGCAACTAAGTTAAAGTTTGAAAAAGTAAGCCACTTTGTAAAATACTTGACTAAAAACAATAAGATTCCATTTACTTTGAGTGATTTACATAATTATTTAAAGAAAATTGGCCATTTTCTTTCCGATAAATCTAACGTAAAGACAAAAGCATGCAATTTATATGATTTGGTTTCAGAATTTTGCGTAAAACAGACAAATTCTGTCTATCATGATTAACTTTTCTTAGTTAAATAAGGAGAGGATGTTACCATCCTCTTCCTCTTTTAGGAACCCCGCGTGCAAGTTTCCCTGCACGGGGCTCGCGCCCCAAAAACCCATAAGATCACATCGGCGTTGTTTCACGCCAGGTTTTTCATTGATCTGACAGACATCATCCACTAATTCCATACGTTGCTCTGAAGTAGAATAAATTTGTCCATCAATTCCAGGCGTATATTTGCCCTTGTTTTCCTGTGTGATTCTTTTAACTGCCAAGAGTCTCGCGGAATGTGATCTGACAAGGAGATTCTGAAGGTTTTTAACCCTCGCCCAGTCCTTATCACGAGTTGCTCGAAAGATTCGTTCTTGAAGCCGTCTTAC
>CAZRBD010000010.1:0-2049 GCA_964598265.1 uncultured archaeon
AGAAATCATTTTACTAACATAATTAACACAGGGCAGACAATTGTTATTGTTGATCAATTAGAAGACACCGCAACGGTTAAAGGAAGGATAGTTAAACGAGGAGTTACAAGAATATTATCACCTGGAACAGTTATTGATGGAAACATGCTTAAGTCGAATGATAATAATTATATTGCATCACTAGTCAAAGAAAAAGGTGGATTTGGAATTTCCTTTGCTGATATATCTACTGGAGAGTTCTTGACTACAGAGTTTTCTTCTAAAGATAGTGATCCTTTAGAAAAACTTTTGAGTATCTTTTCTCAATATGACCCGGTTGAATTAATTATTCCTTCAGAACTTAAACAAGATGAAAGACTTTTTCTTCACATTACTGACTTAACTAAGGCGATAATAAAACCTTATGATGATTATGCGTTTGATATTGAGGAATCATACACTCTAATCACTCGCCACTTCAAAGTTTCTAATTTAGAAGGATTTGGGTTAGAAGGATTCAAATTAGCAACACAATCCGCTGGAGGTCTTCTTGCTTTCCTTAAAGAAACTCAGAGAGACATAATTCCTAACATTTTTAAAATAAATTTGTTGCGTGATTCAAAGAATTTACATTTAGACTATGTTACTCAACGAAATTTGGAGTTAGTAACTTCTTTAAGGGAGAAAGGTAAGGACTCAACTTTATTTTCTGTTTTCAATCAAACCCATACTCCAATGGGTGCAAGGTTACTAAAGAAGATTATACTACAACCTCTTTTAAACAGGGAAGAAATCAAACAGCGGTTAAACATTGTCCAAAAATTCAAAGATGACATTTTTTTAAGGTCGGATTTAAGAGAGGAATTAAGTTTTATAGGAGATCTGGAAAGATTCATCAATCGCGTTAATTATACGACCCGAACTAATGCTCGAGATTTAATTAATATAAGAAACTCTTTAGAAAACATACCTAAAATACGCACTTTGCTTGAGAAAGCAGAAATTCCCGAAATCTCAGAGTTTTTAACAATCATTTATGATTTTAGAGAAATTAGGAGTTTAATTGAAGCAACGATTAAAGATGATTCACAAATAACAGTTAAAGAAGGAAATATAATTAAAGATGGATTCAATGAAAAGCTTGACGATTTAAGAGACATATTGAACAATGGAATGACTTATATTCTAAGATATGAAGAAGAGCAAAAAAAGAGGTTGAATTTAACTTCAGGGTTAAAAGTAGGGCATAATAATATTATGGGATATTATATTCAAATAACAGTTAAAACTTTAGATTCAATATCTAAAATTCCTGAAGATTATCACGAGAGAGCAACTCTAAAAAATGCAAAACGATTTACTACAGGAAAATTGAAAGAATTGGAAGAAAAAATAATTGATGCGGAAGAAAAAATTAACGATATCGAATATGAAATCTTTTGTACGATACGCGACTCAGTTGTTAAAGAGACCAAAAAAATCTTAGAAACTACCAAGAATATCGCTATTATTGATGTATTAACATGCTTTGCTGAAATAGCCGAAAGATATGATTATTGCCGCCCAAAAATAACGGAAGATGATAAAATCATAATAAAGCAAGGAAGGCATCCCGTAGTTGAACGTATCAATATTTCTGATAAATTTATTTCTAATGATTGTTATTTAGATACTGAAAAAGATCAACTACTAATCATAACCGGACCAAACATGGCAGGAAAAAGTACTTATCTCCGTCAGATTGCACTAATATGCATTATCGCACAAATGGGAAGTTTCGTGCCAGCAAAATCCGCAAGTATAGGAATTATCGATCAAATCTTTACAAGAATAGGAGCTTCAGACGATCTTGCTAGAAAATTAAGCACATTTATGATTGAAATGACAGAAACGGCAAAGATTCTTAATTATGCTACCCCCAATAGCCTTGTTATTATCGATGAACTTGGTAGGGGAACTTCCACTAGCGATGGACAAAGTATTGCGATGGCTACACGAGAAAAACTACATAAATTAAAGAACAAAACTATCATTAGCACTGATACACATAACTTAAACAAAATAAAACTC
>CAZRBD010000010.1:2059-14687 GCA_964598265.1 uncultured archaeon
TCTCTTGACATATAGTAAACGATTAAAAAAAAGGATGAACTGAAAACTATAATAAAAAAAAAAGGGAATAAAAAATATTATAAAAAAAATAAAAAAAAAAATAAAAAAAAAAAAAAAAAAAAAACTTGAAAGCCTAAACTTGGAATTAATAGCCATTAAAGAGAGTTTATGTGATTATAATGATAAACTTGGCATTAAAAAAAAAGAACTTGAGAAAAAAAATATTGAAATTGAGGATCTAGAAGCTAAAATAAAGGTTACAAAATTAAAAGCATCACCAAATAAAAATCAAATTAAGAAAAAATACATACAAACAAGTTTATTTAAACCCCCTAGTAGTAATAAACAAATCTCTAATGATCAAATAAAAGAGTTAATCAGTAGATTAGAAAGTATTAAATTTGATTCTATTAGTCAAGTAGATATAAAAGAACAAATCGTTGAGCTAAGGAAAACAATTTATAAATGGAACTTAATTTAAAATAACAGGAATTATAAAAACAACTGAAGTTAAGTAAACATAATATATAGTAATCAATGAAACTAAAATAATCCTTAAATTCTTCTTTCTATTGGCATTCTTGATATTTTCTATAAATATAATGAATAATAACCCTATGAACATTAAGTGTGAGGGTTGTAAAGCTTTCCAAAGAACGGAATCAAAAAATAAAATACCTTTTATTTCAGCATCACTATGTCCCCAATTTTTAACCATTTGAATGAGGTAATCTGGAAAAATAATATAGGGAATGCAAATTAGTAAAAATGGGATTAGAAAATATTTAAGATCTTTCCATTTTAATTTTTTTATTATTAATAAGACTGGTAGAAAAACAATTGCGGTAATTTTAAATGTGGCAAGAGTAAAGAGAAATCCTGCTTTCCAATACTTATCACTTTCCATGAAATAGAAGGAAAAAAATAATAAAAATACAATGATGAAATTTACATTATTATAGTACGCATCTATAGTGTAGCCAATACTACCAAAAATGTAAAAAATAAGTAGATCTTTCTTACTTTTAAAAATCGTAGGCGCTTTTCTAACAACTATAATTGTTAAAATCAACCGTAATGCATCCCATATATAAACTCCAATGGAAATGTTAAATGGCATAATGTAAATAGGAAAAAACAGAAAATACCAGAAATATAAGTAATAAGGAGGCCAATCTGAGATTGATATTGGGTCATAAAAATTTATCAATCCATTGTCCATACCTTCAATTAGTATTTTGAAATCAATATCTCTTGTATCTTCAACCCAAGGAGAGATTTCATAAAAAATTGAAATTATTCTTATAAGTATGAGAGCGATTGTAATTATAACAAATATATACGTGAAAATCGATTTAATCGAATGATTTTCTTCTTCACTCATAGTTGCTGTGATGATTATAATTTATTTTTTCCAATAATCTATAATATTTTATTTAAGTAAATTTAAAAGATTACTTAAAACAATGTATACTGTTTATGTTCTGCATTTTTTGAGAAATTCTAATTTTTTGTGAGATTATTTAAACTTTAATAGAGTAATATTTTAAATTTGATAACTTAAACGTCTATTATAACCCAAAAAAACATGAATAACAAAAATTTGAAACCTAGAAAAATTGAACGGATCTTAGATGCGGAAAAAATAGCAGCGGGAGAAGTTGTTGATAGACCTGCTAATATAGTTAAAGAACTTATTGAGAATAGCATTGACGCTGGAGCTTCAGAAGTAAGAGTTGTAGTAAGGAAAGCGGGTAAAACGTTAATTCAAGTGATTGATAATGGTATTGGTATCCCAAATGAAGATATCATCATTGCATTTGAAAGACATACTAGTAGTAAAATTCGTAATATTTCAGATTTGGAAAAGCTAACTACTCTGGGTTTCAGAGGTGAAGCACTTGCAAGTATTGCTGCTGTAAGTAAATTAGAGATAATTTCAAGAATTGAAACTGAAGAAAACGGGGTACAGCTATTTATAGAAGGAAATAAAATTATTAAAAAGAAGGAAGTCTCATGTCCAATTGGGACAAACATTAAAGTCAAAAATATATTTTACAACCTACCTGCTAGACAGAAATTTCTTAAAAAAGATTCCACAGAATTAGGACATATTACTGATATTGTCCAGAGATATACCTTAGCAAATTCTGGAATACATTTTATTTATCGTCATAACGATTTAGATGTACTCAATTGTCCAATGACCAAAGATTTAAGAACCACTGTATTCCACATTTATGGTAAAAAAGTTGCTAAAGTCATGGAGTCTTTTGATTATGTTGAAAAAAATTCTAAATTTAGAATTCATGGGTTATTAGGGCACCCTCAAATATCCAAGAAAAATCGATCCGATTCAAGTTTATTCATTAACAAACGTTATATTATTAGTGACGTGTTATTTAGAGCAATAGAGGAAGCTTATGAAGGAACACTAATGGTAAGTAAATATCCTTTTTTCATTATATTTCTTGACCTCGATCCTTCTGTAATTGACTTCAATGTACATCCTAAAAAGCTCCAAGTCAGATTTGAAAAAGAAGATTCAATTTACAATAAAATATATAACATTATTCATAGTTTTATTGACGATAAATTTATACAAAAAGAAGCTAAATACATATCTACTGAACTAGAAGATTTTATACCTCCAAATGAGCTAAAATTAGTCAAAAACATAAATCCCGTTTCAGACATCCAAAAAAATGAAGCTTCACTAGAGGTATCTCTCAATAAGAAGTCTATGGAAATTGATGAGACTGTACAGTTGCGCTTAAATAATGAAAAATCTAAGGAGGGTTTTGGAAACCAATCAGTGCAAGATACCGTGCTACGTGAAAAATATGTTCTATCTAAAAATTTACCAAAGTTGCGTTTAATTCCTTATACAGGTCAATTAAAAAATAAAACTTACGTCCTCCTTGAAGGAACAAATAAAAATGACGAAGATGGATTTTTCATTCTGGATCAACACGCTTCATCAGAACGTATAAATAAGGAAAAATTTCTACACGCATATGAAACTTCTCAATTAAGCCTACAAAAATTAATATCCCCTTTGAAAATTGATGTATCTCCAAGCGAAAAAATCTTTATTGAAGACAATTTAAACGAGATTAAAAAGTTAGGATTCAAATTTGATCACTTTGGAGGAAACACATTTATTTTAAGAGGCATTCCTACGATAATGGGTAAAATACCAGATATTCACATTATAAAAGAAATTATAAGCGATATTACGAATATTGGTAAGGATAAAAGCTTTTCAGAGATCAAAGAGGAGATTATTAATTATCTTGCATGCCATAAAAGTATTCGCGGAGGGGATGAACTCACGTTAAAAGATATAAGAAAGATATTAATTGAACTTGGAAAATGCAAAAACCCGTATCATTGTGCTCACGGAAGACCAACTTTAAGATTTTTTTCCTTTAAAGAATTAGATAAACTATTTAAGAGAATAGTTTAAAATATTACGCTGATATATTAACATTAATGTAATTTTGAGTTAATTAGAACAATATGTAAAGAAATATTAAAATTAATTTGATAAGCAATTATGAAAAAAAAAGATAAAAAAACAAAGGAAACTGAACAAGAACTAAAAAAATCTGAATCTTCGACAATTCATGATCGGTTTGAAATAACAGCAAAAATCAATGATTTAAAAATATTAGCACAAAATTGTTACATGAGGGGAGATTATAAAGAAGCTATTAATTATGCAGAGGAGATTATTAATTTAGCTGTTCAGAGTAATATTACCTCATATGTTAAAGATCAAGAAAAATTTATAAATGTAATTGCTGATAAACTTCAAAGAGAGTATCTTATTTCTGAAATTAAAAATATTTCTGTAGGAATACAACAATTATATGGAACTCTATTAAAAACTAATAATATTGAAAAAGCTCATGAGATTTTAGCTGATTTTTTAAATAGATATCAAGATTTCCCAGAAATTGAGTCAATTCCAATTGTTCAAGAGCTTATTACGAATGATAAGAAAGAATGGATTAAATTTAATATCTCTAAAAAAGATCCAGAAGGGGAACAACTAAATGATGATGAAAAAGATGAATTCGCTACAACTCTTGATGATATACAGAAATTTTTAAATACAAGATAAACCTTTTAAATGATATACACAGTCTAAGAAGAAGATTGTTCTTTCTTTATGCTTTTGAAAAGGCTATAGCTTCAATTCCCTGTATTCCTTCAACTTGTTTAAATATTTCTTCTAGTTTATCCGTACCACCCCATTCTTCGGGGTATCGCACTCTAACTCTTGCTTTATTCAACCCAAATGCAACAGGAAGCACATCATATTGTTCAATGTGACAGGTTTCAGGTAAAACTTTTCGTAAATTTCCAACAAATTCTTCAAATTCAGTATCTATATCCTCTGGAATGACATCAATTAAAGCAATAAATTCTCCCATAATAAAAAAACTCTTTTCAATTTTAAGGCCCTTCGAATACGCATTTCAAGCAACGATAAGTTTTTCCCATTTCTCTGCAACGTTCGCATCTCCATATTGTTACATCACCGCACGACGGGCAGGGGAAATGGACTGCTGCTTCGAACGGAGTTATAGGTCTTCCGCAACCAAAACAGATATTTTTCTTATAAGAGCTCATTAATTTGTTCAATCTTAGCATATTGAGACTTAGATTTATAAATTTACAATAACTTTAATTATTTTTGGTTTTTAAAATAGAATATATCAAAAAAATCTAAAACGATATTTTTTTATAATGTATAAGGTTGGTTTTTGAATGAAAATGTAATTAATATTTAAATTGATAAACATCTTAATTCTTATATAAATTATCTTAAAATCACAAATTTATCTTAAAGAATATTATAATGCCAGAGAATAAAGTGAAAAAGTATTTCAGACTTATTGAAGCATGGGCTTGGTGTCCGATTTGTGAGGATATGATTGCATTGAATATCGATAAGAAAGAAATTATTGATAGTCTTCAGATGGGTATATATACAAAGGAATATCTGCATTCAAACCAATCTCCCGATTTTGAAGATCCTGACGATTTATCTGGGCAAGAACATACTATTTATATTTATATAAATGAGAACTATGATATTACCGGAGTAAAAGTCTTCTTCGGAGAGGAACCTAGTACTGAAGAAGTAAGTGCTGAGATGGTGCAAGAAGGGAAAAAAGTTAGAATTCCGATTATCGTTAAAGAAATCCCTCCTATGTCAGTTCAATTAGGAATGCTTAATAAGGAGCAATTTAAGGTTCTAAAAATCTGTGATGGGAAAAACACAATAGAACAAGTTGCCGCCATTGCTCAAAAAAGCATAGAGGAAATTGAGAGTATGATGGAAAAACTTAGAAAAAAAGGATTAGTGAAAGTTATTATAAGAACTTAACGGCACAATCTTAATTTTTTTTACATTCGATATTTAACTAAAGAAATTTAATATTGTTATATCATTTTTTCTTTTCAACCATTTTTTGAGCTATAAAATGAAAAACTTCTTCAACTCCTTTTCCTGTTTTAGAAGAACATTCAAATTGGCCTTTAAAATCATATTTATTAGAAAGTTTAGACACTTCTTCAACATTAACTGACCTCTTTTCTTCTAAATCCGATTTTCCTCCTACTATGATGATAGGGATTTTAGTAGTTTTCTCAGATACAAAGTATTCAAAAATTGATAACCAATCTTCAATATTCTTAATACTTGAATATCGAGTAAGATCAAACATGAAAATCCCTCCATGTGCTCCTTTAGCAAATGCAGGTAACAATACTCTAAAACGCTCTTCTCCCGCAAAATCCCAAATTCGCAATGTGATTGTTTGATTTTCAAGGGTTATGTTTTTTACGCTAAAATCAGCACCTATAGTCATCTTTATATCCTTCTCGAATACCTTTGTAACGAACTTTCTGATTAAAGTTGTTTTACCTACTCCGCCATCACCGAATATGACCAATTTTAGTGGTATTTTCTGCTCGATTTTTAACACCTTATTTTGAATACAGAAGCTAATTCTGTTTTAAAATTACTAAATGATCTTTATGATTTATTTTTTTTTAAATTCAAGTAGTTAAAATTTTATTATTAATGCTTTATATTTTGTTCCTTACCAATTTCACTAGTATTTTTTGTATTCTCTTATAAAGGTTTTTATTAGAATTGTTGACAAAAACACATTACCTAATGATATCAGTTATAAAACAAGTCTCGATTATTTTAATACCATTAATCTGAGATATTTTTTCCTCAATTAAGGGATTGAACTTGTCAATTGAATCAATATCGACTTTTAAAAGTAGACCACAATCACCCGATAATCGCCAGATATTAGAAACTTCTTCAATTAACGTTAATTCTCTTAAAATACGTTTTATATCTTTAAAATCAGGTTCAATTTTAATTGTTGCATATATTTTTTGTTTTGTGTCTATTTCATATTCAATTGTGAATTTTTTTATAATCCCTTCCTCTACTAATTTTTTAACCCTTCTTCTAACTGTAGCTTCGGTTTTTTTCACTTCAGAGGAAATATCATTAAATGATTTTCTGCTATTCTCCTTTAAAAGTTCCAGTATTTTAAGGTCTACAATATCCATTGGGTTTAAACCTCAGGAGATATGGTTTTTCTAATTTTATTTTTGTTTAATTTTTATATAAAAAATGATAATTCATATATTAATCCATTGCCTACGAATCGTTTAAAATTGAAAAAGTTAAGGCGAAGATAAAAATTTATTGAGATTAAAATGAAGCGGAATTCGTTTTCCTCCCTGTTCAATAACAATCTTCAAATTTTCACCTTCTATAGAAGCGTGAATTAATTTTATATCTTTTTCAGAAACCCTAGATTTAGTGATCTCTTTAATATTTTCACAAAGACATTCCTCAACAAATAAAATGCACTTCTCACAACAAAACCCTATAGGCATAAAACCTACAATTGAGCATTTTTCGAGATTATCACAGGAACATTCTTTACACAAATTAATTCAAACCTTAAATTTTTTCATTCTTTCCAATTGTACTTCAAGATTTTTTTATATTAAAATTTGCTTATTTATTGGGGAAAAATTCTTACTTATCAATCTTGTTTTTAAAATATATAAATTAATGAGATCATTAAAATTTGTGGGAATGCTAATCACATAAGAAAAAAATTACAGTTAATCAAAATTAAGATTTAGATTATTATCAGAATTGAACAGTTTTTAATTAAAATTTACTTTTGGAGTAAAAATAAGTTTGTGACAAATAAAATATAAGCTCAAGATGATGTTTAATTTTGGAAATTTTCTAACAAGTTTATTAAATTTTTTTTAATTCTTCTTACCCAGATAAAAAGAAAAAAAAATTTTAAGTGACATGCGTGTCATTAACCATCAATACTGAACTTTTGAAAGAAAATAAAATAATTTAGGATTTGATAATTTATGACTGAGGTCAAGCCAAAGAAAACGGTATTAAAAGATGTAAAAATTTTCAAGAATCTCGAAGAGGAGATTATAAAAACTAATAAATGTTGTGCTTGCGGTGCGTGCGTAGCTCACTGTTCAAGCCAAGGTTTTGATGTTATTAAAATGGAGGGATATGTACCTCAATTCATTTCAGATGCAAATGAAGAAAAATGTAAGGAATGCGGAGTTTGTTACTATATTTGTCCACAAACCGATACTATAATGAAGCAGTTAAATGAAGCTTTTCAGATAAAGGATGAAATTGGGCACATTAAAGATGTTGTTGCCGCAAAAACTACTGATGAAAAAATAAAAGAAATTGGGCAAGATGGAGGTTTAGTTACGACTCTCTTAACATACTTATTTGATAAAAACAAAATCGATGCGGCGATTGTGTCTGAATTCACCGAAGATTTACAAACTATTCCTAAAATTATACAAAATAAAGAAGATTTGTTTAAATCATCTGGAACTCGGTATTCAATCTCATCCAATCTTTTACCGCTAAAAGACTTTTATTCTATCGCTGAAGAAATTTTAGAAAAACAGCCACAGATTTATGATATTAATCAAATTCGTATGGCTTTTGTTGGAACTCCTTGTCAATGTAGAGCTATAAGAAAAATGCAGTTTTTAAACGTAAGTCCTGCTCATGTCATTAAATACGTATTTGGATTATTCTGTATGGAAAATTTTGATTATACAAATTTATTTGAACTTGTAAAAAAGGAAATCAATGAGGATCCAAAAGATATAGCAAAGATGAATATTAAAAAAAATTTCTTCATAACTAATAAAGAGAATAAGGTATATGAAGTTGAGCTAAAAAAGTTTGATATAGCTGTAAGAAATCATTGTCTTGAATGTGATGAATTTACGAGTAGATTTGCTGATATTAGTTTAGGAGGTTCTGGGGCTATTAAAAAAAATTCAATGGTATTAATTCGCACAGAGAGGGGAGAAGAATTATTTAAAGATTTATTTAACAATGGATATATCATTAAATTTGCACCTAAAAAATCAACAATTTCAGTTTGGAAATCTAAAAAGATAAATTTACTTAGAAAAATGACAATTGATAAAATTAATAAACATAAGTAGGTGAAAGACGTGGAAAAAGATTCAAAATCAGTTTTAGTTATTGGAGCAGGAATTGCTGGTATTCAAGCAGCATTAGACTTGGGAGATATGGGAATAAATGTACATCTTGTGGAGAAAAAATCGTGCATTGGTGGGAGGATGGCCCAACTGGATAAAACTTTCCCCACACTTGATTGTTCAATTTGTATTCTTGCCCCGAAACTATCAGAATGTTCTAGACATCCAAATATTACGCTACATACACTTGCTGAAGTCCAGAAAGTTGAAGGATCAGTTGGTAATTTTACCATAGAAGTATTACAGCATCCTAGGTATGTAAAGGAGGAAGTCTGTACAAATTGCAACGAATGTGCTGAGATCTGTCCAGTTAGAGGGATAACAAACTTCTTTGATGCTGATTTACTCACTCAATCTGCAGCGCAAATCGCCTTCCCTTCGGCAGTCCCAGCAGCATATAGTATCGATCCAAGTAAATGTCTATATTTAAATTATGAAATTTGTGGTTTGTGTTATCAACAGTGTGGAGCAGATGCTATTGATCTAAAACAAAAAGAATCTATACTTACTCTAGACAATATTGGAGCAATCATTGTAGCGACAGGCTTGGATTTAGATGAAGATATTCATACATTAAATCTCTATGGTTATCAGAAATATGATAATGTAATTACTGCTATGGAGCTAGAGAGATTAATAAGCGCCTCAGGACCGCAAGGAGGTCATTTAAGCAGATTATCTGATGGGAAACATCCTAAGAAAATAGCTTTCCTACAATGTATTGGTTCAAGAGATTACACAGGGGAAGCACAACCGTATTGTTCTTCCGTGTGTTGCATGTATACTACAAAAGAGGCAATAATTGCATTTGAACATGATAATGAGTTAGAGTCTTTTGTCTTTTACATTGATCTACGAGCAGATGGTAAGGGATTTCAGAAATTTCTACGAAGGGGAGAAGAAGAATACAATATAAAATATTATAAAAGTAAGATTTCTCATCTCGAAGTTGATGAGGATAACAATCCCATAATAACCTATGAAGATTTTTCGACCGGTGAGATAAAACAGTTAAAAGTAGATCTTGCTGTACTCGCTACTTGCATTATTCCCTCAAGAGGAATTAGCAAATTAGCAGAAATCTTAGGATTTGAATTAAATAACTATGACTTTATTAAAACTAATCCCTTTTTACCAATCGAAACGAGCGTTGAAGGGATTTATACATGTGGTTGTGCTCGGGAACCAATGGATATTCCTCGTTCTGTTGCTGAAGCAAGTGGAGCTGCAGCAAGAGCGGCTGAAGTAATTAAAGGAGGATAAAAAGAGAATGATAGAAAATACAGGAGAACCAAGAATAGGGGTATTTGTGTGCAGTTGTGGCTCAAACATTGGAGGTCTTATAGATGTGAAAGCCCTTGCTGACTATGCTAAAACTCTGCCTAATGTTGTGTTTACTGAAGATAATCTATACACATGCTCAGAAACTGGACTGGCACAAATAAGAAATGGAATTAAAGATTTTAACTTAAACCGCGTTGTTGTAGCGAGTTGCACGCCAAGAACCCATGAACCCCTATTCCGAGATTGTGTTTCTGAAGGGGGTGTAAACGAATATCTCTTCAATTTTGTAAATATACGGGATCAAAACACTTGGGTTCATCAAAAGCACCCGAAAGAGGCATTCGAAAAGGCAAAAGACCTAATAAGGATGGGTGTAGCAAAAGCTGCTAAACTCGTAGCCCTTGAAAATTTTATAGTCGATGCAACCTCTACTGCTTTAGTTATAGGCGGTGGTGTTTCTGGAATGACAGCTGCTATAAATTTAGGCAATCAAGGTTTTAAGACCAGTTTGGTCGAAAAAGAAGAAGAACTAGGGGGAAGAATAAAAAAACTCTATAAGCTATTCCCACATGATATAGAAGCTTCAGTTCTATTAGAGGCTCTTAAAAGTAAAATTAAGAATAATCCAAATATAACAGTTTATACCTCAGCAACTGTTAAAAATATTGAAGGTTTTGTTGGAAATTTCGAAGTAGAAGTTAGTCAAGACAATAATAATATCAGTATAATGGTAGGTGCTATCATAGTTGCAGTTGGAACGACTATGGTGCCGATGCTTGAAATTGTAAAAGAGCTAAGAAAAGCTTTAGGAGATGATATTTTCAAATCTACAATTAAAACAGTTATGGGTGGATCTGTACCGAGAATTACTCAATCAGATTTAGAATATAGATTTATCCATAATGATTTCAGTGAAAAAGTGAAAAAATTGACTCCAGGAGTTACACTTAATCCCAATGATGTTGTAATGGTACAATGTTGGGGTTCTCGAAATGATGTAAGACAGTACTGTTCAAGCGTTTGTTGCATGACTGCTTTAAAGAATGCCTTAATCATTAAGGAACAAAATCCTGATGTTAATGTAACAATCTTGTTTAGAGATTTAAATACACCTGGTACGGAATATGAAAACTATTATCGGAAAGCAAGAAAAAAAGGAATTATTTTTATTAAATATCCAGATGATAATCCACCCGCCGTAATTGATGGTAAGGTTAAAGTTTTTAATGAGTTTATCGGGGATTACATTTTAATTCCAATGGATCTGATGGTATTATCAACGCCATTAGGGGCTAATGATGATAATAAAGAACTAGGTCAGATGTTAAAAGTTCCGTTAGAAGAAAATAGTTTCTTTTTAGAAGCTCATGTAAAATTACGCCCCATGGATTTTGCCACCGATGGGATATTTCTCGCTGGTTCGGCAAAATGGCCGGTTGATATTACAGAGGCTATTACTCAAGGTTATGCCGCAGCTTCGAGAGCAAGTACGATACTCTCTCACGATACAATTGAGGTTGAGGGTGCGACATCATTTTTACCTGATTGGAATAAAAATTTATGTTCAGGTTGCGAAGTATGTATTGCTGTTTGCCCGTTCAAAGCAATTAATAAAAATGAAGAAGATGAAATTGAAATAACTCAAGTATTATGCAAAGGATGTGGTGTATGCGGTGCTACATGTACCAATAACGCGATAATAATAAGACACTTTACAGATGAACAGATTATGTCTGAAATTCATGCATTTGGAGGTGTATAGATAATATGAGTTATGAACCGAAAATATTAGGGTTTTTATGTAATTGGTGCTCTTATGCAGGTGCGGATTTAGCAGGGGTCTCTAGAATGCAATATCCACCCAATATAAGGGTCATAAGAGTCATGTGTAGTGGCCGGGTGGATCCCAAATTTATTTTTGAAGCACTCCAGGTCGGTGCTGATGGAGTAATAGTAATGGGATGCCATCCAGGAGATTGTCATTACCTAGAAGGAAACTACGAGGCAGAAAAAAAGTTTGAGATGGTTCAGAAATTCCTCAAGCTTATAAATTTTGATAATAGAGTAAGATTAGAATGGGTGTCTGCCTCAGAGGGAGCTAGGTATGCAGATATTGTTAAAGATTTTACGAATCAAATAAAAGAACTCGGACAATCTCAAGTAGGGGGAGAAAATCCAGATAACAAAATCCTCGGTAAGTTAAAGGCTATGCAAGAAGCTGTTACAGGTGATCGTATGAGAGCACTTGTAGGAAGGAAAAGAAAGATTACTGAGGAAGAAAATGTGTATGGGGAGAAATTCCCTTCTGATAAGTTTAATGAAATTTTTAATTCTGCAATTATCGATGAATATAATCGACATAGAATTTTACTTTCATTGGAAAAAGATTCTAAGTCAGTAAAAGATATAGCAATTGAATTAGAAATAGATCCAAGTATTGTGTTACAACATATGTTAAATTTAAAAAGTCGTGGTAAAGCAGATTTTCAAAAAATTGTTGGAATTACACCTATATTTATGAGGACTTAGAGGGAATAAAAGAATGGAAAAAGTTGGAGCTGTAATGATTGTAGGTGCAGGAATTGGAGGAGCCCAAGCTGCGCTAGATTTAGGAGATTCTGGTTATAAAGTCTATCTAATCGAGTCAAGTACCAGTATTGGGGGTGTAATGGCTCAATTAGATAAAACTTTTCCCACGAATGATTGTGCTATGTGTATA
>CAZRBD010000010.1:14787-16020 GCA_964598265.1 uncultured archaeon
CAACAGATATGGTTATGGCAAATTTAAAAATGTAGTTACTAGTATTGAATTTGAACGCATTCTCAGTGCATCAGGCCCCTTTGCTGGAAGAGTACTAAGACCATCTGATGGGGATATTCCAGAAAAAGTAGCTTTCCTTCAATGTATAGGATCACGTGATTATACAGGAGAAGGACAAGAATATTGTTCAAGTGTCTGCTGCATGTATACTGCAAAAGAAGCTGTGATTGCTCACGAACACCAACACCAGGTGAGTCCCACGATTTTCAGCATGGATATCAGAGCTTATGGTAAGGATTTCGATAAATATATTATTAGGGCTCAAGAAGAATATGGGGTCCGATATGTAAGGAGTAGAATTTCTTCAATAATTGAGATTCCAGAAACTAAGGATTTAAGACTGCAGTATGAAACCGAAGATGGGAAAATTGTTCAAGAAGATTATAATATGGTTGTTTTGAGTGTTGGGCTAAATCCACCAAATGACGCAGAATTTTTAGCAGAAAAATTCGGAATTGAATTAAATGAATATAAATTTGCTAAAACAGATATATTTAATCCTGTACAAACTTCCAAACCAGGGGTCTTTGCATGTGGAGCATTTTGTCAACCTAAAGACATACCAGAAACGGTCACTCAAGCAAGCGCTGCTTCTGGTTGTGTTAATCAACTTTTATTTGAAAAAAGAGATACCTTAATTACTGAAAAAACTTTACCTCCAGAACTTTTTGTTTCTGGACAACCACCTCGTATTGGTGTTTTTGTTTGTCATTGTGGAATAAACATAGCTGGTTATGTAGACGTCCCAGAAGTGACTAGATATGCAGCCACTCTACCGAATGTAGTTATGGCAGAGAGAAATTTATATACATGCTCTGCTGATACTCAAGGGATTATAAAAGAAAAAATAAAGGAATATCATCTAAACCGTGTTATAGTAGCATCTTGCACTCCTAGGACACATGAACCGCTATTCCAAGAGACAATTAGAGAAGCAGGACTGAATAGATACCTATTTCAGATGGCTAATATAAGAGATCAATGTAGTTGGGTTCATATGAATGACTGGCAAGCTGCTACGCAAAAATCGAAAGACCTTGTGAGAATGGCTGTAAACAAGGCAAGACAAATAACACCTATTGAAAGAATAAAGCTAAGCGTAAAAAAACAAGCATTAGTTATAGGAGGAGGTATAAGTGGTATGACAGCTGCTCTCAATTTTGCAAATCAAGA
>CAZRBD010000010.1:16030-28346 GCA_964598265.1 uncultured archaeon
ATAATAATGCAGCAGTTGAGCATGTCGACGGTTATGTAGGTAACTTTAAATCTGCTGTAGTTTTTGGAACAAATAGTGAAAGAATTGATTTAGAGCATGGAGTTATCATTGTGGCTACTGGAGGAAAGGAATATCAACCCAAAGAATATCTTTACGGAGAAGATGATAAAATTATCTTGCAATCGGAACTTGAAAAAATCTTAAATACAAATGGAAAAACCAAAGATAAAAAATCGATTGTGATGATTCAGTGTGTAGGGTCACGAAATGATGAGCACCCTTATTGTAGCAAAATGTGTTGTGCGGAAGCCATTAAAAATGCTCTATTAATTAAAAAATTAAACCATTCAAGTGAAGTTACAATATTATTTAGAGATATTAGGACGTATGGTTTTAAAGAGAAATATTATAGAAAGGCAAGGGAAGAAGGCGTAATTTTCCTGCGATTTGATGATGAGGAACCTCCTGAAGTTATTAAGGATGGATCTTCATTAAAAGTCAAAGTCAAAACACCAAAATCAGGTGATTTAATTATTCCTGCAGACTTACTAGTATTGAGTGTTGGGATTGTCGCATCTCATGAGGACAATGAAGAACTTGCAAAAAAGTTGAAAATTCCCTTAAATGATGATAGTTTTTATTTAGAAGCTCATGTTAAACTACGTCCCGTTGATTTCGCGACAGAAGGAGTATTTGTTGCGGGAACATCACATTGTCCAAAAACAATTGAGGATTCAATTTCACAAGCTAATGCTGCAGTTTCAAGGGCTTGCACAATCCTCTCAAAAGATGAAGTTGAAGTAGAAGGAAAAAC
This sequence comes from uncultured archaeon, assembly GCA_964598265.1. Taxonomy (GTDB): domain Archaea; phylum Asgardarchaeota; class Lokiarchaeia; order Sigyniarchaeales; family SOKP01; genus Loki-b32. The sequence continues at coordinate 16,845 of CAZRBD010000010.1, forward strand.
AGCTCGAATTGATATGGCTAGGTGTACTGGGTGTGCTATGTGTATTGAACTTTGTGCTTATAATGCTATTGAATTAATGGAAGATAGAAGATTCGGAACAGTAGCAGTCATTAACCAAGCGTTATGTAAGGGATGCGGTGCATGCTCAGGAAATTGTCGTTGTTCGGCAATTGATATTCTAGGTTTCTCGGGTGAACAAGTTTATGCAATGATAACCGGGAGGTTATAAAAAAATGAATGAAACGGAAAGCGATAGTATGCATGATAAGATTATAAATGAAGAGTGGCAACCAAAAATAATTGCATTTTTATGCAACTGGTGTTCTTATGCTGGAGCAGATTTAGCAGGGGTAAGTAGAATTCAATATCCACCCTCAATAAGAATTGTAAGGGTCCCTTGTTCAGGTAGAGTAAATCCTTACTTTATTATTAAAAGTTTAATTGATGGATGGGACGGGGTTTTAGTATCCGGATGTCATCCAGGAGATTGTCATTATATCTCTGGTAATTTAGTAGCCAGAAGACGTTTTGCTATTTTAAACGAATTATTAGATTTTTTTGGTATAGAACCGGGGAGAGTTAATTTTATGTGGGCTTCTGCCGCCGAAGGTGAGAGGTTTGCGAATTTAATAAAAAAGACTACAAGGATAGTAAAAAAAATTGGTCCAAATAAAAAATTTAAGAAAAAATGGTGAAGATTTTGGGATTAGAGACAGAAAACCAAGAAATTGAAGAAGAAATAAGAGAAACAGCAAAAAAATTATTGGCTGAAAAACAAGTTGATGTCATTATCGGTTATACAACAGGTACACTTCCATTGAGTTCTTCGCCTATTATGATACGTAATGAAAAAGATGTTGATAAATTAATATGGAATAATTTGTGTTTTGTAAATTTGGCTAAATACTTAGTACCTCAAATACCGCAGTTAAAAGGCCCTGAGGGAACACCTTTAAAAATTGGAGTTATATCTAAAGGATGTGTTGGTAGGGCTCTAATTCATTTAGCGGTTGAGAAGCAACTTAATCTTGAGAACATAAAAATAATTGGGATTCCTTGTAATGGAATAATTAATAGGAATAGGCTTTTAAAAAAAATTGGGGAGAGAGAAATATTAGAAGTTTTAGTTTTGGATAATAATATTGTTGTAAAAGGGAAGAATTTTGAAGAAACCCTCCCATATGAGGAATATATTAATGAATTGTGTAAATACTGTAAAGTCAAAGCTCCACCAAGTGTTCATGAGGCTTGCATAGGAGAATGTCAAGATATAAGTGCGGTTGAAGATGATTTTACCGATCTCTCTGAATTTGAAGCAAAATCAGCAGAAGAAAAATGGAAATATATAGTGGATATTTTAGGTAGTTGTACAAAATGTTATGCATGTAGAGAAGCTTGTCCAATGTGTTATTGCCATCTTTGTTTTGTCGATCAAAATAAGCCTGTCTGGTTTGGAAAGACTACGGATTTACCAGATATTATTTCTTTTCATTTGGTGAGAGCATTCCACTTAGCTGGGCGTTGTGTAGCATGTGGAGCTTGTAGTAGTGTGTGTCCAATGGGTATTGACCTGAATATGATAACAAGGAAGTTAGAGAAAATTGTTAAGGAGAGATATGATTTCACTTCTGGTTTGGACACCGAAACATTGCCCCCTATGATGTCGTTCAGTATGGATGATAAAGAAGAATTTATGTTAGAAGAAGATTAAAAAGAGGTTAGAAAAATGGAACTAAAAATTTTAGAGAAAAATCAAGTTGGGAAACTATACAGTGAGCTCTCTGGGGAATATCATTTCTTTGCCCCTGTAAAAGAAAGTGGAAATATTAATTTTAATAAAATTTCAAATTCAGATGAGATTGTATTAGATTTCTTAAATTCCAAAGTTCCCCCAAAAGAAGTCTTATTCCCAAAAAAAGAAATTCTTTTTGAGTATAAAACAGATGGTCGCAATGTAACTGAAATCATTGAAAGAGAAGATTTAGAGGATAAAATTTTAATTTTTGGAATAAGGTCATGTGATGCTCATAGTTTTGTTTTATTAGATAATTTTTTCGCATTTGGAGAATTTCAAGATGAATTGTTTTTAAAGAAGAAGGAAAATACCACTCTAATAGGGGTTGGGTGTAATACACCTAAAAGTACTTGTTTTTGCACCTCTCTCAAGGGACATCCATATCAAAAAGATGATTTTGATATATTTATGGTTGATCTTGGTGATAAATTTTTAGTAGAAGGTGTAAGTGATAAAGGAAAAGAACTCATCCAAAAATTATCTTGGCTCTCTGATGCCGATGATGCCGATGTGCAAAAAGCACATAAACTATCTCAACTAGCAGAAGATTTCATGAGTACAAAATTAGACTTTTCAAATGTAGCTGCAACCTTGGATCCTAATTTTGAACATCCTATGTGGGCAGAAATTAGTGAAATTTGCTTAAGCTGTGGAACATGTACATTCCTATGCCCAACTTGTACTTGTTTTGATGTTATTGATGAAAATGAACCATATGGAAATCGGGGAAGAAGGATAAGAATATGGGATACATGCCAATACTGTTTATATACTAAAGAAACAAGCGGTCATAATCCCCGCAATAGTGTTATTGAGAGATGCAGGAATAGAATATTGCATAAATTTAGTTATTATCCAAAAAATTATAATTTAATTGGATGTGTAGGATGCGGACGGTGCGTTCAGTTATGTCCTGTGAATAATGATATAAGATCAATAATAACAAAAATAAATGAAATAGAACAGAAGAAGAAGGAGGAGGAGAAAGTAAGTGCCTAACCCATATATACCAAATTTGACAACAATAAAATCAATTGTTACCGAAAATAAAGCAGATGATATTAAAACCATTGAACTAGAATTTAAAAAAGAAGAAGATTATAAAAGTTTTGATTATATTCCAGGGCAATTTGCTGAAATAAGTTTAATTGGAAAAGGAGAATGTCCAATAGGGATAGCTTCATCACCGACAGAAGAAGGAACTGTTAAATTCACGATTAAAAAGATGGGAGAAGTAACATCAGCATTTCATAATACTCTAGTAGGAGATACAATAGGCATAAGAGGTCCTTTTGGAAATGGTTGGCCTATGAAGGAAATGAAAGGAAAAAATATAGTTGTTATTGGAGGAGGATTTGCATTTTCCACTTTAAGATCACTGATGTTGTATGCCTTAGACGAGAAATATAGAAAAGATTATGGAGACCTAACTATAATTTATGGAAATAGAGATTCCGGAGAAGTATTATACACACAACTATTGGAAGAATGGGAAAAACGAGATGATGTTAATGTGGTATTAACTATTGATAGACCGGAAGAGAATTGGATTCGAAAAGTAGGATTCGTTGCGGCGATAGTGAAGGAAGTTGCACCCTCTCCTGATAATGCTGTGGCTGTAATTTGTGGTCCGCCAATAATGATTAAAACTGCGGTAGCAGAACTAGTACAGCTCGGGTGGAAAGATGAGCAAATTTTGGGTTCATATGAAAAACGCATGGCTTGTGGTATCGGGAAATGCGGAAGATGTAATATCGGTAGCAAATATGTATGTATCGACGGTCCTGTCTTCTCACTTGCAGAAATGAAGAAAATGGCTCCGGAATCTTAAGTCAAAAAAATTCCAAATGAATACTGATGTAATTAATTTCTTTTACTGATTTTTTTCTTTTATTCCATAAGTCTCTGCTAAATGCGGTAATAAATAATACACTACAACTAAATAGAGCGGAATTAATGATAATTCAACAAAAATAGAGATTATAAAAGGGAATTGGGGGCTAATAAAATCCCAAGCTATACCTCCTAATATTGGGCCAATCACACTCCCTAAAGATGTGATAAATTCTCCCATTCCTATTATTTTGCCCCTATGTTCAATAGTAATTCTACTAACTAAATTCTGAAAAAATAACCCTCCTGAAATCATAATGGTTAGATCCACTAATAATAGTCCACTAAACATCCAAATATTTTCCGAATTAATTAATAACCATGTAATCAATGCACCTGAGAGACTAATTATCGTTATACCTAAAACAGGAGGCAATCTGTCAACGATTTTTCCTAATATTGGAGCAAAAAGAGTTGCTAAAACACCAGCAGGTAAATATGCCAATATTACTAAATTTACATTACTTTCGATGTTTTCAATTAAATATACATTTAAAAAGGGTTTGGCTATCGATCCATTAACGCTACTTAAAAAAAGTACACTTATTAGAAATATAATACCAATTAGAACTGGCCTTGAAAAGGAAAATTTTGAATTTGCGGGGTGGGTGTTTAAGCTGTCTAGTTCCATTCCTGAGTTCTCCTTAAATGTGATTCTTTCATCAACTTTATTATAAAATCTAATTCCCGCCCAAAAATTTGATAATCCATAAAATGGAATAGAACCATAAAGAATTATAGGATTTATAGTAAAAATACCACCAAACATCAATAGACTAAACCCAAGAAGAGCTCCAAATATCTGACCTATCGCATTAAAGGAATCTCTCTTCCCATAAGCTTGAGATCGATGATTTTTACTGGATTTTTCTGCTATAATAGTATTAAATGGAACCCAAAAGACACCAGCCATAAAACCTAATATAAAAGTTCCCACTCCTAGAAGAAGAATCAAATTTGTTATTATCGCTGCGTATATGATAAAATATGATAATGCCCTCCCAAACGATCCTATTAACACTAAAATTTTTCTTGAGTTAATTCTATCAGTAATAAAACCGGTTATAAAACCACCAAGTAGGCGCCCTAAGACTTGAACAGATACAACCAAACTCAATTGAATACCAGTAGCTCCCATACTGGTTCGAGTTATTACTGGTATTAAAAAACCAATAAAGAAAAATCCTAAACTGTTTAGTGGTACAATCTTTAACATCTTGCTAAAGTCTTCGGTAAACCTATCTTTGTCTGCTTTGTGTATTGTCATTTTGTCTCAAAAGCAAGAGTATTCAATAAAAACTGAAATTTAGGATTAAATTAATGTTTTATGAAGGATTGTGTTCATAATTTTGTAATCTAAATTCTTTATTTTCTATAGAAAAATTTTCCCCATGGGGGTTTATCATATTCATGAAAAAAAAGTTTTTACTTTGAATTTAAGGATATGATATTGAGGTAAAAAAGTTATTCCAATATTATTTTCACAGTGCTTTTTTTACAATTTTATGATACCAAAAATAGAAAAAAAAAAGATTTTACTATTTGTTGTCGTAAACGATAAGAAAATTGGTAGCTTTTTACATATACTTAAATATCCTACATATCCTTAGCATTATCCCCTAATTTACTAATCCCAAACACCCCAAATATTTAAATATGAAACGAGCTATATGATTTATATGAGAGATAAACGAGCAATTATACTCAAAAACCCACGGTTGCAGAGAATTCGGAATGGCTTGCGAGATATTATTCTTGAGGCAAAATATGTGAAAACGATGCATATCCTCAATCAAATGAAGGAACTGAAAAAGGCTCGTAGCATAGATGATTTGTCGCAGAGAGAATTTAAGCAATATAGAACCCTTCAAAAGCAAGAAAGTAAATTAAGTAATATAGCAAGAAGATCTATCTGTATGTGTGTGGTGTGCGGGAAGGGAAATCGCGACATGGTATACAATAAACCTTATGATGCATGGTACTGCACCGAATGCTACGGTATGGAGCGATCAAGTGCTCAGAAAAGTGGTAAGGCACGTCAGAGAAGTCCCAAGTCCTGCGAAGAGGAAGCTGTTGAAAGCCACTCCAAAACATTTCTTTAGTTAGTTTCTTTTTTTATAGATGTTTATAGGCATGGATATAAAAAAAACTTTCAATGTTTACAGGTTCTAAACTTGCTATTTAATTAAGTTTTTAGCGAAGGGTAGGCATTATTTTTAGCAATCATTTTATTTATTATAAATCACAGAAAAGTTCGAGAAATTATGCTTAGATGTGAAATTTCTGATTTTTTTAAGATATAAGTATTGGTAATAAATAAAAAAAAAGAAAAATAAATTGAGTAAATTTTAACTTTTAATTTTTTTTCCTACTTGAATCTACGCGCCCAATTAGAAGCAAATCCTTTAGATATTCTATACAATAAAAAAAGAAAAATAAAAAAAATTTATTCCTGTTTGATGATAGTAAATTTATTTGACGCTTTAGAAGCAACGGTGGATCACTTGTGGACCCATCTCTTTATATTCTCGACGGGTCACCCACATACGATGGAATGTCTTTAATGAGCTTAAGATTGAACCACCAATCCATACGGAGTACATACGTTCTGGAGGTGCGATAATCTTTACGTCTACGCTCTCTGGGATTTGTTCTTTTATCTCTTTAGTCAATCTTTCCTTAATTCCCGGGAACATAGTGCTACCGCCCGAAAGAACAATGTTGCTATAAAGATCTCTTCGCAAATCGACGTCGCACTCTGAAATAGCGCCAACAATAACATCGTCTAAAGGCTCTAACTCTTTACCAATTACAGATGGATTGAAGAAACATTCAGGTGCTAAAAATCGCTCTACACCAACATTGATTGTCTCTCCATCAGGAAGCATATAACTCTTTTCCATTCCAGCGACCTTCTTACTCAGCATCATCTCCTTCTCGGGATCAATCGCGACATAGCAAAGCTTCTCTTTGATATCTCTCACGATTTCTTTTTCTGCAGATGTCGTGAAAGAATATCCTTTCTGCCTCAACAACCTCTGTAAGTAAGTCGTAATATCTCGACCAGCAAGATCAATTCTCTGAATTGCATGGGATAAGGCAAAACCTTCGAAAATTGGGACTACATGAGATACACCATCACCAATATCTATAACGCATCCGGTAGTACGACCAGAAGCGTAGAGACTTAGAACTGCTTGCATTGCTACATAAAGAGCGGGTACATTGAATGTCTCAAACATAATCTCAGCCATTTTTTCTCGGTTAGGGCGCGGATTCAAAGGAGCTTCTGTCAAGAGAACAGGATGTTCAGATGGATCGATTCTAAGATCTGTATAGAACGTATAATGCCAGATCTTTTCCATAGCGGTCCAATCCTCAATGATACCATGCTCTACTGGGAACATTAACTTCAAGACACCTTTGAGTTGCATTGCTTCTTCTCCGATATAGTACTCTCTGGTATAATGCTCTACGTCAGTCATAATACTCTCGTATTTAGGATACCCAATTAAGGTTGGGAATACTGAACGAGGTTGATCTTCACCGGCAAATCCATTCTTGGATATACCTGTTCCATTATCTACTACTAATGCTTTTGCATTTAAAAAAGATTCTTCTTCAGCCATATTTAATTTCAGCTTTGTTTATTTTTAATTTATTTACTTAGATGACAAATTAAGTGTATGTTAATAATTGCAGAACATATTTATAAACTTGAGTGAAAGTGAATTCCAGATTTCTGGAACTCACTTAAGGAAAATATTTCTAACAAAAAATATATATATCAGCATTTTCATACTATGATTAATACAATTCGGAACGTCGAAAATTCATCAACTTCTAAAATCACGGAATTTATATTCCAATTAAAATGGAACTCAACCCCATATAGTAGAGCGTGAGTAATATGAAATTAGATCGAGCTATAAAAGTGTTGGAAATTTTAAAATATATTCATGTAAATTCGCCATGTATTGCACCTGAAATTCGCGATTATTTAGGAATTGTTCATGAAAATCCTCCGTCCAAAGAGGAGAAAGATCTCTATAATGTCCTAAACGAATTAAATCGGGGAGGCCATATCGAGAAAATCTCAATTAAGAGAAAGGGACCCGGCGGACCTAAGTTTAAACTCAAAATTTCGAATGGTGGATCAAATATGTTGGCGCGCATTCGAGATTATGACCTTTTAACTAAAGGCAAAAGCTTTTCTGAACTTGATAAAAAGATACAGCTATTATCATTAGAACGCATACTAAGGCTCTTCGGTTCTGATATTTATAATGTCATAGAATCAGCTCTGGAAACGATCATCGAGGATCTATTCAAAATACATGTTGAAAATATTGACTATAAAAAGCAGATGGAGGTTGTAGATATTATTAATGAAGCGGTGAAAAGCATTCAAGAAAAGACATCCGAGATCGCCACAATTTTTTCGAGTAAATGATAGTTATACTAAAAACGTGAAATATTTATTCCTGTTCTAACTTATGGCGCTTTAGAAGCGTCGGTAGAATCTCAAGAAAAAGACGAAAGGAAATGAAAAAAAGAGGTTTAAAAAATTTCAAACTTTTCTTTTTTTAAAAGATCACAAACTAAAAAATTATAAAATTTATCTTTGCTCAATTTTGTGATGCTTTAAAACCTTTCTTGCCAACTACCTTTTAAAATCTAAATAATCGTGAGTATAAAGAGATGGGACCTCAAGTAATCCACCGATGCTTCTAAAGTGTCAAAAAATCGAACATAAATAATTATTTCAAGTTTTTTATTTTTCTTTTTTTATTGTATTTTTCAAACAATTATAATCTACTTGATTGAATTTATCAAATTATAGACAGTTTCACAACAAACGTAGATATAAAACATTTATGACCGTTATCAAAGAGTTTTATTTTTATACTCTTTAATATAAATTAAAGTTAAAATTATATATTTATAAGTGTGAATGTGTATCAAAATAATAGATGGAGAGGAGTTATCAATTTTTAAGCCGAGACTTATTAAAGAGGATGATATTTATGGGAAAGCTGGTTATATTTTAAATCTGATTAAACCGAATGTATACCAGTTTTATTCAAGAGGGGCTGGGTGTCATGTATATCTTATTATTGGAGAGGATTTAAATGTTCTCATCGATACAGGTATAATTACAAAGTTTAATAGCTTAAATTACCTATTGACGACTGAAGTTGGATTGAAAATAGAAGATATTAATTTAGTAATAAATACTCACGCACATTTTGATCATATTAGCTCTAATGCTTACCTCCAGTGTCCAATTGCTGCCCATAGATGGGCAGCTACCAAAATACAACACACAGATGAATTAGTTACGAAAGGAAAGAAATGGGGGGTAGATTTATCTAATTTAAGAATTAATATCTGGCTTGAAGATAGAAATATTATTGATCTGGGAGAAGTATTTTTAAAAATTGTTGAAACCCCTGGACATACTTCAGGGTGTATTTGCATTTATGAGCCGTTTAAACAATATATTTTCACAGGTGATACCTTATTTAAAGGAGCTATCTCTAACATTTATGAATCCGGCTCCATTTCAGAATATATCAACTCGCTACAAATTTTGAACACGTTAAAGATAAATAGTTTTTTTCCTAGTCATCGTAATTATGTTTTAGGCGAAGAGAATGTTAAAACTGAAATTGAATCCTCAATAGAAAATGCGAAGATGGAACTTGAAGCATTTGTGAATAGACTTAAAAGCAAACCACTCGAAGATTTAAAGCCCCCGCCATCTCTTTATAATCGAGAAGAAGAAGATTTGTAAATATCAAGGTTTAAATTGCATTGCTTTCTGCTTTACACCCGCAATAGTTACAAATTTTTAATTTTTTAGAGAAGTATTCATTGCATTTATCGCATAATTGCATTTCCTTTTCAACGATAGCATTAATAATGCTTAGGAAAGCTAGTTCAATATTTTCTCCGGTTTTTGAGGAAGTCCCAATAGGTTCTCCATAACAATTAAATTTCTCACTAAATTGTATAGCTTCGGCTTTCGATATTTCTCGCTGAGTTTTCAAATCTATTTTTGTTGCAATTGTTACCTTTATAATTTCTTTAGAATTTTCATCAATTATTTTTACCCAATTTTCAATATCTTCTAATGATTTTTTATTTGTGGTGTCATATAATAATAAAGCAGCAGCAGCACCATTTACATAAGCGGGAAAGAGAATCCGAAATTTTTTTTCACCCCCAAAATCCCAAATATTTAATTCAACAATCAAATTATCTTTAATATTTACTTTTTTTCTTTTAAAAGCGACTCCAATAGTTTCTTTAGTTTTTTCATAGAAAATATTATCACAATAACGCGCAATGAGAGAACTTTTTCCAACATTTTTAGCACCAGCTAAAACGATTTTATATTTTAACATAAATTTGGAAATCTAGAACAATTCTTATTAATTTTAATTTAAAATATGGTATTATTAATAGATTTCTATAAAATTTTCGAATTTATTTTTGGACTTACTGAAGATCGGTAATAATAAAACTTAACCTTATTAATTTTAGTCTAAATAATCGTCAATCCAGAGTTCCATAAGAATCTCATCATAATATTGTGTGTCCATGTGAAACTGTTTCTTTCTAGTTCCTACAAGTTTAAATCCAATCTTTTTATATAAATATAGAGCTCTTTGATTTGAAGAAAAGCAACTTAAAATAATTTTTTCTTTATTATTTAATTTTTTAGATTCACGAATAGCAATATCAATTAATTCCCTTCCAATTCCTAAATCTCGATATTTTTGTTTTATAATTATACCCAAAATTCCTACGTGAAGTGCGGCGTCCCATTCAGAATTTACAACTTCACATTGTCCAATTATGTTATGAGGAGGTTTCAATTTAGGATTTTCTGCGATGATACATATTTGGTTCTGGTTTTTAACGTTTCGATACCAGGAATCTTTCTCTAGTTGAGATTTCACTGGAAATAATACTGGTAAATAATCACCTTCATCAATGACTTCATTAAAATTGTTCCACACACCCTCTACATCAGATTTCACCACATGTCGTAAGGTGATTTTATCTCCATTTTCTATCTCGATGACCTTCTTCATTATTTTAATATAAATTTTTATAATTAAATTCCTTATTGTATTATTATGAAAAATGAAAAAGATATGCCTTCTAAAAAAGATAAAGGAGAGAAGGCAAACCTTGAAGATAAAAAACATAAAGTAGCAAAAGATTTGGTAACTCTAAAGCATGTTGAGGTTAAAAAGCAAGAAATCAGTCGAGAAACAAGAGATCTTGCACAAACCCTAAAAGAGCGTTATTTAGAGCATGATCAATTTGAGAGGCTTTCGAACGATGAGATTACAATTCTTGAAACCTTCATGGGAAAGAGATTATTTTTAGAACGAATAGCAATAATAGCAAACCAGTCAAGGATACCTTTGGGAATTCCTGGTTTTAAAAAAGCAGAGTTTGAAAAAATTTTAAGTAGTTTGAACTCTAAAGGTTATATACAATCTGAAAAAGTGGGAGAAAAGATTGTTTATTATCTCACAGAAAGGGGAAAATATCGTATTCAATAAACTGAATATCGTTTAAGACTTTAAATTTGCTTAAGCAAACATTAAGATAAGATTTAATCTTTTTTTAGAATTAGTTTATTTATATGAATATCTTGATACTCTCCACTTGGATTTTCACGTCTGATAGTTAATGGTAAGATTCTTGCCTTTAATTCTACTTGTGCGATTTTAATTGGATCTATGATATCTTTAGGTTTCTCACATAATATTGGTGCCCCGTAGCTAATCTGC
>CAZRBD010000010.1:28356-47560 GCA_964598265.1 uncultured archaeon
TTCTCGAGATTCTAAGAAGCTTGTAGACATGGCAAATCAAAAAAAGAAATAGGTTACTTGATTCTAAAAATATATTATATCATATAACTTTTTCGTTTTTACATGTTTGATGTGTGTTTACGTAGCGGTAACTCAAATTGGAGTTCTTGGATCCTTATTCTCTACAGATTCCTTTAAGTGGGCCAAGGGAGAATCGAACTCCCGATTTCCCGCATGTGAGGCGAGCATTTTTGGCAGATACTTGACTAAATATTATACCACTAGATCATTGGCCCTAGCTTATGTAGGACTAATGTGTAATATAAAATAAATATTACTCTACTCGAAGGCTAAATCTCAATTATTAAAATATTAGTAAATCAATTTAAGAATTTAAAAATTTTTACTGAATTAATATAGCCTGTAAGTTTAAATATTTCATTTGAACTCTATAATCAAAAGTTAGAAATTGATTATCGTTATGGTGATTTAAGTCTCAATAAAAAAGGAATTTATTTCTCATCCATTAATAAAACAAAATTTAATTAGTAGACGGCAGTATCAAGAAAATATTTTTATTAATTGTTTAAACAATAGTTGTTTAGTCGTTATCCCAACTGGATTAGGGAAAACGGTGATTGCCTTAATGCTAGCTGTACAACGATTAACAGAGAAGTTGGATTCCACAGTTATATTTTTAGCTCCAACGAAGCCCTTAGTTGAACAACACCATAAATCATTCCTAGATCTAACAATAATCTCATCAGAATCGCTAAAAACTCTTACGGGTGCTACTGCACCTGATAAGAGAAAGAAGATATGGAAAGATTTAAAAATTGCCTTTATGACACCACAGGTTCTGCAAAATGATTTAATTTCTGGCTTGTATTCGATTAAAAACGTTTCTTTAATCATTTTTGATGAATGTCATAGAGCTGTAGGTGATTATGCTTATTGTTTTATTGCTAAAAAGTATGTAGAGATGTCTAAATACCCCCAGATACTTGGTTTAACAGCAAGTCCTGGCTCGACAGAGGGTAAAATCAATGAGATAAGACGTAATTTATTCATTGAACACATTGAAATTAGAACAGAAAAAGATCCAGATGTTAAACCCTATATCCAAAATGTAAGTAATAAATGGATAAAAATTAAGCTCCCTAGTGAATTCTTAGAAATTAAGAAGTTAATAGAAGATAAATTAAAAGAATGTTATAAATTCCTCAAAGAAAACGATCTTCTTAATTCCTATGATTTAAAAAAAGTCACTAGAAAAGACTTATTAAAAGTAGATAAGCTTATAAACAGTAAGATTACCAACGCTAGCGATGATAATGAAAAAATTCAGATGTTCAACGCGAAGAAGTTGGCAGCCAATGCTATTCGTTTATCCTATATGGATGAGTTAATAGAAACTCAAGGGATTAGACCTCTTAACGATTATTTTAAGAAAAATGAAGTAAAAATTAGAAATAACACAGCGAACAAATCTTTAAGAGAATTGTATCATGATAAAAATATAAAACGTGCTAAAGAACTAACTGTAGAACTTCTTTCTAAAGGAGTAATTCACCCAAAAATTAAAGAATTAATGAAGGTTTTAACTACTCAAATAAGAAATAATTCTCTTTCAAGAATTCTCGTTTTTTGTCATTTTAGAGATTCTGTTAATAATATAGTAAGATTTTTTGAAGGCCATGAAACAATTAAGGCACAAAAGTTCGTAGGTCAAGCAACAAGAGGAACTGATAAAGGATTAACTCAAAAAGAACAAATAGAATTAATTAAAGATTTTAAAGAAGGGATTTATAACACCTTGGTTGGAACAAGTGTGGCAGAAGAAGGATTAGATATAGAAGAATGTGATTTAGTGGTTTTTTATGATGTTGTTCCCAGTGCTATCCGTTCAATCCAACGTAGAGGTAGAACGGGGAGAAAAAAGGAGGGTAAAGTAATCATATTGATGGCAGAAGGTACTCGAGATGAGGGTTATTATTGGGCGGCTAAAAGAAAAGAACAAAAAATGAAATCAAGTCTATATAAGATAAAAAGTTCAGAATCCTCTTCAAAATTAAGTCAATCTGATATGATTAAATTTTTATCTTCAAAAAAAGATGCTACTACTCAACAAAATGAAAATCCAAAAAGTAAACTTCTATCAATAAAAAAAATTGAAGGAGCAGAAAAATTTGAAATTATATGCGATAATCGAGAAACAGCATCTCCAGTCGTCAGAGCACTTTCTATAATGGGCTTAAATCTTAAACTTCAACAATTGGTTGTTGCTGATTATATAATTTCAGAAAGAGTGGCGATTGAACGAAAATCTGCCAAGGATTTTAATAATTCTATTATAGATGGAAGATTATTTACAGAATTAAGTAAACTTCGAGAAAGTTTTTTAAGACCAATTTTAATTTTAGAAGGAGATCCATTTATAGATTCGAACATTAACAAAAATGCACTTTATGGTGCAATAACTTCAATCCTTATCAACTTGGGAGTTTCTATTTACAAAACTAATAATGCCGTAGAAACTGCTGAATTCCTATTTCAATTAGCAAAGAAAGAACAATCAATATCGAAATCTTCTTTGAAATTAAGGTTCGATAAGGCTCCCATTGAAACCTCTCAATTGTTAGAATACATTATTGCGGGAATACCCGGTGTTAATGCTTATCGTGCTAAAAACTTACTAAAAGAATTGAAAACTTTACAAAATATTTTCCAAGCAGATATCCTGGATTTAACTAAAATTGATAACATAGGCAAAAAAATTGCTCAACAAATTTACAAAATCAGCAGATTTAACTATAAAAACGGCGACTGAATTCAAATAAATATAGAGTCTTAAGTCGAACTAAACAATAAAAAAGATTTTTAATGTTTTCAATAATAATTAATCATATTATTATTATTAAGATACAAATTTTGCACTCAAAATAAATAACGGGACAAAAAATGATAAAGTTTAAAGTTGTTGTGGCTGGAGCAAAAAATGTGGGAAAAACAAGTCTGTTAAGAAGATTTGCCACTGGGAAATTTGAGAGATCTACCTTATCTACAATTGGTGTTGATTTTGAAACAAAAAAGGTGATTGTCGATGATACAGAGATACTTCTAAATATATGGGATTTTGCGGGAGAGAAGAAATTTAGACTTCTTTTTCCTTCATATATATCTGGAGCTTCAGGAGCTTTAATGTTATATGATATTACTAATGAAGACTCACTTGGGGATCTTTTTGATTGGATAAATGTCATATCTTCAGTTCCTAATTCACCTAAAACAAAAATAATGATTGAGACAAAAATCGATTTAGAGAGAAAAGTGAGTAGAAAAGATGCGTTAGATTTTTTTGAGAAATATAAATTCCGGGGGGAATTGTTAAGTACTTCTTCTAAGACAGGTGAAAATGTTGAAAAAGCTTTTGAAATGCTAGGAAGAGAAATTCTTAAAAATTCTTTAAAGAAATGTCATAGCTGTGGAAAATTATTTCCTCTCGAATTAAAATTTTGTCAATATTGTGGGTCAAAAACAAACTAGATTTCCTATTTACACAAAAATACACTTCTTTTCTTAACTATTAAAACTCTTAGGTTCATGATTGTGAGTTAAGATTATATAAATTACGTTAACAGTAGTTTAAAAGCAAAATTTATTTAAGACAATAAAGATGAAGAATTATATTGAAATAGAGAAAGGTTTTAAAATTGAACTACAATTTTAATAAAGATATTCAAGAGATAATAGCTCGTCTTAGAAAGGATAAAATTAGTTTTGAAGATAAAACAGTTTTGGTGACAGGAGGAGCTGGGTTCTTAGGTTCTTGGCTTTGTGACGTATTAATCGAACAAAATGCATATTGTATATGTTTAGATAATCTCTCTTCAGGTTTATTTAATAATATTTTACATCTTAAAGACAAAGAAACATTTCGGTTCATCAATCATGACATATCTTACCCCATTTATTTTGGGATGAGTTATCACCCATTAGGTATATGTGTAGGAGACATAAAAAGAATAGATATTGTTATGCATTTAGCAAGTAGAGCATCTCCTTTTGAATTTAAAGATAATCCAATCTCTATTTTAAGAAGCAATACTCTAGGAACCCTCAACACTTTAGGTATTGCTAAGCATCATAATGCAACTTACTTTTACACTAGTACATCTGAAGTTTATGGAAATCCTCCAAGAGAAGCAGTTCCTACACCAGAAAGTTATTTCGGTCATGTTAACCCTGTTGGGCCTAGAAGTTGCTACGATGAATCAAAGAGGGCTGGAGAAGCCTTCATAAAAGCTTACGAGATTCAACACAAAATGAGGACAAAAATAGTTAGGATTTTTAATACTTCAGGACCAAGAATCCGTTATGGTCCTGAGTTTGGAAGAGTAATTCCGAATTTTATTCATCAAGCTCTACATGATGAAGATATAACAATATTTGGTGATGGTTCTCAAACAAGATCTTTTATTTACGTAGTGGATGAAATTGAAGGTTTTCTTAAAATAGTTCACACAGATGATGCAATTGGGGAAGTAATCAATTTAGGCAATGATAAGGAATATTCAATTTTAGAAATCGCAAATTTAATAAAAAATTTAACAAATTCAAATTCAAGAATAGTTTTTAAACCATTACCTATTGATGACCCAGTATTTAGATGTCCTGTTTTAGAAAAGGCAAAGAGAATTCTAAATTGGGAGCCAACGACATCACTTGAAGAAGGTTTAAACAAAACTATTGCTTGGTTTAAAGATCATGAGAGAGAAAAATGAAGAAAATAATTTAAAAAAGAGTTATAAGCAATTTGGAATATTACTTAAGATAAGCTTAATTATCGGCATCGTAATTGTTTCAGGATTTATTATTTATTATATTTTAACACCTGAACCAGGTTATGTAACATTGGGTATTTTGAATGAAGATAGAAGAGCAGAAAACTACCCCACTGAGGCATCTGTTAATGAGACTATTTTTTTCTACGTAACAGTTGGAAATTATTTAAATCGAGACTATTCATTCCGAGTTGAGATTTTAAAAGGGGATGATAATAAAACTGTCGTATTACCTTCTGGTTCTATCAATGCAACATCTTACTTTAATACTTCTAAAATTACATTATTGCATAACCAAATATGGATGTCAGAAATGTTGAATATTTCATTTTCTCAACCTGGAGCTAATCAGAGGATTATTGTCGAAATATGGGAAATAGAAAATTCCGGAATTGAAAAACACTTTGACAATTTATATCTTTGGTTAAATATAACTAATTAATTTGCTCCACCAATTATTTTTATTGATTTTATTTTTACATAGGGTGCTTGATATGAACCATAAGTTTTAAAATCTTTTGATACGGCTTCGATCTTTTTGTATAATTCTAATAGGTTAATACCAATCATTGTTTCATTTAATCCTTCCTTTATCTCTCCATTCTTAATTAGATTGCCATAGAGAATTAATCCAGAGAAATCTCCTGTGGATAAGTTTGGGGAATCGGGAGTATAGTTTAATAGAATTCCACTTTTTATATTTTGGATCATTTCAGAAAGTTCTATATCTCCTGTTTTCATGATCAAATTTGTAATTCCAATAGAAGGGAGGGAATAATATGACTGACGAAGAGCATTTCCAGTACTTTCGACACCTTCTTTATTTGCTGTATAACTATTATGCAATAAGCCATCATTCATGAATTTCCCTTTTTCAATGATCTTTTTATTTTTACAAGGAACCCCTTCCCCATCAAATGATGATGATCCATAAGCTCCATTAATTAATGCGTTATCCTCAATATTTAAATACTCTGAGCCAATTATCTCATCTCTTTTTCCAATTAAAAAACACCTTTTATGTTGAAAAGTTTCCCCATTAATAGCTAGAGCTATGGGTCTTAAAATTAGATTTATTGTTCCCTTTGGGGTGAGAATAACAGGAACTTCCATTTTACTTATTTTTCTCCTATGAAGATTACGTTTAGCATCATTTAAAGCTATTTCTGCTACTCTGAGGGCATTAAGCTTATTTAACATTCTTTCTCCTTGCCATTCATAACCAGATGATGTTTCTTTAGTTGTTTTATCTTTAACGATAATATTTGAGGAAACCAGACAATTAGTATCTATTCCGCATACTTCTAAACCATTGGAATTAAAAATATAGGTTTTTGAATAACTTGATGAAAAATTTCCTGATTGAGAAATTGCTTGTTCATCATCATCACAAACTCTTATTAAATCATTTACGTAACTTAATGAATCTTCAAACTGGAGATCCTTCAATTTTTTATCATATAGATCTTTTACAACGGGATAATCCTTAAAGGATTCTGGTAAATTTTTGAAATCAGGATTATTTGTACCCACATTCATCATCTTAATCGCAATTTTACAGATTTTTTCAATTGTTTTCTTCTCTAGATTATTTGCATATGCAAATCCAAGTGAGCCATTCCTATTAATTACTCTGATTGAAACTCCATTATCTTCACCAATTTCACTATTTTTTATTGAGTTTTCTTCAATATCAATATTAATATATTCACTTATGCCAAAGAAAACTTCGGCACAGGTGATCTTGGAACTTCTTTGTTCGATTAATTTTAAGCTGTATTGTGCTAAATTGAAAATGTTAGAATCGTTCATTTAGTTAAGTCCTCCAACAGTAACATTTTCTATTCTAATATAAGGTCCACCATCGCAGACTCTAACACGTTGGCCACCTTTTCCACACATCCCATCAGAATAATTAAAAGTATCACGATTACCAATCGCAGATATTTTATTTAGGACCTCAAGGATCATGCCGCTAAGAGCAACATCTCGCATCATTTCTTTTTTTTCCCCATTTATAATTTTATGGGAAAATTTACATTTAAACTGAAAATTACCGGTTGTTGGATCAGTATATCCGTATTGAAAATCTTCACAAAGAATACCATTTTTAGTATCCTCAATCAATTCTTCAATATCCCAATCTCCTGACTCTAAAAATGTGAAACCCATACGCACTTGAGGCCTAGAGACGCTAAATGATGCCCTTCCATGTCCATTAGGTTGTTTCTTCATCCTTGAGGATGTTTCTAAATTATGTAAATAATTTTTTAGAACTCCATTTTCAATAATTGTTGTTTTCTGTGAAGGAATTCCTTCATCATCTACAAAATAACAACCAAATAACTCATAAGGCAAGTTGAACCTCTTTCCCCCACCCATTGTGGGATTATCTATAATATTAACATGTTCCGAAGCAATTTTTTCTCCAATTTTTCCTTCTAATATACTTTCTCTATTTAATACTAAATCAGCTTCACAAGCGTGACCAAATGCTTCATGAATCATTGTTCCTGTTAATTTCGAGTCTGTAATAACTGTAAACTTACCACCAACTGGTGATTTTGCTTTTAATAATCCTTCGGCTTCTCGAGCTGTTTTTTCGCTTAAATTAAGTGCTTTATCTGTTTCGGCAATTTCATATCCTCCAATTCCTGCAATAGAGTTTACGGATCTCTGTATAACACTATTTTCTTTTGCATACACCAAACAAAATAATCGTAGAAATGATAAATCTTGGAAAATATTACTATCATTTGAGTTTAGAAATAAGCTCTGTGTATGTCCATCCATATATAAAGTATGCGTATTTTTAATTTTAGGGGAGTAATCTGACGCTATTTTTTCATGGTTTTTAACAAGTCTTAATTTATCTTCAATATCAATATCGTTCAGCTTCTTTTTGCCTGAAACCTTAAAATTTTGATTAATCGGATTGCTTTCCATTAATTTAAACTTGTGTTTAGTCAGTGATTCTGAAAGATTTGCTAATTTTATTGCTTTTTGAAAGCCTTTTGTGATAGAATTTCTTTTTAAATCCTTAAGTACACAAAATCCCCAACCACCGTTATTGAAAGCTCGAATTCCACATTCGTTTATTTGAAAAGAAGAAATTTCTTTACTTTTTTGATCTGTAAAATCTAAATTTGTACCAGAATTTACTTCTGCTCGTAAATCAAAATATTCAACTTTATTTTTAGCCAGTTGATATAGTTCTGTAATTAATTTTTCATCTATATCTTTTAAATCGTCTGCTATATCCATATTTTTGGTTTAGATGTTTTAATTATCGATAGAATTATTGTAAGTTAGTGATTATCATTATATCACCAAAAAAATTGAAAAATAGCTTAAATACCTTTGTTTTTACTAAAATTCATAGATAAAACGATTTCTATTATAAACAAGAATTCAATTTTTAGCTTTCAATTCTTTTACAATAGATATAGCGTCGTGAATAGAGCAAATCTTTGCAAACTTAGTGGAGTTTTTAAAGAGAAAAGATCGATTACACTTCCAACATTTCTTAGTCTTTATAATTCCTTTTGAATAATACCATTCTCCACAATTATAACATCGGAAAAAAAAATATTGGTCATTTTTCCTCATTATATTAGATCGATTGTAAATTGAAATTTAACTTAAGTTAGCCGTTAAATTTTCTGATTTTTATATTGTATAGTTTTGTGTTAATAGTAAAATTAAATTCAATTTAAAAATAAAATTAGTTGATGTGATATAAAAAAAAAGTGAGAAAAGATTAAGTAAATAGTCAAGTAGGTTATTAAAATGAGAGTAAAAATAAAAAATAATTCTGATGAAAAACAGTTACACAAGAAAAGTATTGATGAATTAACTCATATGTTCATGGATAGAATACATGAGCAAACATTAAAGATTATTGAAGGTATTGAGTATCTTATTGATGAGAATTTTGTAGAATTTGAAAATAATCTAAATTATGTTATTGAAACCAAAGTAGAAGTAGAAATTAAAAAAAGTTTTGAAGCAAAGCTCTGGAAAAAACGTTCGGTTTTTGCAAAAGCCGATCGTCTTAAGATTTTTGGAAAAATCAATGACATGAAAAATATTGGAGAATTTATAGCCCATAGATTACTTTTATATAAGGCTGTTCTGCCTGATGAGAAATTTAAACTAAGAGTTTCAGGAATTTTAAAATCTCTTAAATCTATTTCAAATTTTATAGCAGATGCGGTTAAATTCATCGGGACTGATTTAGAAAAAGCCCATGATGTATGCGAACAAATAAAAGATGAAAGAAGAAGAATGAGGAATGAAGAATGGATACTGCTAAATAGACTTTATAATTATTCAATGGATTATTTAAGCCGGACTTTTCTCTATTTAAAAGAAATGATTGAAGATATCATGATGTTAGCAGATCATATTAAAGATTTTGCAGAATATATACAATTTTTGGCAACAAAATACTTAATCTTCAAATAAATCTAGTTTAAGGTATATGAAATATGGTAGAGCTTTTTGAAGGACTAAGTTTTATTTTAGTTATTACCGTCATCCTTTTAGCATTTGGACTTTCATTTGCAATAGGGGGAAATGATGAAACATCTACGCCTCTGGCAGCAGTGGGATCAATCAAATTTGTCTATGTACTAATAATAGGGGGTCTTGGTCTTGCTATCGGTATGATAATCTTTTCCGAGGGTGTTGCAAGTCTAGTCGGTGCTGGCATTTTAGGGGAAGGTATTGAGTACACAGTTTATATGCTGTTAGCAGTTTTAATTAGTAGTATTTTATGGCTTGTCCTTGGAAGTTTTGCTGGTATACCTTTATCATCTACTCACGCGTTAGTTGGTTCAATTTTTGGAGTAGTGATTGTTTATTCCTTATCTGTGGGCGGAGTGGATCCCACTACAGCATTTAATTGGGGAAAATTAGGTAAAGTAGTTATATCATGGTTTATAAGCCCTGTGGCAGGATTGTTGGTTACTTACGGAATGTATAAAATAATTTCGAGATTTTTCTTACAAAGACATAAGGGATTGAACAAAATTGAGAATTCTGAGAGAAAATTTATCTGGGGATTATTGATTGCGGTATTTATGGCATCAATATGGACAGGTGCGAACTCAGCAGAGGCACTTGGTATGATTTACGCTCTTTCTCATAATGGAACAATTCCAGTATCAAGTTATTATCCTCTTGTCGTAGTCTGTGGAATATTCGCTTTTTTCGGGCTCTTTATAGCTGGTAGATACGTCATAAGAAATTTAGCTAGTCAAATGACTGATACTCGACCTAGCGATGGATTTATCATACAATTAGCAAGTGCTCTAATTCTTATGTTTACCACTGTGATATACAGTGTACCAATTAGTCATAGCCATGTGATAGTATTTTGTATTATAGGTATGAATATAGCACAAAAAAAAGAGGTTAATTATAGCGGTTTAGGAAAAATGGCTTTATTTTGGGTGGTTACATTTCCCATGGCTGCATTACTTGCCGGATTAATATATACCGGATTTATATCATTTGGAATGTACTAAAATATCATTTGGAATGTACTAAAATATTTATAGAAAATAGAAATATATAATTAATATAAAGAAAAGAAATCAAGGAAGTGAAGGTAATGGGTTCATTAATCGAATATTTTAAAAAAAAAACTGCTGTAAATGTTTTAGAGAAATCTGTAAAACATGCTCAAAAAGTAAAAGAATCAGTAATTGAACTAGAGCATGGTCTGGAAATACTTCTAAAGGAAAAGAATCTTGAAAAAGCACATGATCACTTTCATAAGGTCGATCTTCTAGAAGATGATGCTGATACTTTAAGAAGGGAAATTCTAATAGATATTTCAACAGGAGAATTAAATCCAAGTGTTCGAATGGATTTATCTCACTTAATTAAAAGAATGGATGATGTTGCAAATTGCGCAACTGGAGTAGCTCGAAGAATAAATACTATCCCAATTAAGTTTTGGGATCAGAGTAGTGAAAAAACTATTAATCTAGTATTGCAAATGATGGAAACTACTGTAGAATGTGTAAATTATTTAGATAAAATTGTAATTGATATGTTAGAAGAACGAAAAAATGTGAAAGAATACTCAAACAAAATTAATCGGCTTGAACATAAAGTAGATCTTCTCAATATAAAACTTAGAAAAAGTCTTCAAGAAACAGAATATGATATAAGTTATTTTACAGTATTTACAGTTGGGAATGTTTTTGATATATTAGAAGCGATTTCTGATTCAATTGAGTTAGTAGCTGATTATATTACACATTTGTTAATTGGTACTAAACTCATATAACAACACATAAATTAATCTCTGTGTTTTTAGCATCTTAGTTTTTTTCATGACTATTTTAATCAATTTTCATTTGTTTTTTAATCTTAAATAAAATAACATATATTTCTTGATGAAACATTATTCTAATTAGAACATATAAAAAAGAAAGAGGGAAAATGGATCATAAAATTATACATCCTATAGAAACGCGTTATAGAACTGAAATCGCTGAGTTATTCACTGAAGAAAAAAAATTAGAAAATTGGATGAAAGTTGAAGCAGCTTTGGCACAAACTCATGCTGAATTAGGAAATATTCCTAATGAAGCTGCAGATGAAATTAGTAGAAAGGCGAATATTAACTTTGTAAAACTCGAAAGAGTAAAAGAAATTGATTACCAAATTCATCATGATTTAATGGCAATGGTAAAAGGCTTAGCTGAACAATGTGAAGGAAATGCAGGGAATTATATTCATTTAGGGGCGACAAGTTATGATGTTGAGGATACCGCTACAGCCTTACAATTAAGAGAAGCTTTAAAATATATTCAGAATTCATTATTGGAACTGCTAATTATTCTTTTGAAACTTACAAGGGAAAGAACGGAATTAATCTGTATTGGTCGAACTCATGGTCAACACGCAATCCCTACAACATTTGGTATGAGATTTGGGGTTTGGGCTTATGAAATAAGTAGGCATTTAGATAGAATTTTAGAAGTTATCAAAAGAATATCGTATGGTAAAATGTCAGGTGCTGTTGGAACCATGGCCAGTTTTGGAGAGAAAGGTATCGAATTACAAAAAAGAGTGATGAATAAGTTAGAATTAAATCCTACAATTATTGCAAATCAAATTATTCAACGAGATAGACATGCGGAAGTTATTTTGTTAACATCAATGATAGGGCAGACTTTAGCTAAGATTGCAAGAGAGAACCGAGTTCTTCAAAGGAATGAAATATCAGAGATGTTTGAACCTTTCAAAGAAGACCAAGTGGGTAGTTCTACAATGCCACATAAAAGGAATCCACATAAGTCAGAGAGGATTTGTAGTTTAGCTAGAATACTTAAATCCAATGTTATAGTCGCGTTAGATAATATAGTTTTGGAAGATGAAAGAGATTTAACTAATTCCGCATCTGAGAGAGTAATTTTTGCTGAAAATTTCATATTATTAGATTACATGATCACCCAATTGACCCTAAATTTAAAAAATATTGAACTTAATGAAAAAAATATTGAAAGAAACTTAAATCTCACAAAAGGGGCATGTTTAACAGAAAAAGTTATGATTGAATTGGTGAATAGAGGAATAGGAAGACAAGAGGGGCATGAAATATTAAGAAAAGCAGCGATTACGTCAAGAAACGAAAATATATTTATGAAAGATATTCTTAATGAAAACCAACTGATTAGCAGCAAATTTTCAAAAGAGGAATTAGAAGAAATTTTCGATCCGCATAAATATATTGGAAAAGCAACTGACCAAATTAAGAATCTGATTAAGATTTTAGAAAATAAATATAATTTATAAATTAGAAATGGATAAAAACAAAAATGTTTATTCTCAATTGGGAGTATCCTCAAAAAAAGAGGATGTACATAAAGCTATTGAAAAATTAGATAAAGGCCTTTTTCCTGGAGCATTCTGCACAATTGTTAATGATGTAAGTGGCAGAAAAGATTATTGTTCAGTTTTTCACGCTGATGGTGCTGGTACTAAAACAAGTTTAGCTTATATGTGTTATAAAGAGACAGGCGATACTACTGTATTCAGAGATATAGTAAAGGATGCTGTAATAATGAATATCGACGACGTTATATGCGTGGGAGCTACAGGGACTATGTTTTTATCTAATAATCTCGGTAGAAATAAATCATTAATTTCAGGAGATATAGTCTCCACTATTATTGATGAATATTATGAATATAGTAAAAAGTTAACATCTCTTGGGTTGCCCGTAATTATGTGTGGAGGAGAAACAGCCGATGTTGGAGATTTAGTAAAGACTCTAATACTGGATGCTTCAGTATTCACAAGTATGAAGAAAAAAGATGTTATCAATACAGATAACATAAAAAGTGATGATGTGATAGTAGGATTGGCTAGTTTTGGCCAATCTTCTTATGAAGATAAGTATAATAGTGGAATTGGAAGTAATGGATTAACTCTTGCAAGGCATGGTACTCTATCGCATGATTATTATAAGAAATATCCTGAAGTTTATAATAAAAATATTGATGAAAAATTAATATTTTTTGGAAGATATGAATTATCTGATAAAATTAAAAAATTAAATATATCTATAGGACAAGCCCTTCTTTCTCCAACAAGAACTTTTTCTCCTCCAGTGTTGAAAATATTGAAAAGCTATAGAGATCAAATTCATGGAATAATACATAATACTGGGGGAGGACAGACAAAAAACCTAAATTACGGGAAAGGGATAAAATATATAAAAAATAATCTTTTTTCACTTCCAATAATTTTTGAAATAATCCAAGAGTCCTCGGAAACATTGTGGAGAGAAATGTTTCAGGTTTTCAATATGGGGCATAGATTGGAGGTTTACTGTAATGAAACAATTGCTAATGAGATAATTCAAATTGCAAAAAAATATAAGATAGAATCTAAAATTATCGGTCAATGTGAGAAATCTCCAATTAAAAATAAAAATATAGTTGAAATTAAATCTCAATATGGTTCCTTTACATATAAATAAGTTGATTAAAAACGACCGATAAATCCGATGTTATCTGCATAGGTGCTGCTTTAGTTGATATGGTAGCAGAAGTTGAAAGGCACCCTCTTGAAGACGATGAGGTTTATGTATCAGATTTAAAACTATTTTCTGGTGGGGCAGCGGCTAATACTGCTTATGCATGTGGAAAATTAGGACTTAAATCTATTTTTATTGGTAAGTTGGGAAATAATGATACATTTGGCTCTAAAATCATAAAAGATTTTAAAGCTGTCAATGTTGACACTTCGATGATAAAATATTCATGGGAACATGGAACAGGTTCAGCATACATAGTTTTAAATAAAGAGGGAGAACGTAGAATTTATGCTTATAGCGGTGCTGCTAATTATCTTTCACATGATGATATTAAAGAAAAAGAGTTACAATCTACTAAAATCATTTATCTAAGTAGTTTAAGAAATATTGAACCCCTAATTGAAGCAGCTAGGGTTAGTCAAAAACATAAAATCCCTGTGATTTTAAACCCTGGGATGTTAATCATTGATCAAGGCTACTCTACAATTAAAAAATTGCTAGAACAAATAGACATTTTAATATTGTCTAAAAGAGAATTTCAAACTCTTTTTCCAAATGACAACATGAGCGATATGAAAGAACTTAAAAAAAAAAATATACATATCATGTTCGATTTGGGAATAAAAGTCGTTATTATTACAATGGGTAAAGCTGGGGCATTTCTTATTAATAAAGAAGATTCTGGAATGATTCAAACGATCCCAGTTAAAAATGCAACAGATACAACTGGAGCTGGAGATTCTTTTTCTGCTGGCTTTATTTATGAATTTATTAAAAATCCTAGCTATCTCTTTAACGATCTTAAAAAGAATGTTAAGGTCGGAAATTTCATTGCGGGAAGGTGTATTCAAAAATTAGGAGCGCGAAATGGTCTTCCAAATAGTGAGGAGTTAATATCAGAATTTTTTAAATAAGAAAGCTTATAATTTTATGTTTTAATAGTTTTTTATCAAAATTTTCAAATTAATGATTATTATGGTGTATGGAAAAAAAAGAAAAAAACAAATTTTTCTTGATAGATTTAGATTTTTTTTATACGAAGTAGCATTGGGATTTATTTTAATTTTTCTGCTCTTATTGATACCCGTATTTCTTATCCCATTGATAGTAGGTACTGAATCTGAACTCTATGGTATATTGATTTATTCTTCTAGAGCTATTATGGTGTTTATAGGTGTACCATTAATACTACATTTCTCAAATCTATTATTCCAAGATAAGAAAAAAAATGTTATTGGTGAGGAAGATATATCTCCAGCAATGGGACATTTGAGACTATTTAAAGTAACTAAAAAGAATTATCAATATCAAATCTTATATGGGTTATTGATTTTTTTTCTAGTATTTTTACCACTTGATTTTTTTACATATCTACTAGTACCTAAGATGCTTGAGTATCAATCTATTACCCTAGCTTCTAGACCAACAGATATTTATTTAGGAGGAAGTTATGTTATATTTCTCATTTCGGTAATTGTTATTCAACTTTCAGTAGGCATTACTGAAGAAACTGTTAGTAGAGGGCTATTAACTAAACGAGGTGGTGAACATTATTTTAGGATGTCAGCAGTATTGATATCCGCGATTTATTTTGGATTAGGTCATTTTGCTTATTTCCTTGATCCAATAAGTAGATTCTACCCTATTTGGTATCCATTCATTTGGTTTCTACAAGCATTTTTCATAGGAATTATCCTTTCTTTATTAGTATTGAGGAGGAAATGGTTGATTCCGGCTATAATAGCTCATACCTTAAACAATATTATCTCTGCCCATGCAGTCTGGAATTTTTTAATTCCTCTCCAATCCTATGTAGGAGATCCATTTAACCTAATCATCCATAGAAGTGAAGGAAATAGTTTTTCTGGTATTATTTTTTATCTTTATACTCCACTCTTAATTATAGGCGTAATATTATTAATCTGGCAATTTCCTCGAATAAAAGGTGGTTTATCGATTGGAATAAAGATGTTCAGAGAGTATTTTAAATTCGATGTTAGAGGAGAAAAAACTATTGGTGATAGAATATTTCGAGTATTTATTGATATTGTTGTAGCAATGTTAATTTTCCTTATGGGTATAATGATAACAATTTGAGGAGGTTTTTAAATGAAGTTAGGAATTCTTTCTGATACCCATGTAACCAAAGATTTCGATAATAACAAATTATCATTATTGATTAATCAGTTAAAGGAAGTTTTTAAGGACGTAGATGAGATAATTCATGCTGGGGACATTTCTGAAGATTTCTTTTTAAACCAAATTAAAGAAATAGCTCCTGTTCGATGTGTAAGAGGAAATTTTGATACCATAAAAGGTCTTAAAGATTTTACCAAATTTACCGTGAGTCGGTATAACATTGGTGTCAAGCATATATTACCTGAAAATCTAGAAGAGTTTGTAAAGCACCATGATTTAAATATTCTAATTAACGGTCACACACATATCCCTAGCATTAAAGGTACTGAATTTAAAGTTCTACTTTTAAATCCAGGATCTCCAACAAAACCCAAAGCTCCTATTGAGAGACCTGGATTTTTAAAACCCAAAGCAAGGCCAAGTGTTATGACTTTAAATATTGATGAAGATGATGTTTTATCAACATTTATTGTGAATTTTAAATTAAATTGAATTATTAGAACTATTATAATTTATAATAGCGATAATTAAGCTTCTGTCTGTAAATTTTTGAACGTAGAATTAATCTACTTAGAATAATTTTAAATATAAATTACCTCATATTATTTATACAAAGAAATTTTATGTATGAATATCAGAATAAAAACTCTTGTAAGTATTACTTTAAGGTATTTTTATAGGTTAAGAATTTAATAATCATAAAAGAGAGTGTGAGCAATTGGTTAATAGACTTGAACTTGTTCTCAAAGAATTAAATGATAATGGTAATTTTCGAGCATCTCTTTTTGCCACTTCTACTGGTTTAGTTTTAGCATCCCAAAAAGAAGAAGATATAGACGAGCGGGTAGTAGCAGCGATGGGCTCATTGCTGAGTGATTCTGCATATAAAGCTGCAGAGGAACTTAATCTATCAGATATTGAAAGCATTAGAATAAAATATAAAGATGACTATATCATCATGAGAAATATTATTTTGTCTGATAAGAAAAATCAATTTCTTCTAGCGGTTTTATCAAAGCTCCCTGAAAGTGATGATGTGGAGCGATATTTTGACCAACTCGTAGATTGGGCTGTTGAAAATTCACAAGCGGATCTAGATAAGCTTTCAAGTTTATAAATTAGCTGAATTTTTCCTAATTTTTTATTTTTTTTGGTTAATCTTAAACCAATGAATAATAAAATTCTAAAACTTCTGTACTTATCTGTCCTTCAAAGCCCCCCCTATAAAAATGATCTGCCCCATCAATAATTTTTTTTTTTTTTGGACTATGATAAAAGCTATAATGGGACTCAAAATTTTCATATGATGCAATTGTGTCTTGATTACCTTGAATAAATAGTTTTTTTTTAAGAGATTGTGATAAGTTCTTGTATTCTGGCCCCATAAAATCCCATGGAAATGAAATAGAAATATACCCGATAATATTTTTTGAATAATTTATTGCTGAACACCCTATGGCTGCGCCATAAGAATACCCACATAAAATAATTCTCTTGCAATTTTTTTCATTTAATAAAAAATTGATACATGCTTTAACATCGCTTAATTCACCACTACCATCTGAATGCTTTCCAGTTGATTTTCCGACAGCTCTAAAATTAAATTTTAAACATGAAATGTTATTTTTAACTAATCTATTAAAAATTTCAGACACCACATTATTATGCATATTTCCACCATATTCAGGATGGGGATGACATAATAAAACTGATGGATCTTTTTGATCTCTCTTTGATTGGAAATATTCCGCTTCTAAAACTAATTCACCATTGCTTATAAGTAAAAATTCTTTTTCTACCATAATTTTAATTAATTTTTAAGTAATAATAATACTAACACAAAATTCTGCGAAATATGAATTATAATATTATCATAATAGAGCAAAAGTTAAGAGAGTTTCTACAAGAGGATTGTATATTTACTGATGTAAGCTCAAGAGTCATTCCGAAAAATGCAAAAACTACTGCTAAAATAATAGCTAAAAGTAGAGGATATGTTTCTGGATTAGAAGTATTAAAAATACTCTTTAGAATTTTAAATCTATCAACAAATTTTTTAAAAGAAGATGGAGAACTTGTAAATAATCAAGATATTATTTTAGAGTTAAAAGGAAATATTCGAGACATCCTTTTAGGAGAAAGGACGGCGTTAAATTTACTTTCACACATGAGTGCAATTACTACTACAGCAAGAAAATTTGTAGAAATTATAAATAATTCTGGTAAAAATGTAAAAATAGCCTGTACTAGAAAAACAATCCCAGGATTAAGAATATTTGAGAAAATGGCGGCTGAAATAGGGCACGCAGATACGCATAGATTCTCACTTGATGATATGATTCTACTAAAAGACACACATTTGAGATATTATAAGGGAAATATCGAACGACTCTTAAAAGATATGAAGAAAGAAGCCAGTTTTACTAAGAAAATTGAAGTAGAAGTTGAGAATGCTGAAGATGCTTTAATTGCTGCAAGAAATGGAGCAGATATAATAATGCTCGATAATTTTAGCCCAGAAGGGGTTGAAGATGCTATAAATTCATTAAAGAAACACAATATACGACATAAAGTAATAATAGAAGTTTCAGGCGGAATAACTCCAGACAACATATTAGATTACTTACTTTCCGAACCTGATGTAATAAGCTCTGGATCGCTAACTCAATTTCCCTCAGAAAGCGTTGATTTTTCTCTCCGTTTCGATTAATCAATTATAACTTCATTAATGGTACAAATTACATCCTTTATTTTTGCTAATCCCCTATATAAATCTTTAATGGTTCCAAATTCCCCGACTAATAATATTAATTCAATCTTCTTTTCAGCAATACGCCAATCAGTTACAGTTTTTATAATCTGATGAAAGTGGGAATATAATTCCGTAATTTGATCAATTATTAAATCCTTAAATGGATATACTAGACTTACTGTCATTATCTTATATCCTTCTAACTTATCGAACTGCTCATGTTTTTCAATAAAAAACACAATAGAATCTCTTAATGCTTCACTTTTAGAATTAAAGCCACTGAGGCTTCGAACTTTTTCAAATCTCTCTAGTAAATCATCACTAATTTGAAGGGATATTATTGGCATTTTAACTTTTAAATTGAAATTTTATAAATCTTAAGTTTACAAGTTACGGATCGAAAAAAAGCTTTTTCTTTATGAAACTAGC